>CAVCDT010000050.1:0-16395 GCA_963600995.1 Akkermansia muciniphila | reverse complement strand
GCCAAGGACGGCAGCCGCATGTCCAAGTCCAAGGGCAACGGCGTGGACCCGATGGATCTCATCCACATGTACGGTGCCGATGCGATGCGCTACAACCTGCTCACGCTCGTGACGGGCAACCAGGACGTCAAGTTCGATGCCAACATCGATAAGAAGACCAAGGAGCTCATCGACAGCCCGCGCACGGAGGCGGCACGTGCCTTTGTCACCAAGATCTGGAACGCGAGCCGCTTTGCGCTCATGAACCTCGAGGGCTACACGCCGGGCGAGCCCGCTGCCGCCACTGCTGCGGATGCTTGGATGTTCAGCAGTTTGGCCAAGCTCGCGCAGTTCATCACCGATGGCATCGAGGAGTACCGTTTTGGCGAGGTCGCCCGCGAGCTCTACAACTTCTTCTGGAACGAGTTCTGCAACTGGTACATCGAGCTTTCCAAGGGCGTGCTCTCCGGTGAGGATGCTGTGGCCAAGCTGCAAGCTCAGCGCAACCTGGTCTTCGTGCTCGACACCGCCCTGCGTCTGCTGCATCCCGTCATGCCCTTCGTGACCGAGGCGATCTGGGAACATCTGCCCGTCTGCAAGGACGCCGAGGCGCTGATGGTCGCCGATTGGCCCGACCCTGCGGCCCTCGCCAAGTGGATCGACGACGATGCAGAGGCTGCCATCACAGCTGCAACGGGCGTGATCAGCGCCGTGCGCGCGACGCGTGCGCGCTATGGCTTGAGCCCGCGCCAGGAACTTGCCGTCAAGCTGCGCTGCGGCGAGGTTCAAGCTGCCCTCATCAGCGAGCAGGCAGAGCTCATCACGTCTATGGGGCGCATCAGCGATCTGGGTTTCTGTGATGCGAAGCCTGCGGATAGCTCGGTGACGCTGGCGGCCGGTATCGAGGTCTACACCAACCTCGCGGGCCTGGTCGACTTCGAGGCAGAGAACGCCAAGCTCCTCAAAGACAAGGACAAGGTTCAAAAGGAGCTCGCCAAGCTGCAGAAGAAGCTCTCCAACGAGAACTTCGTCGCCAAGGCTGCCCCCGAGGCCGTCGAGAAGGCGCGCCAGCAGGCGGCAGAGCTCGAGCAGCAGCTTGCCTTGATCGAGGCGCAGCTGGCATAAGAGAGGCTGGAAAAGCTCACGATGAGACCGGGTGCTCGATTCGAGCCCCGGTCTTTTGTTTTGCGCGGACGCATCGTTCAGGGAGAGACAATTTGAGATTTTGAGAAAAAAGTGACAAATTTGCATAGAAATAACGTATAAACATACCAAGAATCTTAGATGTAATGAGACAAGGAGGCCGCTATGCCTTTGCGCGCATCAGCTGTGCAATCTGTGCCGCAGATATTGCCGATCAGTGATTTGAGGACGAACCTCAACGCTGTGTGCGATATCGCAGAAGAGACAGGCCAGCCCGTCTATATGACAAAGAACGGCAAAGCCAAGCTCGTGGTTTTCGATAGCGCCGCCTATGAGGAGATGCTGCAGCAACAGCGTTATGCGCTAAAGCTGCGCGAGGCAGAGATAGAGGCGCATTACGTCGACAAGACGTATGCAAGAGAAGAAATCGACGCAGAGATGCAACGTGTTTTCGAGCATTGGGGCGTTTGATGTTGGAAGTCGAGCTTCGCCCGCGTGCCAAGAGGGATTTGACGAGTGCGGTTATCTATATCGGAGAAGTGCTCGGTTCGCCTATGGCCGCCAAGAAGCTCTACGAGGATTTCTGGGATGTGGTCGAGCGCATTCAAGAAAGCCCTGACATAGGCGCGCGCTTTCAAGACCCCATGCTCGAGAAGGCAGGGTACCGGAGGGTGATGGTGGGCAAGTACCGCTTGTTCTATCGTGTCGACAACGGACGTTTGATAATCTGGCGCATGATTCATTGCTTGCAGGATATCGATGAGTTCGAGATGGTTGATTGGCTTGACTAGCATAGGCAGGCCGTGAAGAAGGAGAGGAGATCTGCAATGGCAAAGATGTTGTACCAAGGACACGGGAGTTATCGCATCACGACGGATGCGGGCACGGTGATATACGTCGACCCGGCGCTGGGGGAGGGCTATGACGCGCCTGCAGACCTCATCGTCGTAACGCACGAGCACCCGGACCATACGCTCAAGCTCGGCAGCGTCGCGCGTGTGCAGGGCTGCACGGAGCTTCATGCGGCAGACTTCCTGGCCGGCGGCGAGCATAAGGCCTTGGAGTCCCATGGCGTCAAGATGACTGCCGTCCTCGCCAGCAACAAGTACCATGATCCGGCCGAGTGCATGGGTGTCGTGCTCGAATTCGATGGTATCAGCTTCTACGCAGCCGGAGACACCTCGACCACCGACGACATGCGCAGCGGGAAGCTCGCGGCGATGGGTCTTGGTTATGCGACGTTTCCCGCCGACGGCTTTTACAACATGGACATCGACGAGGCCTCGGCCTGCGCTAAGCTCGTTGCGGCAAAGCACAGCATCCCCATGCATCTCGTGCCGGTGCATGACATCAACGAGGCCGTGCTCTTCGACGACGACAAGGCCGCTGCGTTCGATGGCCCCGGCAAGCTCGTGCTTCATCCTGGGGAGGAGATCGAGTTGTAGGGCTCCTCAGCCGCAAGATGCCTTTTTGCGCCCGCTGAAAAGCGGGCGTTTTTTCTGTGCGTTCTTTGGGCTGGTCTTGTGCAAAAGGCATAATGAAGATGCATGAAATGCATTGTCGATGCATGCTGGCAGGGGGGGCTGCATGTCGGCATCGGTTTTATGGCTTTGACGATCTGCGGACTGTTGGGCATGGGCCTGCAGGCGGCGAGGAGGGCGCATATGAGCATGACGTTGAATATCGTCGAGCACGAGCTCGAGGGCTTCGGTGCGGTGACGAGGACAGACGAGGGCAACCCCGTCTTCGACAAGATGCGCATGTTCTTGGGCCTCATGCCCGCGTCTGTCGAGGGGACGTTGTTCTTGAGCTCTGATGCAGATCATTGCTCGCAGATACGCAGTGTCGGCGGATGCTGCGTCTTTGTCTGCAAGCCGGGCAGCGCTGCGTCTGCGCAAGCGGATCTGACGCTTGAGACGGAGCGCGACTTGCTCGAGGTGTTCGACGGGCTCTTGGAGGCTCATGATCGCTACTGCGCATGGGAAAGCGAGATGGACCTCTGCGCATCAAGGGAGGACGGGCTCCAAGAGCTCGTCGATGCGAGCGCACCCTTCCTGCGCAACCATACCGTCATCGTCGACCCTGCGCTCAAATTGCTCGCCTATACGGGCAGCATACCCTGCGACGATCCCGTCACCGTCGAGCTCATCGAGCACGGCTATCACACGAACGAGAACATCCGAAAATTCAAGCTGCATAAGCGCTTTGGGCCTTGGGCGGAAGACTCGGGCTTCATCGTCAATGAAAGCCACGAGATCTGCAAGTACACCACCGTCGTGCGCTCCTTCAAGACGCAGCACAGCTTCTCGCTCATCATCGTCATGATGTGCAACGTGTGCGAGCCCAGCGATTACCTGCTCGACGCCTATCTCATGTTCGCCGAGCGCGTGGAGCGATTCGCCCTGCGCGATTATCCGGACGACAAGCCCTCCGGCAACGCCACGGACACCTTCATGCGCGACCTCATGCGTGGCGAGTTGACCGACACCGAGGTCTTAGCGGAGCGCTGCAAGCATGTAGGCATCCCCTACTACGCGCGCTTCTGCCTCTTCTACATAGCCACGCCAACGGAAACGGTGCCCATGCAGCGCCTGATCGCAGATCTCGCCACGACTGTGGCCCCGGCAAAAACCGTAGCCATGGCCGGCGGCATCGCCATCCTGTGCTTCAACTGCTTGAACGACAAATGCTCGCTGCGCTGTGAGTCCGGCGCCTGCCCTTCCGCCAAGGCGCATCGTTCCATATCCGCGCGCATCGAGGCCACAATGGAGAGGGTGGACCTGCTGTGCGGCCGCAGCTCAAAGTTCAAGTACCTGCACGAGGCGCCCATAGCCTTCGAGCAGGCCCGCGCGGCTTGCCGGATAGCCGCGCGCAAATCGCGATGCGCGTCCGGCATCAAGGACTTCGTCAATTGGAAGCGTATATTCTCTTTCGAGCGCTGCTTCTGCGAATACATGGTGGAGCAGATGGATGCCGGCGCTGAGCTGGCGCTTTGCACCTATGGCGGGCGCGTGATCGACGACATGGCCAAGCGCGATGCCCAGACGGGCAATGACGACTACGAATTCCTCTTCGAATACCTGGTCAACGAGCGCAAGCCCTCCATAGTGGCCGAGAAGCTCCATATGCACCGCAACAACGTCAAGTACCGCATCGACAAGATCGAGGAGCGTTTCGGCATCGACACGAACGACCCGGCGCTACGCCTCATGATCCTCTTCGCCTACAAGCTGCGCGAAGCGGGCATTGTGCAAAACGCACAATTGCCAACGGAGTAGATTGGGCACGTTGGGCGCGTTGGACACGCGCTGAAACCGCACCGGAGCTTACCGCCGCTACATTGAGCATGCAGCAAGCACACAACTCCCAACTCAACGCAAAATGAGGAGGCCCCGCAGCTCAACGCCGCAAGGCCTCCTCGCCTAGTGCTGTCGCGCGTTTTTACGAGCGGGCGGCGATTTCCGCGTTCATCTTCTCGATATCGGAATCCTTGATCCTGAAGAGGAACAGGAACGGGATGAGCGAGAGAACCAGCAGACCGATGGGAAGCAGGAAGTACATCTGAGAGATGCCAGCCTGAGCCGCGGCGTCGAAGACGGTTGCGGTGGAGTCGTAGGCGACCATCGCGAGGAACGCGGGCAGGATGATGGCGCGCAGCGTGACGCCGAGCTTTACGGACACGGTCATGACGGACATCGTCACGCCGACGGTGTTCTCGCCGGTCTTCCAGTGGCTCCAGGTAGCGCACATGGAGTATAGGTTGGCGGAGAGCCCGTAAGCGAAGCCGAAGAACACCTGCGAGACGAAGAGCAGGACCATCAGGGCGATTTCACCGGGGTTGATGAAGAAGCACGCAACCCAGATGGCCAGCCAGCCGCAGACGCCGAGCAGCGTGGTGTTCTTGGTGCCGAGCACCTTGGCGACGCGCGCCGCGACGAAGGAGCCGATGAAGCAGCCCAGGTAGAAGACCATCAGGATGTTGCCGGAAGCGCTCGCATCGCCCAGGATAACCTTCGCGTAGTAGGCGGTGCCGGCGGCGACGGTGTAGTAGGCGATGAGGCGCAGGATGTCATGCAGGACCACGCCGATGAGGTTGGGGTTGGTGACGATGTTCTTGCCCATGGCCTTGAAGGAGATCTTCTTACCCTCGGACTTGGACTCGGTATCGTAGCCGCTCGTTGCCCAGAAGCTGATGTACATGCAGAGGATGTAGAGCAGAGACACGATGGCGGCGCAGATGGAGTAGGCCATGACGCCGGAGACCATTGCCGTAAGGGACATGGTGATGAAGGGCACGAGCTTCGATGCGCACACGCGGCCCAGTGCGGAGCCGGCGCCCAGGCGACCGGACAGGAAGGCGCGCTCGGAAGGATCGTCGGTGAGCACGTTGGTCATACTGCGGATGGACGCATACGTGACGTTCCAGAAGAAATGGCTCACGACGTAGCCGATGGCGATGATGACGCCGGCCATAACGTCGCCGCCGATCTTGGTGAAGCATAGGATGAAGAAAACCATCGCGGCCGTGGGGGCGATGATGAGCCAGGGACGGTACTTGCCCTTCTTGAAGTGGAATTTGTCGATGAACACGCCGGCCAGCAGCGCAGAGACCGTGTCGACGGCAGATGCCGAGGCTGCGATCAGGCCGGATATCGCCAGTGGGAGCATGGCAACGTCGGTGAGGAAGAACAAGAAAAACGCCGTCTCGAGCGTTGCCGTGATGGAGAAGCCCACTTCTGAGATTCCCCATACCGTCTTGATCTTCGAGTTGATTCCTTTCATTCTCTCTCCTTTCTTCTGCCCCTCCCTGCAGGGGAAGCAGCCCCTCCTTGCGCGCGACGCGCTACGCCGCAAACGATCTGTTGCTGCAGGCAACAGCAAACTCCCTCGTCGAACATGGCAAAGACCCAAGAAGTTTGTTGAGCGGCTCACTGGGGAAAGAAGCCGCTCAACAAGGACGCGCCGGGGTATGGATCGAGAGGGCCCGCCGCGCGGCACAAGGGGGTTTGCCCTTCTCAGCTTGTGAGTCTACGGAGCAGCAGCGGTAGAGTCAGTGGGCGCGAAGACCCAATCATCGGCGGTTCCATTGTGCAGCGCGTTTGCGATGCCCAATGAATGGGAGAATCGTTGTGCAAAAAGCCCAATCGGAGAAAAAACATCTTGGGTGGCGTAAGGCAGGCAGCTCAACGCCCAGAAAAAACAAAGCGCTACGTTTGCATTGCCGCAGGTAGAACGGTATTTTGGTCCGCACTTCTCCCCGGCACTATATGACGCGCGGAAAAGGCATTGTGCAAAATGCACAAACAAATGAGAGACAAACACTGTCATAGGCAAGATGATTTGCGACGGATTGCGGCCTACTCTTTTCAACGTCGAAACGGTTTGAAGCCGTAGGAGAGAACGACGAAGAAAGGAAGCACCCATGGCTATCAAGAAACACGAGGAGATCCGCCTCAACGTCAAACCCATGTTCCTGACTCTGTACCACGAGTACGTCTTCGAGGGACCGTGCCGCTTTGGCGAGGGCATGCAGCTTGAGAAGGAATTCGACCTGCACATGGCGGCCGAGAAGTTCAAGGGCTGGTACAAGCAGCTCCAAGACGCCATGCCGGACACCGTCGTCAACCTGCTCGAGCCCGTCAAGGTCGAGCGCGACGAGAACTTCCTCACAAAGGACGAGATGATCGAGCACCTGGCCGAGGGCAGCGAGGACGTCGACCTCTACTACATCGGCTACGCGAGCCGCCCGTACGACTTGGCCCTCGAGTTCGCCATGCGCGTCGGCAAGCCCTGCGCCATTACCCAGGCCTGCTGCGCCTCTTCCATCACTTCCGCCGAGTTCCTGAGCCGCGGCCTCGAGTTCTACGCCTTCGAGGATTGGGCCGACGCCACCGCCTACATGACCGTGCTGCGCGCCCGCAAGGTCCTCAAGGACTCCAAGATCCTGGCCGCCACCCGCATGACCAGCGCCGTCTCCGTCAGCTCGCCGGACAGCGTCATCGACCCGGAGAAGATCACCGCCAAGTTCGGCACCCGCATCCGCTACGTCTCCGCGCATGAGCTGCTCGACCAGATCTCTTACGACGACCCGATGGAGAATCACTGCACGCCGGGCCGTATGGGCCTCAACCTCACGGCCGAGGACGAGAAGGTCATCGACAAGCAGACCGACGAGCTCATCAACGGCGCCGAAGAGTGCCAGATGACCCGCGAGATGGTCAAGAAGTCCGTCGAGGCCAACTACGGCATCCGTAAGTTCCTCGATGCCTACGAGTGCAACTGCTTCACCGCGCCTTGCCCGGACCTGTGCGCCACGCGTCGCCTGAACGCCAAGCAGTTCACGATGTGCCTCAACCACTCGCTCAACAACGAGGACGGCATCCCGTCCGCCTGCGAGTACGACCTGGGCGCCCTGGTCTCCAAGCTCATGCTGCAGGCCATCGGCCGTCGCCCGAGCTACATGGGCAACTGCTTCACCAGCCCCATCCGCAATGGTGTGCGCGCCCCATTGCCCAAGGCCCTCTTCTTCACGCCCGAGCACGTGGACCAGAAGATGGACGAGCTGGCGGACACGCCCAACGTCGTGCTGACCTTCCACTCCGTGCCCAACCGCCGCTGGGAGAGCTTCGACGAGGAGTATCGTCCCTACGCCATCCGCGAGTTCGCTCGCTCCGGTTTTGGCGCTACGCTGCGCTACAAGTTCGAGGCTGATGCCGGTCAGACCATCACCATGTGCCGCATCGACCCCACTTGCGAGAAGCTCTTCGTGGCCAAGGGTACTATCCTCAACTCCATGGGCTACGATCAGACCAACTGCTCCATGGGCGTGTTCTTCCAGGTGAAGGACTCCAAGGACTTCTTCAAGAAGCAGGCTGCCATCGGCAACCACATGCCGCTCATCTACGGCGACTTCGAGGAGCAGATCATCGAGCTCGGCGAGCTTCTGGGTCTGGAGATCGTCCAAGCTTAAGAGCCGCACGCGCCTCGAGTGCCAGGTAAGGCGCTAAACGCAAGCGATTGTGCCCGCGGCGCCGCAAGACGTCGCGGGCATGCTTTGCCCAGCGTGGGGAGGTTGGGCAAAGCATCGGGAGTAAGGAGCATGACATGGGGACGCCGGACAGCATCCAGCAGGGCTATATCGACGCGTTCTTGAGCAAGGGCGATGCTTTCGAGCAGTTCGACTACCTGCTCCAGATATCCGCTCAGCTCGAAGAGCTCGATGATGTGCTCAAAGTCGATGACGTGCTCGTGAAAGGCTGCCAGTCGCAGGTCTGGCTCTATCTGTCATGGGAGGGCGGCGCGCCCGGCAAGGGTTTCGCGCTCAAAGGTGACAGCGACACGCTCATGGTGCGCGGTGTGATACGCATCTTCCAGGAGATGTTCGCCGGCCAAGACGCGCGCCGTATCGTGGAGTGCCCCGTGCGCTTTGTCGATGAGACGGAGCTCGCTTACGTGTTCGACGCCCAGCGCCAAGCGGGGGTGTCGGCGATTGCCAAGACGATCAAGGAGTTCGCACAGCAGGCGCTGGCATAGGGCCTCGCGCTTGCGTTTGGGAGGAGGCTTACGATGGGTGAGAAGATGACGCTCAAGGAGCGGATGGATATAGCGGCGGCAGATGCCCAGGACGCGCTCGACCTGATCTTGAGCAGGACGCTCGACCGTGAGGGCTTCCGCGCGCAGGTGCGTAAGTTCACGCTGGCCAAGTTCTTCCTCACAGAGGAGGAGGCCCAGGCAGCAGGTACAGAGGAGATCTTGAAGCTCGCCAACGACAGCGTAGAGAAGCTGCTGCGTCAAAACGACAAGAGTGTGAAGCTCGCCGAGGGTTCGACCACGTGCACTAACCAAAGCTCGACCGATATCAAGAAAGTGCTGCTATCGTTGACGTTGCAACGTGCTTTGGGCGTGCGCTTCACGCCGGAGGAGTCTGCAGAGCTGACGACCATCACGCAGCTGGCGGATGCGCTCTTCGATGCACAAGATGACGAGAGCAAGGCACGCTAGGCGGCATGAGCTGGCACGGAAGGCTTCCTGACGCTCTTCGCGTTGCCGTTAGATGATCGGGAGATCCACAGGAGGTGGCCTGCATGTTCGATGTGAGCGAGGTTCGCAAGGACTTCCCTATCCTGCAGACGCAGGTGCATGGCCATGCGCTCATCTACCTCGACAATGCAGCGACCATGCAGGTCTCAAACCAAGTGCTCGAGCGTGTGGCTGATCATTACCGCACAAGTAACGCCAACGTCCATCGTGGCATGCACTACCTGGCGCATGCTTCGACCGATGCGCTCGAGGCCGCACGTGAGACGCTGGCGCGCTTCGTCAACGCACCCGATGCCCGAGGTGTCGTGTTCACGCGCGGCACGACCGATGCCCTCAATATGGCTGCCCGCGGGCTCGCTCATCTTGTCGAGCCCGGCGACCGCATCGTCGTAAGCGTCATGGAGCATCATTCTAACTTCGTTCCTTGGCAGCAGCTCTGCTTTGCGCGCGGTGCGGAGTTCTGCGTCGTGGGGTTAGACGATAACGGCGATATCGATTTGGCTGAGTTCGAGCGCGTGCTCGCCGGCGGTTCGGATGCGCCGCGCGGGCATGTGGCCCCGGGAAGCGAGCTGCCCGCAGAGCCCGGTCCGGTCAAGGTCGTTGCGATGACTGGTTGCTCCAACGTCGTCGGCGCGGTGCTCGACGCGCGCAGGGTCGCCGATGCCGCCCATGCGGCAGGCGCGCTCTTCGTCTTGGACGGAGCGCAGCTCATGCGCCACGGGCAGGTCGACATCCAGAGCTTGGGCTGCGACTTCTTCGCGACCTCCGGGCACAAGTTCGGAGCGGGGACGGGGATAGGGATCCTATGCGGCCCCATGCCGGCGATGGAGCTTCTGCATCCACGTGACTTTGGCGGCGAGATGGTGGGCGAGGTGCGCCCCGAGGCAACGACCTTCGAGGAGCTCCCGCTGCGCTTGGAGGCCGGCACCCCCAACTACGTAGGGGCGATTGCCATGGCGGCTGCATGCGATTATCTCGAGTCGCTGGGCAGGCAGGATATCGCCGCATACGAGCAAGGGCTCGTCGACCATGCGCTCGAGGCGCTCGGCGGCCTGGAGGGTCTGCAGGTGATCGGTTCCCCTGCCAAGCGCGCGGGGCTCGTTTCGTTCTCGATCGACGGCGTGCACCCGCTCGATCTGTGCACGATGGTCGATACCCGCGGTTTGGCGCTGCGCAGCGGCCATAACTGCGCGCAGCCCTTGCTTGCCTGGTACGGCTTGAGCTCTGTTGCGCGCATGAGCCCGGCGTTCTACAACACGCACGATGAGATAGATGCCGCGGTCGCGCTCATCGAGCGCACGGCTGCTTTGCTGCGCAACGCGCGCCGCTAGGGAGCGCACGGCATAAGAAGGCGCCCCGCAGGCTCTTGCGAGCTTGCGGGGCGCTTGGCGTCTGGCTTGCCGGCTTGTTGGTTACTTGACCACCAAGACGGGGCAGGTGACGTGCTTGAGGACCTTGTGGCTAACCGAGCCGATGGCGAGCTCCTGCAGGGCGTTGAGGCCGCGGCTGCCGATGACCAGCAGGTCTGCGTTGCCGTCGTTGACGACGCGGATGATCTCCTCCGCCGGGCGGCCGTGCAGCAAAAACGCCTCTGCATGGACGTTGCGCTGTGCACAGAGCTCGATCGCGGGGCGAACCTTCTCGAGCTGGGCATCGCCATGAGCCTCTAGCGGGTCGTAGACCATATCGGAGTACACATCGATCGCGATGACGGAAAGCAGCCTCACGGTGCAATCCGCGCCGCTTGCCTCGGCGAGCATCGCCGCTTGCTCGACTGCGCGCATCGAGTTCTCAGAGCCATCGACGGCGACCATGATCTTGCTATACATAAGGGGCTCCTTTCCCTTGGGGATCGTCGTTTCCAAGGCCTATGATACTCCACGCGTCAGCGCCTGTGCGCGCACCGTTTTGCTGTTTATCCCCAGACTTCCTCGGCAATCTCCTTCACGAGGGCGACCTTTGCCCACTGCTCGTCCTCGGTCAGCTTGTTGCCGATCTCGCAGCTCGCGAAGCCGCACTGCGGGGACAGGCAGAGGTTCTCCAGGGGGACGTACTTGGAGGCTTCCTTGATGCGGGCGATGACGCGCTCCTTGTCCTCGAGCACAGGGCTCTTGGTCGTGATGAGGCCGAGGACCACCTTGGTGCCTGCGGGCACGGCGGCCAAGGGCTCGAACCCGCCGGAGCGCTCGTCGTCGAACTCCAGGAAGAAGGCGCTCACGTTCTCCTTGGCGAGCAAGGCGTCTGCGACGTCGTTGTAGGCGCCGGAGCATGCCCAGGTGGAGTGGAAGTTGCCGCGGCAGACGTGTGTGTTGATGGTGAGGTCTGCGGGCTTGCCCTCGATAGCGCGGTTGTTGACGTCGAGGAACTGCGCCTTGATGCGCTCGATGCCGGCGGCATCGGTCCCGAAGAGCAGCTCTGCGCGCGGGTCGACCAGGCAGCCCCAAGAGCAGTCGTCGAACTGCAGGTTGCGGCAGCCGGCGGCGTAGGCCTGGGCGATGAAGTCGTGGTAGGCGGCCACGAGGTCGGCTTCAAGCGCCTCGTCCGTGCTGTAGAACTCGCGCGTGCCGGCGATGTTCATCGGCATGATGAGCTGCTCGAGGAACTGCGCCGGTGCGGGGATGGTGAGCTTGGCGACCGTGTTGTCGTCTTCGAGCGCCTTGACGAAGCGGAAGTGCTCGACAAAGGGATGCTCACCTTCGAGCTTGATCTTGCCCGTCAGGTATGTGTCGTCGATCTTGGCGTCCTCGCCGTCGAAGGGGATGCCGTTCTCTGTGGCGCTATGACCCACGCCGGCAAAGCCCCACATGAAGTCGAGATGCCACGTCGCACGGCGGAACTCGCCGTCCGTGATGACGCCGAGCCCGGCTTTCTGCTGCTTGGCGACGAGGTCGCGGATGGCCTCGTCCTCTACGTTCTTGAGCTCTTGGGCGCTCAGGGTTCCTGCTTCGAAGTCTGCGCGGGCTTTTTTGAGCGAATCCGGTCGCAGGAAGCTTCCGACGACGTCGAAGCGATGCGGGGTTTGCTTGGTATAGGCGATGGCCATGATGGTCTCCTTTTTTTTTGCTTGAGGTGCGCTGTGTTCGCTAAAAGGCGTTGGAGGTTTCAGCGCGTCGTTTTCTTGCCTGCAGAAGTATCGGTCACGGCGCAGTTCTTGTGAAATACATGTTTCTTCTTGGTTGCTATAGGCAATTTCTATGGAGCTGTTGCAAGGTGCGTGCTTTGCACTTGTGGGCGGGGTTCTTGTCCTTGGTGGGTGCGCCGAGGCTCTAGGGGAGGGCAGCTGATGGAGAGAGGGTTCGCAATGCGCATGTCAGGGGCCGTGCGCGTGGTACCATAGCGCGATACTCTCGATAGGAAGGAAACGCCATGATCTTCGAGGCGATGATAGTCGACGACGAGGCCCCCGCGCGCGTCGAGCTCATCAACCAGCTTGAGCGCACGGGCCGTGTAACCGTCGTCAACGAGGCCGTATGCCTGCAGGAGGGTATCGCCAAGATGCAGCGCCAACGCATCGACGTCGTCTTCATCGACCACAACATCGCAGGGTCGGGCACCAAGCTTCTCCCCGCCGCGCTCAAGGACATGGATTACACGCCGGCGCTCATCTACATGACCGCCTATAGCGAGGTCAACGACGAGCCCTTTGGCGTCGACCCGCTTGCGTATCTGTGCAAGCCGGTCGACAGCGGTAAGCTCGATGACGTCATCGCGCTGCTCGATTCTATTTACGCGCGCAAAGTGGAGGTGGCGTACTAGTGATCACACTCGTCTTCAACGCCGGCTCGAGCTCGCTCAAGTTCAAGCTCTTCGATGTCGCGGATGCGGAGAACATGTCCGTTATCTGCCAGGGCATGGTGGACGCAACCGGGACAGACCACGCGAAGCTCAAGATCGATGCGGACGTCTCCGACATCGAGGCGGCAAACGTCTCCGAGGCGCTCGACCATGTGCTCGACGGCCTGTGCGGACCGGGCAAGCCCCTCGTCAGCCTCGCCGACGTCGACGCCTTCGGCCATCGCGTTGCCCATGGCGGTGCCTTCTTCAACTGCTCGACAAGGATCGACGCGGACGTCGTCGCCAAGATCGAGAGCGTCTCCCACCTCGCGCCCATCCACAACCCGCCTATCGTCGAGGTTATCGAGCGCTGTCACCAGATCATCCCCGGCAAGCTCCAGGTAGCCGCCTTTGACACGGCGTTTCACCAGACGATGCCCGCGCGCAACTACGTGTACCCCATTCCGTACCGTTACTACGAGGAGTACGGCATTCGCCGCTTTGGCTTCCATGGGACGAGCCACAAGTCCGCGAGCCGCCGCGCCGCGCGCTTTCTCGGCAAGAATCCTCACGACCTCAAGATGGTCACGTGCCATATCGGCTCCGGCGTGAGCTTGGCCGCCATCGACCACGGCATCTCCATGGATACGACCATGGGTTACACGCCGCTCGACGGCGTGATGATGGGCACGCGCAGCGGCAGCGTGGACCCGGCCATCATCACAGCCATCATGGAGAAGGAGAACATGAGCATCGAGCAGATGGATGCGCTCCTCAACCGCGAGTCCGGTCTTTTGGGCGTCTCTGGCGCGACGGGTGACTTGCGCAAGCTCAAGGAGTGCGTTGCCGTTGGAGACGAGCGCGCAGAGCTGGCCTACGACATCTTCCTCACCTCGATCCGTCGCCAGATCGGCGCCTATCTCTTCGAGCTCGCCGGTGTCGACGCCATCGTGTGCACGGCCGGCGTGGGCGAGAACGACCCCTATGCGCGCCGCCTGATCTTCAGGGGCCTCGAGCCCTTTGGCATCTGCATCGACGAGGAGCGCAACATGGTGGACGACAACACGGACCGCATCATCTCCACCGATGACTCCAAGGTCGCCGTGCTGGTCATCCCTGCCGATGAGGAGGGGGAGATCGCCCGCGATGTTGCTCTGATCGCCGCAGGCGAGGATATCAGCGATCCCTACAAGTACTAGCCGCCCGGTTCAAGCTGCAGGTGCTGCAGCATCTGCTAAAACCGCCGTCTTTCCAGATGCCCTGCGTGCAAGCGTGCGCGGGGCATCTGTGCGTTTGGGGTGGAAGGGGACATCCCTGTACCCGGCCTTCGATGCGTTCTCCCTCGCCAGCTCCATAGCATGTGGTTTTGCTGTGTCCAGAGGGTGAAATCAACAAAGGCGTTGAGTACGTAACACCTTTGTGACAGCAACACATAATCTATGTCTATGCGACTAAACTTTCTTGCATCGAAAACACAAAGCCCTACGTCACAAGGGGGAGACATGCGTAAGTTCAAAACCGAGTCCATGCGTCTGCTTGACCTCATGATCAACTCCATCTACACCAACAAGGAGATCTTCCTGCGCGAGCTGGTGTCCAATGCATCCGATGCACTCGACAAGGTTTACATGGAGTCGCTCAAGGCGGGCGACAGCTCCATCAGCCGCTCGGATCTCTCGATCACCGTCGATGCCAATCGCGAGGACCGCACTATCACCATCTCCGATAACGGCATCGGCATGGACAAGGATGCGCTCGAGGCCAACCTGGGCACTATCGCGCATTCCGGCTCGCTCGAGTACAAGAGCGACGAGGAGGTCAGCCAGTCCGATGAGATCGATATCATCGGCCAGTTTGGCGTCGGCTTCTACTCGGCCTTTATGGCGGCAGACCATGTCAAGGTCACGACCAAAGCCTATGGGCAAGACCAGGCCTATGTCTGGGAGAGCGAGGGCCTCGAGGGCTACACCATCAGCGAGGGCGAGCGCGACGGCCATGGCACCACCATCGTCTTGAGCGTGCGCGAGAACACGGACGACTTCAACTTCGACCAGTTCTGCAACAACTACTCGCTCGAGCGCCTGATCAAGCGCTACAGCGACTACGTGCGCTACCCCATCCGCATGAAGTTCATCAACTCCGTTCCCGTTGAGAAGCCCGAGGACGCGGGCGATGATTGGAAGCAGGAGTACCGCGACGAGGAGGAGATCCGCGTCGTCAACTCGATGGTCCCCATCTGGACGCGCAAGAAGGCCGATGTGACCGATGAGGAGTACAACGACTTCTACAAGGCCACCTTCCATGACGACAGCGACCCTGCAGCTGTCATCTCCATCCACGCCGAGGGCACCATCAGCTACGACGCGCTGTTGTTCATCCCCTCGCATGCGCCGCGCGAGATGTTCAGCCGCAACTTCAAGAAAGGGCTCATGCTCTACAGCTCCGGCGTCATGATCATGGACAAGTGCGAGGATCTGCTGCCCGATTACTTCGGGTTCGTGCGCGGCGTGGTCGACTCTCCCGACCTGAGCCTCAACATCTCGCGTGAGATGCTGCAGCAGAGCCGCGAGCTTTCTGCCATCCAGCGCCGCATCGAGAAGAAGGTCAAGGCAGAGCTCGACAAGATGCTCGAGGAGGACCGCGACAAGTACGAGCAGATCTACCGTTTCTTCGGGCCCAACTTCAAGTTCTCCATCTACTCGACCTACGGCGGCACCTCCCAGATCCTGAAGGACCTGCTGATGTTTACCTCGCTTAAAGAGAGCAAGCAGATCACGCTGGGCGAGTACGTTGCCGCAGCGACGGAGGACCAGGATAAGATCTACTTCGCCACCGGCGACACCATCGAGCAGATCAGCTCCACGCCCGTGGTCAAGGCCGTCGCCGCCAAGGGCTACGACGTCCTCTTGTGCGACCACGACGTCGACGAGTTCTGCCTGCTCTCCATGCATATGTACGGCGAGAAGACCTTCGTCAACGTGGGCACGTCCGAGCTCGACCTCGAGACGGAGGAGGAGAAGGAGCAAAGCGAGAAGGTCGCAAGCGATAACGCGGACCTCTTCGCGGATATGCTCGCCACCTTGGGCGACAAGGTCACCAAGGTCGTTCCCTGCACGATGCCCATCGAGGCTGCGGCATGCATCACCGCAGGCGGCATGGTCTCGCTGGCGATGGAGAAGTACTTCAAGTCCCTGCCGGAGCAAAGTGACGAGGTCCCAAGCGCCGAGCATGTGCTCGAGCTCAACATGGAGCACCCGGCCGTCAAGGCGCTCAAGGCGGCGTACGAGGCCGGCGATATGGACAAGGTGACCACGTACACGCAGATCCTGCACGACCAGGCGCTCATGGCCGAGGGTTTCCAGCTCGACGACGTCAGCGCCTTCAACGAGGCCGTCTGCAAGCTCATGGCTTAAGCGCGCTGCCATAGAGTTTCCAAGCACCAAGGCGAGGGGCCCTGCG
>CAVCDT010000049.1:6526-16489 GCA_963600995.1 Akkermansia muciniphila | reverse complement strand
GCGCTGGCCAGCACGAACACCGCCAGCACAGCCAACAACAGCGCATCGGCCGAACGGAAACGCCGCGTCTCGTAGCAGCTGCGTTTGACCCCGCAGCCCCAAGCGCGGGCGCGCATGGCGTCGACCGTCTCGAGCGAGTCCTCCATGCCCCAGCCCATGAGCACGCTCGCCTGCCGCGCTGCGCCGCCCACAGCACTGCGCGAACCGTCGCGATCCAGGAAGCGCTCCCAACGCGAGGTGCCTTCCTCCGCGTCGCGCGCCCTGATCGCGCTCACACTCGCCGCACTGCACGCTTTCTGCGCATCGCTCACCTGATGCCCGCGCTGCAAGAACTGCGGCACCAGCTTGAGCGTCATGGAAATCATCAGGCTCACAAGCGGCATGACGCGCGCGCCCAAAAGCAGCACTTGATCGCTGTCCAGAATGCGGTTTCCACAGGAGAACCACACCATCACGTTCATGAGCATGCCGCCGGTGGTGAAGCCGTAGAGCAGGGCCTCCGCATAGAACACACGCGGCCCGATACGCAAAAGCTCCGTGCTGCCGCTCGCACTGAAGAGCGGGTTGGCGATGCCGATTACGAGCAACAACGGCACTTGCCAGGCGAGCATGCTCAGCGTGGAGCGCGGCCCGGCCAAGACGAAGTGGTACGCCACGGAGGCGAGCAGGCTCATGCCCACCAGCGCCGGTTGGCGCAAGAGCATGGCGAACACCAGCACCGCCAGCAGGTAGAGCACCGGAAGCAGCGGATGGTACAGCCCCCATGCGCTGGCGTTTCTCACTTGAGGTCCTCCCCCACGTCGAGCGTGTACGCCCAGACGATCTTCTCGCCGCCTTTGAGCGTGTACTTGCCGCAGCTCACATTGGGGAACACGCCATCGACGCTGTACATCCAGCCGCTGCCGCCGCCGCATTGGAACTCTGCCAGGCCGCTGATGCTGCTCACGTAGACCGCGTCGCCGGTGATGGCAACGCCGCTGGCCACGAGCACATCGTAGACATTGGCACCGCGCTTGACGCTAATCTTGCGCGCAGACATGCTAGCGCTGTCCTGGTCGCCCGCGCGCGAGCCGTCGATGCTCATCGTGACGGTGATCTTGTTGCTGGTTGCAGCGTTGTCTTTGCCGGAGCCTCCGTTGCCCTTGCCGGCATTGTCCTTCTTAGCCGATGAGAACGACCCGCTAGACGAGCTGCTCGAGGCGCTGCTCTGCTTGGAGCCGCTATCGCCAGCAGCGCTGCCTTCATCCTTGGAGCCGGACTCGGAGCCCTTGCCCGTAGCGTCTTTCTTGCCCTTGCCCTTAGCGGCGCCCTTGGCGTCTTTGCCGCTGCCGGATTGTGCTGCACTATCCCCTGCCTCGCCCTCGCCCGCAGCCGCCGCGTCGCTGCCATCAGCCTCTGCGGTGGAGCCTTCATCGGCAGCACCATCTGCCCCAGTAGCAAGCTGCCCGCTGCTGATGGGAGACGGGTCCTGCGCACCAACGGTACAGGCATAGACGCCGCAGGCACAGGCGATAGCCAGCACAAGGATAACGAGCACCGCCGCCGCGATGCGCCCAAGGCGCTTGCGGGCAGCTGATGGAGCGGAGTTCACACAAGAGGGCGCGCCAGCCTCCTGCCCGCGCGGGGTCTGGGGCGCAATGCGGCTGTCGAAGCCCGCGTCTTGCTTCGTGCGCTCTTGTGCAGAACTGCGATCTTGCTGCGTATCGTATCGGCTGTTATCGGCCATATGTCCCCTTTACCGCACAAGGGCGGCCAGCACATGCCGGCCGCCCTTGCATTGCGTGCGATCGAAGAGCTGCTAGGCAGCCTTGACCTTGATGGTGATGTTCTTGGTTGCAGCGACACCGCAGTAAGCGGCGACCTTGATGCTGGCGGTCTTCTTGAGGCCCTTCTTGACGGTGATCTTGCCGGTCTTGCTCACCGTGACTTTGGCGTTCTTGGTCTTCTGCATGTACCAGACCTTGTTGCCGCTGGCGCTGGTGATCGCCTTGAGCGTAACGGTCTTCTTGGCGTTCTTCTTGGCCTTGACGGTCTTGTTGGCGGCCGCCTTCACAGCGATGCCGTCAGCAGAGCGGATGAGGTCGTCGCGCACCATGACGATGTCGTAGTCGACCTTGGCCTTTTCTGCATCGGAGAGAACAGCGTAGACGTTCTCGATATCGTCCATGACCATGAACTTGTAGTCGACATTCTTCTTGGTGGTCTTGGAGATGATGTACTGGCAGTAGTTGTTCACGACGTTGGCGCTCAGGGGATCATCGAGAGCAGCAGGGCCGTCGCCACCGTAGGTGTAGTTGTACTCTGCGCTCTGGGTGATGGGATCGATAGCAGCAGTGTCGTAGATGAACTGATAGTGGGAGCCGTTGACGACCTTATGGGACAGCTCGGTCATGCCGTCCATGTCCATCTCGCCGTTGTAGAGGTCGATCCACCACATGTTCTTGTCTTCGTTGTAGCCCTTGCCGCTGAACTGAGGATAGCCGTAGCTCTCGTAGTAGGTGAAGTAGGGCTCGGCAGCGGACTCCTCGGCTGTGGCGACCTTGTCGAAGCCGGCCTCCTCCAGGACATCCGCCACGGTTGCATCCGCAGACACCGTCACGTAGCAGTTCCTCAGGGGATTGGGATCAGTGGGGTTCTCGATGTCAAGGACGGTGACAGCTACCGTCGCCGTGTCGCTGCTTGCAGCAAAGGCGCTGCTCACAGCAACGGTGTTGAATGCGACAACGCATGCAGCGGCTGTCGCGGTGGCCATGATCTTGCGAATCAACTTCATGTGCCAATCCTCTCTCTTGTGGCGCGGCATCCTTACCGCACCTGTTGACCATACAGAAGAACACCCGCTAAGAAGCGGGCTGCGCGCGCCATCTGGGCACACGCAGCCCGTATTCGCCACGTTGCTCGCACATAACAGGTTCGAACCCTCCGGCCCTTGCGATAAACCGTCGCTTGGACCAGTGCTTCCCATAAGAGCGTTCCGACTTACGCGCTTTGGCGCGCTTACGGCGGCGGTACCGTGCGGGAATCGCACCCGGCTTTCCTCTGCATGGGCAGATCTTCTGTTAATGAGAAAGTATAGCTTTCGGGCAGCACGATGGCTGCGGCGAGCCTATCTCTTTACAGAATGAATACCGAATCTCCGCAGGCAAAGAGGTTGTTTGCGGGTGGCGGCAGCGGAGCAAAGCTCGATGTCTATTGGCGGCCCGGCTGCTTGCTTGCTGGCTGGCTAGAATCCGCGCGAGACGCCGAGCCTATCTGCCCGCAAGGAGCGCTTGCAGCCCTACTTGACCTTCACCTTTGCCACACCCGACCAAGCGCTGTAGATGGCAGCGCGGTGGGCGCTCTTGGTGCGTAGGGCGCGAACGGCAGCCTTGAGCTTCTTGCCGCGGTACTTCGAGGCAACGTTGACCGTCGTCTTCTTGGGGGCTATGAGCTTGACCCGCGTTCTCTCGGTACCGTCGACCAGCTGCTCGTGCGTAACCTGGACGCTGACACCGACGTTGACCTTCTTGACCACCTTGCTGCCGCTCATAATGCGCACCTGGTAGCCGTCAACTGCGAGCTCGACGCCGTTTGTGTTGGCCCATGCCACCTTGACCTTGCGCTTTGTCTTGCTGGTAGCTGCAACACCGGTCACCTTCTCAAGCGCCAGGTACTCGCCCGTTATGGCCCCGAAGGTGGCACTGTCAAGTGTGATAGCGCCCGCCTGCGTAGCACCCGAAAGGCCCAAGAGCACGGCAGCAGAGGCCATGGTCTCGTTAGCCAGCGCCGCCTCCCTAAAATGCGAGAGGCCGGCATCTGCCACCTCTTGCAAGTACGCCGCCGCCTTGGTACAGGAGCTGGCATAGGTCGCGGCGTTATCGTCACTTGCCGCCACAGCAAGCGAGAGGGCCCACATGGCCCAGCCGGTGGCATCGATGTTCGCGGCAGGCTTGGATGCGGAATACCCCCATGCCCCGCTGTCCAGCTGCGCGTTTTGGAGCGCCGCAAGGGCCTTGCTTTGAGCAGCCTGCGCCTGGGTGGTAGCGTCCCCAGCGGAAGCAGGGGCCTGACCGAGCGCCCAGGCGGCTTGCGCCGTGGTCTGGCAGTCGCCCGCTATGATGCCGTCTGCCGCTTGTTTATCGGCAAGGACGGCGACGGCTTGCTCGATGAGCTGCGTCTGATCAGGAGCGTAGGCAACAAGCGCCGGCAGGATCCACACGACGTTGTAGACGCGGCCATCGTAAGCCCCCTGCGCGGGCGCGGCGAGTGCTTGCGGCACCTGCTGGACAAAGGAGTCGACATAGCTTTGGTACGTGGCGACGTCGACACCAGCGGCGTTGAGGCCCACCAGGTACTTGGCGAGGCGGCCGCAGTGCTTGCCGTCGTTTGCCTGGGTATCGGCCTTGAGGGTCTTGAGCAGGGCCGTGCCGTCGATGAGGTTGCTCGCCTTAAGCTTGCCGTTGGACGCCGCCGCCAACTGTTGCAGGGCAAGGGCCGCATCCATGGTGTTGTTGTCCAAGCTGGCATCGGTGCCGCCCTTGGCAAAGCGGCCAACGAGGTTGTCTGCGAGGATGGCGATGCGCTTTTGCTGCAGCGCAGTAAGGGAGCTGCCCTGTGCAGCCGATGAGGCGTTATCGGCAGCATAGGCAGCAAGCGTTGAGCTGCCAGCATCAGCTGCCGCAAGCGCCGACTCGCCATCCCCCGCAGCAGACGCAGCGGCAAGCGCCGCTGCAGTGCTTTGCCCTTGCGCCGCGCTATCTTGCCGGGCCATCGCCGCCGCGGGTGCCGCCGCGGGTGCCGCCGCGCACATGCTCGCCGCCAAGAGGGCAGCGGTGAGCGTTCTCATGCCTTTGCCTGCAACCATCACAGACCGCCTTTCATCGTCTAACTGAGTGTCGGGCACTAGTATAGCCAGCAAACCCGCTCGGCGACGATGCGCCAGCCGCACAAGGACTGCTGGCAGCAAGCCGCGACAACCTAGCGGGAGAGCTGCGTGCGGCGCTGCGCTTGCACGCGTCGCTCTCCCCTACGCGGCTCTGCACCGTTACTGTTCTCGAAGCGAAACGGTGCCTCTTTGTCTTTTCGAGCCTCAGGCAAAGGGCTGCGGTCTGGCAAAGTTGCGATAAGGGGAACGTCGCAGGTACGCGTAGGGGCGAGCGGACTCGGGCGCAAGCCCGCTAGCTCGCCCGGTCGCAGCGCTAGCTGCGACGTATCAGGGCGCGGCGCAAGCTGCGCAGGACTTATTGTCCGCGGGCCGCTGCAACCTAACGGGAGAGCTGCGTGCGTCGCTCTCCCCTACGCGGCTCCGCGCCGTCACAGCCCTCGAAACAACCCGGCACCTCTATGTCTACTATTCCTCGCGATACGCCTCGACGATGCGCTTGGAGGCGATGCGAACCATGATCTCATCGGTGCCCTGGGCGAGCTGGTAGCCGCGACAGTCGTTCCAGATGCGCCCCACGCGCGTGAGCTGCGTGTAGCCCAAGCCGCCGAAGATCTGCAACGCCTCGCTGGCGACCTCGGTCGCAGCCTTGGGGACGAAGCGCTTGGCCAGCGCGGCAGACAGTCTGCAGTCCTGCCCGGCATCGACTTGGCTTGCCGCCTGTTCTATCAGAGACCTCATAGAGCGGATCTTGATCTCCATATCCGTGATCTTCTCTTGGATCTGCGCCAAGTTGGCGATGGGTGCCCCGAAGGTCTCGCGTTTGGAGGCGTAGCGTACCGCATCGTCCATCGCGGCCTCGGCTAGCCCCAAAGACGCCGCGCATGCCAAAACGCGCCCCACGGCAAAGGCATCCGTCATAGGCGCATGCGCCATCCCGCGCTCGCCGATTACGTACTCGGGTCGCATCTCGACGTCCTCGAACTTGATCATAGCCTGCGGCGTCATGGTCTGACCGATGGTCTCGATGGGATACGTGCTCACACCCTTGAGCGTCCGGGGGAACAGCCAAAACGTAAGGCGCTGCTTATCGGGCGCAGAATCCGCCTCTTTGGCGACGGCCATGATATAGGGCTCGAACTGCCCGTTACTCACGTACATCTTCATCCCGTTGAGGTAGAGCACCCCGTCGCGCTCGACGGTCGTCGTCTCCATGGCAAAGGTGTCCGTGCCAGACGAGGGCTCCGTTATCGCCTCTGAGAAACCCGTCGCACCCGTTTTGTCGAGCATGTCGCGCACAAGCGAAAAATGCCTCTCGCCACCCAGCACCTGCATGAGCCTGATGCTGAGTATGTGCGTGAGGAAAGGCAGCGATGCCCCGGCGCGGCGATGCAGCTCCTCGATGACGAGCGCCTGCGTGAGGAAATCCGCAGGCACGCCGCCCAATGCCTCTGGCAAGCCCATCTTACCCAGCTCGCTTGCGTAGAAGGCCTTGAGCACATCGGCGGGAACGCCCTGACCCTTGCACCAGCTCTGGATGCTCTTCTCATCCAGGTACTCGTCGGCAAAGGCTGCGACCAGCCTGGCGACCTCCTCGCGGCGCTTGCCATATTGCCCAATATAGAGTGACATCGCGCTCCTCAAAGCTCTTCGATCGACAACTGTCAAACGCGCATCAGGGGCCATACCCCAAGCAGCGTCAGTGTAGAGATTCTACTGCAAGCGCCGTGTGCGAAAAGCCATGTAGCCGCTCACTGCCGGCAAATAAGAAAGGGGGCGCAACCTTGCAGCCGCGCCCCCTTAAACAAGCTTCGTCCTACAGAAGCGCGTTGAGCGCAGGAAGGACGTCCTTAATATCGCCAACCAGCCCGTAGTCGCACTGCTTGAAGACGGGCGCGTTCTCGTCCTTGTTGATGGCGAAGATCAGGCCGCTGCGGTTGGCGCCGACCATGTGCTGCATCTGGCCGGAGACGCCTGCGGCGACATAGACCTTGGGAGACAGCATCAAGCCGGAGACGCCGATATAGGTCTCGGTGGGCATCCAGCCGTTGCCCTCGGCCAGAGGACGCGTGCAGCCCAAGCCGGCACCGATCTTGTCGCACAGCGTACGTGCGAGCTCGAGATCGGCCTCCTCGGCAAAGCCACGGCCTGCTGCGACGACGACGTCGGACTTGGTCAAGTCGACGCCCGTCTTGGTGACCGGCTCGCTGGATACGACGCGGACGGCCTTGGCAGGGGCGACCCACTCGAGGGCGCTTGCCTCGGCACAGGAGCCGCTGGGCTCGCCTGCCTCGCCAAAAGCGGACGGTGACGCCGTGTAGAAGGCGACCTCGCCTGCAGCTTTGCGCGTGACCTGGCCCACGCCGCCGTAGTACATGGAGGTTGCGGCGCCATCGACAAAGGACATCGCATCGGTGATGACAGCGGAGCCTGCAGCAGCTGCCATATGGCCTATGACGGACTTCATGCGGCGCGTGGGCTCCGCCACGACGATCTGGGCGCCATCGGCTGCGGGCTTGAGGCTGGCAGCGGCATCATCGGCAGCACAGCCAGCGGGAACAGCCAAGGTGTAGGCGGCATCGGCACTGCCTGCAACATAAGAGGCACCGCCCACCAGGGCAACGGCGACCTCGTCGGCAAGCGTACGGCAGCCGGCGCAAAGCTGGGCTGCGATATCGGCATGCTCGGCAATAACTAGAGCTTTCATCTTCTATCCCCTTACTGGATCGCGCTCTTGAGAGCCTGTGCGAACTGTTCGATTGCGCCGTCATCGGCGGCGTTGCTCACCTGCAGCTTGCGCTCGGCGGCCTCCGGGGCCTTGACCTCGACGACCTCGACGGCTGCTGCGGGCTGGCAGGGAGCGCCGGCGACGTCCATGGGCTTCTTGCCGGCCTTGAGGATGTCCTTCATGCCGGGGATGCGCGGCAGGGCGATATCGGGCGTGACAGCCACCAGACAGGGGAAGTCGAGCTCGACGACCTCGACCACATCCTCCAGGCGGCGCGTTGCGCGGACGCCGTTGCCCGCGACCTCGATAGCCGTGACGGCGTTGACGGCGGGCACGTCCAAAACGCAGGCGAGCTGCACGTCGACCTGCTGCGCGTAGTTATCGGCAGAGCCGTCGCCGCAGACGACCAGGTCGAACTCCTTGCCCTCGAGGGCAGCGGCGAGCACCTGGGCAGTGGCATGGGCGTCCATACCGGCACAGGCGTCATCGGCGACCATGACCAGCTCGTCCACGCCGCGGGCGAGGATGTTCTTCTTGAGCTTGGACTCGTCGATATCGGCTGCGCCTGCCGTGAGGGCCTTGACGGTCGAGCCATCGTTGGCTGCTGCGAGCTGTGCTGCGATCTCGATGGCGTTAAGGTCGTAGGCAGAGATGGTGGGGCGGGCCTTGGACATATCCAAGGAGCCGTCTGCCGCTGCGGTGATGTCTTGATCGTCTGCGACGACCTTGACTGCGGTGATGATGTTCATTTACGTCTCCCTATCAACAGGTTGGGTTAGTTCTTGGCGTACTTCTTGGCCAGCTGGCGACCGGCGATGTAGCACATGATCTCGTCCGTGCCGCCTGCGATCTGCATGCCGCGCAGGTCGACCCAGATGCGTCCGATGCGGGTCTCATCCGTGTAGCCCAGGCCGCCGTAGATCTGCATGGCCTCGCTTGCAACCTGTGTGCAGGCCTTGCCGGCGTAGTACTTGAGCAGGGCGGAGTCGATGCGCACGCTCTCGCCGTTCTCCATCTTCCACAGCGTCTTGTAGAGCATGTTGCGGCTGTTCTGCAGAGCGATCTCCATCTCGGTCAGCTTGACCTGGATCATCTGGTAGTTGGCAAGCGGCTTGCCGAAGGTCGTGCGCTCGGAGACGTAGGCTGCGGCATCGTCCATGGCGGCCTGCGCGCTGCCGATGCACTGTGCGACGATGAGGCAGCGCTCCATCTCGAAGTTCTTCATCAGGTTGAAGAAGCCCTTGCCGGCCTCGCCTACGCGCATGTCCTCGGTGAGGACGACGCCGTCAAAGTACATCTCGCAGAACGCGGAGACCTGCTGGCCGATCTTATGCAGCGGCGCAGTGGACAAGCCGGGCGCGTCCTTGGGGACGATCCACATGGACATGGACTTGTTCTCGCGGGAGGGGTCCTCGTCCTTGGCGATGACGAGAACGTTGGGGAACACCTCGCCCTGGGTGACCCAGGTCTTCTGGCCGGACAGGATATAGGTGCCGTCGGTCTGCTTCTTGGTGACGCAGGTCATGGCCTGGTTATCGGAGCCCGCACCCGGCTCGGAGAAGCCCAAAGAGAAGATGGGTTGGCCGGTTTCGATATAGGCACCCATGGCAGAGCTGATCTGATCCGGGCTTGCGCCGAACTCGATGAAGTCCCTCATCGCGAGCGTGTTGTTGAGGGTGGGCAGCATGCAGCCGGAGTAATGAGCGAACTCCTCCGTGAGGATACCCAAGGTCACGAGATCGGTGTCGATGCCCTCGTACTCCTCGGGGATGCCCATGAGGCCGAACCCGTTCTCCATCCAGGCGTCGGTGAGCTCCTTGCTCATCATGTGGTCGTCGTACATCTGACGGATCTTGTCCTCTGTCGTGTAGCGCTCGCAGAACTCTTTGATGCTGTCGACCAGAAGCTCCTGCTCATCCGTATAGCTGAAATCCATCGCCTTGCTACCTCCCTGACATAGATGTTTGGTTGACATGGCACCCGTATAGGGCAGCCCTTCCTAGAGCTTGGCTTGTTACCATTCAAGCAAGCGCACGCAGAGAGGTAAATGGGCAGATTTCAAGAGTTGGCTAAAAATAGCGATTAAACGAGCTCGAAAGAGAACTTGGCGCTGCCGATGGGGTGGCTCCTGATGGCCGCCTCCACGGACTCTGCCGCGAGATTCCAGAAGGGGTTCTTATCGTCATCAAGGAGCTCTGCGGACATCTCTTGGCAACAGACGAGCTCCTCGAGCATGCCTGCGATCATCTTGCCAAAGCACTTGACGATGAAGTCGCGCGTCTGGGCGGGGATGTAGCGCCCGTCGGCGATAAAATCCACATCTTCGCACAAGGCCGGGTAGTAAAGCTTGCCGATATAAGAGGGCAGGTTGTCC
>CAVCDT010000049.1:0-6516 GCA_963600995.1 Akkermansia muciniphila | reverse complement strand
GCTGTAGAAATCCTGGCGCTGCCTTAGGACGACGACAGCTTGCTTGAAGAAGGCCCCTTGGTCGAGCATGCGCGCGCCCACCGGGATGCGCGCGTAGTAGGGTAGGCTGGCAAAGAGGTCCTTGTCGACTACCGTACCCGCAGCGGGATAGAGCAGGCAATCCTGCTCGAAGCTGTCCTCGAGCATGGCGGCTATATCGCTGCGGAAGACCCAGTAGGCGACGCTGTGCTTGGTGGCGAAATGATAGTAGAAGGAGTTCTTGTTGACCCCCACCTCGCGCACGATATCGAGCACGCTCACGTTGCCGGGTCCCTTATCCAGCGCCAACGCGATGAAGGCCTGGGCTATCTGCTCCTTGAGGTTGTTCCTAGCATGCCCACGTTGCCCCATGATTGCGCGTACCCCATCTTAGTTGTTAGCCGGATTTGCAGAACTGCCTAATACAAGCTCGATCAGTCTTTCACGCTTGGCGATAAAAATCAAGGGCGCAGCGCTGGTATGGACAAATCACCGTATCTGTTGTATCTACATAAGTAGATACAACAGATTGGAGCATGCTATGAGAGTCGACTTGGCCAAATGGGGCAACTCCGCAGCAGTGCGCATCCCCAAGCAGATACTCAAAAAACTCGATATCGCAATCGGCGATCATCTCGACCTCACCGCAGGCGAAGACGGGTGCATCTGTCTTTTCCCGCTCAAAAGCGAGCACAGGAAAGTCTCGGTCGCCAAGGGAATCACCGGCAAAGACCTCTTCGCAAACTACCAGGCATGTGAGCCCGCAGATGCCTGGCCGGACGATGACATGCTTGGCGCAGAAGCGGAGGCTTGGCGATGATATTCGAGCAAGGCGACATCGTCTCCATCAACTTCGACCCCTCGAAACGACACGAGCCTGCAGGAAGGCACTGCGCCGTCGTCATCAGCCCCTGGGAGATAAACAGCCGCTGCTCGCTTACCGCAGTGCTTCCCGTCACGTCAAAGGACAACGGCTACCCCCTGCACGCAAAGATCGCACCGGGCAACTGCATCGAGGGCTTCGTTCAATGCGAGGCCGTAAGAGCGATGGACCTGGGCATCAGAGAAGCAGAGGGCAAGCTGCGCCACGAGGGCGCACTCGATGACAAAACGCTCTCCATCGTGCTTGCATACGTGAAAATCGCACTGGGGCTAGACGATTAGTAAGCAATCAAACCGCCCGTCATCCCTATACCGTTGCGGGCAATGCCCCCAACCAAGGGCACACAAGAGGGCTGGATGGACGCAACACCGCAGGTACATGCAGGGACGAGCGAAAACGGGCGCAGACCCGCATCCGCTCGTCTAAGCTGTGGCGTCTGCCGCGACATATGAGGGCGCAGTGCTGGGTGCACAGGGCCCTTGTTGCCGCAGCCACGCGCGGTCCCTATTCGCGAAACCGCACTGCACCTCTATATCGCTGCGAAGAATCCTCCCTCTACGAAGCCGCTCTACTTGACCTTGACGACCTTCACCTTGCTCCAGGCAGAGTAGTAGGTCTTGCCACCTACGACCTTGTAGGCACGAACCTTGAAGTAGCTCTTCTTGCCGCTCTTGAGACCCTTGACGATGCAGGATTTCTTGGAAGCGCCCTTCACCTTGACGGTCTTACCCTTGCCTGCAGCGAGCTTGGCCTTGCTTGCGGCATAGCTCACTGCAAAGCCGCTGGTCTGGGCCTTGTGCTTACCCCAAGATACCTTGACCTTGCCGTTGCCCGCAGCCTTGGCCTTGACACCTGCCATATCAGCCGGAACCACCGTGACCTCGAAGTCCTTGCAACCGATGAACCCGCCGAGCGCATAGATGCTCGCATCCACGCTGCCCACGCCGCAATCGGTCGAGTACATCACGTAGTAGTCCTCGCCCTCAACAAGCTTCTGCCCGTCGAGGGTAACAGTCACCGTACAGCGGGGTCCATCCGCAGCATAGGTAGCTTTGGATGCCTCGACCTGCGCAAAGAGCAGCGAGCGCCCGTAGAGCCCGATCGGCGTCTTCTTGGATATGCTGCCGATAGTGAACTGGGCATAGGTGGCGAGCATCTGGCGGGGGCCCAGCTCGATGGAGCCGGTGTACTCCTCGTACTTCTTGTCGCCCAACGCGGCATAATCCTCTGCCTCGTCCGTGCTCACCAAGGCATAATAGATCTTGCAATCGCTGCCGCTGGGCCAGCTGGAATCCTGCTCGAGGGTGACTTTCTGGACACCCGTACCGTCGTTTGCCGGCTCGTAGCTGGGCACGGGAGCGCTCAAGTCGACAGTCTCAGGGTCTTCCTTGACGTTGGAGGGGTCTTTGATGTCCAACTCGGGCGTATTGCCCGACACAGAGACACCTGACAAGAGGACGGTGCCCCTCTCCTCGTAGATACCGCCGCACTTATCAGCAGTGTTGCGCGTTATCGTGCCGGTAGCGTCGCTAGAGGTGAGATGGACAGTGCCGCCAAGGGTGTTGTAGATGCCGCCGCCCGCAGTAGCCTTGTTGTCGCAGATGGAGCTGCCGCCCTCCATCTGGATCCTGATATGGGAGCTGGTGAACGAGAAGTCGTCGCTGATATGAATACCGCCGCCTTCTGCGCCGGCCGTATTACCGCAGATCTTGGACCCGCCCTTCATCACGATGTTCTGGCGGTCCTCCCCCATGCCGATGCCGCCGGCATAACCGGTCGTCACGTTCTTCTCGATCAAGCTTGCGCCGTCCATGGTCAAAAGCGTCTCGACGTCATCCATGTAGATGCCGCCGCAAACGCGCGCCTTGTTGTTGCTGATCTTGGAGCCGTTGCTCATATTGACTGTTGCGGAGTCGTCAAGATAGATACCGCCGGCGCGACCCCTATCGTCCGCAGACGCCCACGTATAGGTGCCATTGTTCACATTGCCCGAGACCGATGACGCATCGAGGTTGATGGTGGTGCCGTCCTCTTTGTCATAGATGCCCGCACCGGCCCCGTCGACGACGTTGTCGTCCACGATGCTGTTGGTAAGCGAGATCGAGCCGCCCTTCGCTATATACGAGATACCGCCGCCGTAGGCCACGGCGGAGTTGCCGGTCACAGAGGAGTTGTTCTTCGCGACGATGCTCGCGTTCTTGCCATCGACGTAGATGCCGCCACCGGAGAGCTCTGCGCGGTTGTAGAGCACCTTGGCGTTGTCGAGTTCGAGGTAGCTGCCCTCGCCGTGCAGGTAGACACCGCCGCCCAAGCCGTGAACGCCCAACAGGGTATCCGAGACGTTGCCGGCCAAGGTCACGTTCCTGAGATAGACCTTGGCATTGGCGCCGTAAACGGATATACCGCCGCCGGTGTCGATGGAGTCGTTGGCGCCACCGGCGATCAAACCGCCGACGATCAAATCGCTGCCGTTGGACTTGCTCTCCCAGAACTTGCCGTCATGGCTGAGCTCGCCCTTGTGCGGCAGGCTCTTGCCGCCGCCCTCGATGGTGAGGGTCGCGTTCTTGCTGACAAGGAACACGTCGCCTTTGCCCACGCCGTAATACGTGCTATCGGCCACGTCGCGGTCGAGCATGTGCCCGTTGAGGCGGAACTCGACGTTGGCGCCCTCGGGGATCAGGATGCGCCCGTAATCCTTCGTGTTCCAATCGCGGTCGAGCGACACGACCACCTTGTAGATGCTGCTGTCCTTGGCGATGTCCAAAGCCTTGCTGAGCAACGAGCTTTCCGAAGTATAGGTGCCCACAATAGGATGCGGGATCGAATCCTTGGACGGATAGTACAGGGCAGACCCCACGCTATCCGCTGCCAAAGCGGTGCCGGGCAGCGCCAGCAGCGCACAAGCCGCGACAGCTGCCGTAGCCGCCGCAAGCGCAGCAGCGCGCCTCATGCCAGATGCAAACAATCCTTTTCTCATCGGGGAGCCTCCATCCCTCGTACCCCTGTTAACGACTATCCATTAATTTTACCGCCTGAGCGGGGACGCAACCGCTAAAACAGCGATTTAACAACAGGAGATGCGATGCGCAGATGATGAGATGCCGCTGCGGGCGTGCGCAAGGGCGAGCAGACGTGGGCGCACGGTTTCAAGAGCCGTAACAGTGCAGGTGCGCGTAGGGGCGAGCGGATGCGGGCGAAGCCCGCTAGCTCGCCCGGTCGCGCCGGCAGGCGCGACGTAATGGTGCGCAGCGGCAGCTGCGCAGGACTCTTTAACCCGAGGACGCGTAGGCGGGCCGAGCGAATGCGAGGCAGATCGCGCGAGAAGCGCCCGGTTCGTAACGAGCAAGGCTTGCGGGGGTGCGCAATGCGTAACGCCTCGCGCACCCGTTATCACGTATAGTTGCGCTTAAGCGAGCGCACGAGCGCCCGCAGGGTGCGAGTAGCGAAGCGCGCTGGAACAGCGCGCACCCCCGCAAGCCCCTAACCCGCAGCTGCAGGCGCTTCGAGCGCGATCGGGTGCCGAGTCTGAGCAAAAGGCCTGCCTGCGCGGCCGATACCTAGCGGAAGACCTCGGGGGCGTACTGCGCGCTGGCTTTCTTCCAGGCGGCAAAGCAGGCAGCACGGAACTCATCGGCATCTTTGATCGCAGGCACGAGTATGCTCGCTTGCGGTGCATCCGCAGCAGCGCTTTCCAGATAACCTACCTGCAGCAGGCGCTCGTTGAGCGTGACCTGCATCGGGGCGAAATCGAAGAGCTCCGGCTGAACCAGCTGCGCTGCGGCCACCACATCCCAGCAGATGAACGCCTCCATCGCATAGCCTTGCGTCATCCAGTCAAACCAGTTGCTGCACTCGCGCATGAGCCAGGAATCCCCGCCCATCTGATCGGCAAAGAGCTGCTTGGTGAAAGTCGCCGGCAAGCATGAATGCGCAGTGGCCACCATCACCGGGCACGGCGCAGCAAGCGTCCTGCACGCTGCGGCCGCGTCGCAACTGAAGTTGAGCTCGTTCATGATGCGACCGTTGATCACCAGGCTGCGCGTTATCCCGCCCATAAGCGACACCTGCGCGACATTTGCAAAGAACTCCGGATCGAGCTTTAGCGCCCCCTTGAGGTTGGTGAGCGAGCCCGTGGCAAGAACGGCAACATCACCCGGATGGGCCGCGGCCTGCTGCGCCAGGAACTCAGCGGCCTCGCTTTGCGGGGAATCGGCGCTTGCAGCGCCCTTGAGCACGGGGATATCGAGGCCCAGCTCGCCGATGATACGCCGCGTGTTGTTGTAGACCGTATCGATGTCGCTGTTGCCATAGGTGCAGGTCAGGCCCAATATCTCGACATCGGGCGCATGACCGAGCAAGTACATGAGCGCAAGGCCGTCGTCGGTGTCGAACCCGGTGCCCATGGTGTTGTCGAAGTCGAGGAGAACGCGTTTCATGCCATGCCTCACAGATGGTAGTAGTCGCTGGCCAGAAGCTCCATGAAGTCATTCGAAAGATAAACTTTGAGCTTCTCGAACGTCTTATCGTTCTTAAGCGGATGACCGGGGTCATGGTACTGGACCCACGCCATCGCGCTCCAGGTCATGCCGCGCAGGCAGTTGCCCATCGTATAGGCGTCGAAGCGCGCATCGAAGCTACCGCGCTCGAAGCGCCCGTCCACGGCGTCCCAGTACTCCTCTATAAAGGCATCGCGCGCAGACGGCGTGAAGATGAAGGTCGAGTCCCAGATAGTGGTCGTCGGCGCGAGGAAGTACGCCACATCGCGCGTCGCCTCGCCCACGATGGCCTTCTCCCAGTCGACGATATGCCCGCAGCTACCGGCGCTGTCGACCAGGAAATGCGCCGAGACCATCTCCGTGCTGATGATATGGTTGCATTCCTCGGGACGCGGGCCTGTTGCGAGCTGTTTGCGTGCCTTATCGAAGAAGCGCTCGATATAGCGCTCTACCAGCGGGTCTGCAAGCAGCGACGCCGTATAGACGGCATACATGCGCTCGCACTCCGCGACGAGATCTGCCAAGGCATCCCCCGGGCGCAACAGCGGGCCGTCTTCTCTGGGGACGATGCTATGGACGTCTGCGAGCATCCGCGCTGCGCAAGCAAGCTGGCTCTGGTTCTCGAAGTCGAGCATCTGTCCAGCGACGAACTCCATGACGAGCACGCCGCGCGGCACGTATCGGCGGGAGTTGTCAGCGTACAACGGTTTGGGCGTACATCCGCTGGGGGCGAGCTCCTCGAGCACCGCGAACTCGTAGCCCACTTGGTCGGCAAGATCCAGCTGGCTGATGTAGTTGAAGCGCAGAACGAAGCGCTCCTCGGTTGAGGGATGCTCGAACCAGTAGTTGGCGTTGTGCTCGCCTTGGGCAAGGGGGGCGGCGACAAGCGCCGAGCCGTCCTCTATCCCCAACGCATCCCACAGCTCGCGGTTAGCGCGCAGATACTCTGTCGCGCGCTTGATGTCTTCCTCTGTCAACGACATCCCTTCCTTTTATCGTGCCGGCAGCGCTAGCGGTAAACGCTTTATGGAGGTGCTGATTGTCGCAGCGGGCCGCTACAACCTAGCGGGAGAGCTGCGATCTGCGCTGCGCGCATCTCGCGTCGCTCTCCCCTACGCG
>CAVCDT010000048.1:0-16669 GCA_963600995.1 Akkermansia muciniphila | reverse complement strand
GCCCTAAGGAAGTTTCAAGGTGAATAGCAAGCGCTGTGATGCCGTAGCGTGTCTTTGAACCTATAATAGCCACGCCAATAGATGATGGCCTCATCCGTTATCCAGACGAAAAGAGGAATCCCATGGGTTTGCTCGACGCCGCCAAGACAGCACTTGACACGGGATTGGAGATGGCAAGCGACGCTTGCGAGAGCGCATCGCGCGCCGCTAGCGGGCTGTGCGTTGAACGCAGCAGCTTCATGACGCGGCTCGCAGAGCTTTGCAGCAAGGGCTTTGCGATGGGCTGGCACGAGGCCAACGGCGGCAACGTGTCCTACCGCCTCGCGCAAGCCGATATCGACTCTTCCCGAGGAGCCTTCGCACAAGACGCGAGCTGGGTCGACCTGGGCGCAAGCTGCCCGGAGATGGACGGCGAGTTCCTCGCCGTAACCGCCACGGGCAGCTATCTCGAATACGTCGAGAAGAGCATAGCCGCAAGCTGCGGCATCGTAGAGATCGGGCAAAGGGGAAGAGCCTACCGCGTCGTCTGGGGCTTCTCGGGCGGCGGCAGGCCAACAAGCGAGCTCGCAAGCCACGTGCTCATCCACGCCGTGCGCAAGAAGGCGACAGCGGGCAAGTCGCGCATCCTCTACCATGCCCATCCCGCAAACGTCGTGGCGCTCACCATGGTCGCAAAGCCCAGCGCCAAGAAGGTCACCAAGGCTCTTTGGAAGTCGATGACGGAGTGCATCATGCTCTTCCCGCAAGGGGTGGGCTATGTCCCCTGGATGGTCCCAGGCAGCACCAAGATCGCCCAGGCGACAGCCGAGCAGATGGAAACCTACGACGCCGTCATCTGGGCCCATCATGGCTTGTTCACATCGGGTGCCAGCTTCGAGGAGGTCTTCGGGCTGGCGCATACCATAGACAAGGCGGCAGGCATCTACCTCGCCGCCCGCGCTGCAAACGGCGGCAACGATAGCTTTGCGAGCACCATAAGCGACGCGAACCTCATCGAGATGTGCGACGCACTGGCCCTCGACGCCAGAAGAGATTGGCTCGCGGGTTAAAGCGCGTTTCGCAAACAGGCTCGCAGGGCAGCTTGCATGCCACGGCAACCAGGCACCTATCCACCGCATCGAGAGAGCTTTCGAAAGGAGTACCAATGACCAAGCGCTACATCATCGCACTCGACCAGGGCACGACATCCTCGCGCACGATGCTCATAGACAAGAAGGGCTACGTGAAAGGCGTATCACAGCGCGAGTTCCCGCAGATCTACCCCCAGCCGGGCTGGGTCGACCATGACCCCAAGGACATCGTGGGCACGCAGCTGGGCACCTTCACGGAGCTCATGACCCAGATGAACCTCACCCCCGACGACATCGAGTGCATCGGCATCACCAACCAGCGCGAGACGACGATCATCTGGGACCGCGAGACCGGAGAGCCCATCGCCAACGCGATCGTATGGCAGTGCCGCCGCACCGCAGACGTCATCAAGGAGATCTGCGGCGACGACCAAGAGGTCTTCGACCAGATCATCAAGCGCACGGGCCTGCGCCCGGACCCGTACTTCAGCGCGAGCAAGGCAAAGTGGCTGCTCGACAACGTGCCCGGCGCGCGAGAGAGGGCCGAGGCAGGCAAGCTCGCCTTCGGCACTGTGGACACCTGGCTTATCTGGAACCTCACCAGCGGGCGCGTCCATGCCACAGACCCGACCAACGCCAGCCGCACGATGCTCTTCAACATCCACACGGGCGAGTGGGATGACTACCTGCTCGACTTGTTCGATATCCCGCGCTCGATGATGCCCGAGGTGCGTCCCTCGTCGTCAGACTTCGGGTTCACGGCAAACCCCAACCTGCCCCAGGGCATCCCCATCTGCGGCGTCGCAGGCGACCAGCAGGCGGCTTTGTTCGGGCAGTGCTGCTTCGAGGCCGGCCAGGCCAAGAACACCTACGGCACGGGCTGCTTCTTCCTCATGAACACCGGCACCCAGGCACCCGTGAGCGAGAACAACCTCGTCACGACCATCGCCGCCAGCGCCCCCGGCGAGCCCACCAAATACGCCGTCGAGGGCAGCGTGTTCGTCGCAGGCGCGCTCATCCAATGGCTGCGCGACGAGCTCGAGCTGGTCAAGACAGCGGCGGAGACCGAGGACTACGCCAACAGCGTCCCCGACACCGCCGGCGTCTACATCGTGCCCGCCTTCACGGGCCTGGGCGCCCCCTATTGGGACAGCGACGCTCGCGGGAGCATCTACGGCCTCACGCGCGGCGCATCGAAGGCCCATATCATCCGCGCGGCGCTCGAGGCGCTCGCCTACCAGATGTACGACCTCGCCGTGGCAATGGAGGCAGACGCCGGCACGCCCATCGCCGCCCTCAACGTCGACGGCGGGGCAGCCAACAACAACTTCCTGATGCAGTTCCAAAGCGACCTGCTGCGCTGCGAGGTGCGCCGCCCAGCCAACACGGAGACGACAGCGCTCGGCGCCGCCTTCCTCGCTGGACTCTCAACGGGATTTTGGGCGAGCACCAAGGAGCTCGCCGCCCTGCGCGGCAGCGACACGGTGTTCACCCCCAAGATGGACGAAACCCAAGTCGCAGAGCATCTCGAGGGCTGGAAGAAGGCCGTCGCCAAGACGCTCACCAAGTAAGGCAGAGGCATACGATAGTCACCAAGAAACCTATAGCGCCATAGACCTCCAAATGAAGACGAGCCGCACCTCGCAGGAAGTGCGGCTCGCTCGTTGTGCGCCCTAAAGAACGCGGGCAGCGCCGACGCCTGTTATCTGAGACTGCCCACAGACATCGCGCGCATGGCGTTGAGGATGGCGATGACGGCCACGCCCACGTCGCCGAAGACGGCAAGCCACATGTTTGCCAGGCCCACAGCCGCGAGGACGAGGATGGCGACCTTGACGCCGATGGCGAAGACGATGTTTTGCCAGACGATGCGCATGGTCTTGCGCGACACGCGCATGGCCCGTGCGATCGAGCGGGGGTCGTCGTCCATCAAGACGACGTCCGCAGCCTCGATAGCGGCGTCAGAGCCCATCGCCCCCATGGCGATACCGACGTCTGCACGCGTGAGCACCGGGGCGTCGTTGATGCCGTCGCCCACAAAACCCAAAGTCGCGTCCTCTCTCTTTTGAGCCAAGAGCTCCTCGAGGCAGGCGACCTTGTCTTGGGGCAGCAGCTGCGCATGGTACTCGTCGATTCCCAGCTCGCAGGCAACGCTTTGGGCTACCTGCAAGGCATCGCCCGTCAGCATCACCGTCTTGGCAACGCCGGCGTCGCGCAGCGCATCGACTGCCTCCTTGGCGTTGTCCTTGACGGTGTCGGATATCAAGATCCACCCCGCGTACCGCCCGTCGACTGCTATGTAGAGCACGGTTCCCGCCTGGTCGCATTCCTCGAAGGCGATGTCGTTGGCTTCCATGAGCTTGGCGTTGCCTGCAAGGACATGCCTGCCATCGACCATAGCGCTCACGCCGTGCCCCGCATGCTCGGCCGTCTGGGCCACGCGCTCCATCTGCAGCAGCGCGCTCGACCCCCTCTTGACGGATTGCGCGATGGGATGGTCGGAGTAGCCCTCTGCATGCGCCGCAAGCTCCAAGAGCTCCTGGGCACAAAAGCCCGCAGCAGGCTGAACCTGGGTCACCTCGAAGGTGCCGGTGGTGAGCGTTCCCGTCTTGTCGAAGACGACGGTATCGACTTTGGAGAGCGCCTCGAGATAGTTGCTGCCCTTGACCAAGATGCCCAGCCTGCTAGCAGCGCCTATACCGCCGAAGAAACTCAAGGGCACGCTGATCACCAGCGCACAGGGGCAGGAAACGACGAGGAAGGTAAGCGCCCTGAAGACCCAATCACCCCAACCTCCGCCCAAAAGCAACGGCGGGATAATCGCCAGGGCAACGGCTGCGCCCACGACGACAGGCGTATAGAAGCGTGCAAAGCGCGTGATGAAGTTCTCCGTCTTGGCCTTGCGCTCGGCGGCGTTTTCGACCATCTCGAGGATGCGGCTCACCGTGGAGTCCTCGAAGTCCTTGCTCACGCGCACGGTGATGGCACCGGAGAGGTTGATGCAACCGGATATGACCTCGTCGCCTGCATGCGCCTCGCGCGGGACGGACTCTCCGGTAAGGGCCGCCGTGTCGACCATCGTGGAGCCCTCTACCACCACGCCGTCAAGCGGGATGCGCTCGCCGGGCTTGACGACGACCTCGTCACCGCAGCTCACCTCGTAGGGGTCGACTTGGACAAGCTCGCCGTCGCGCATGACATTGGCGTACTCCGGGGCGATATCCATCATCTCCTTGATCGAGCGACGGCTCTTGCCGACGGCGTACTCCTGGAAAAGCTCGCCCACCTGGAAGAAGAGCATGACGGCAGCGCCCTCGGCCATATGCGGGCTCGAATCCGGGAAGAACACCATCGCAAAGGCGCCCAAAGTGGCAACGGTCATGAGGAAGTCCTCGTCGAGCGCGTTGCCCTTGAGCACGTTTTTAAAGGCTGCGATCAAAACGTCGTAGCCGGCGATGAGATAGGGCACCAAGAAGAGCGCGAACTCTACGTAGACGTTGACGGGGGAATCGAACCACGAGTCGACGGGCAAAAGCATCACGATGGCGAAGAGCACGAGCGCGATGCCGATACGCACGACATGGGATCTGAACTTCTTGCTCATGAGCGGGCCTTTCTGGTTGTCTGTTGGGGTGATGACCCCAAAGATCCCTGCGAAGCGCATCTAGCGGACGATAAAGCAGTCGTCCTCGTAACGGGATATGGCCTTTTGGGCGGCATCCAAGATTTCCTCCATGCGCCCGTCATCGAACTCTATGACGAGCTTCTCCGTCATGAAGACGACCTTGGCGCTTGCAACGCCATCGAGCTTGGCGATGTCTTCCTCCATCTTGCGAGCGCAGTTAGCACATCCGAGGTTCTCCAGTTTGAACGAGCGTTTCATCTCTATCTCCTATCGTCGGGTTATGCGGATACGGTTGCGGGTTTCCAAAAGACGGCTATTCGCAGATATGGTTCATGCCTTGCGCGAGCATGGTATGGACATGGCTGTCTGCGAGCGAGTAGACAACTTGCTTGCCCTCGCGCCGGAACTTGACCAGACGCGCCTGCTTGAGGACGCGAAGCTGGTGAGACACGGCGCTTTGCGTAGCCTCGATCGTCTCTGCAATGCAAGCGACGCACATCTCCTCCTCCATAAGGGCGAACAGGATCTTGATGCGCGTGCTGTCTGCAAAGACCTTGAAGAGGTCTGCGAGCTCGTAGAGGATCTCCTCGTCGGGCATCATCTCGACCGCTTCTTGCCAGCGGTGTATGGGGCAAGGACCGTCCCCCTGTGTTTGCGCCTGACGCGCGGCTTCGTTCACGGTATCGCTCATGTTGGCTCCTAACATATGAACAACTGCTCATATGTTAATTCGTTCAGAGGTCGTGTCAACAAGCAATCGTGCTAAAGTTCTCGCAGCCAAACGCGAACCAAGGAGAAACGCTTATGAGCAAACAGGGAATCACAGCGAACAAGGCCCTCAAGCTTCTCAAGCTGGGCAATGCCAGCGATCATGGGCAGGAACCCTACGCGATCGTCGTCGCCTGCTCGGACTCCCGTGTGATACCCGAGGCCATCTTCAACGCAGACCTAGGCGAGCTGTTCGTGATCCGCGTAGCGGGCAACGTGATCGACGACCATCAGCTGGGAAGCATCGAGTACGCAGCCGAGCACCTGGGGGTCAACCTCGTCTTGGTCTTGGGCCACACGCACTGCGGCGCCGTCGCCGCTGCGATCGAGGGCGATACGGACGGCTACATCAAATACATCGTGGACGAGATCCAAGGCGCCATCGGCCAGGAAGACGACCCCTACGAGGCATGCCATCTCAATGTGCGCCACAGCATGAAGATGGTCGAGGAGAGCCTCAAGATCCAGAAGGTCGAGCACGAATACGGCCTCAAGGTGCGCGGTGCCATCTACGACATCGAGACCGGCAAGGTCGACTTCCTCGAAGATGATATGAGCGTGGCGTAGGGTGACACGCCCACATCAGGCATCTGCTTAGAGAGCGCAACGGCGCGATATCCGACGCAAAACTCGAACCCATAGGGCGAAAAGAGGCTCGCGGAGCGATTCCTGCGAACCTCTCGACGATACGGACTCGAACACCTTGGCACGCCAAAACGGCGCGCTGGGCCGTCCTATTTGCCGCAGGCGCTGGCGATGAACTGCCTGAGCTCCTCGATACCCTCGTTCTTCTCGCTCGAGGTGGTGAGGATCTCGACCTCTTTAGGCAAGTCGAGCTGCTTGCGGATCTTGGAGCGCATCTGGGCCTGCTTACCGCGCGAGAGCTTGTCAGCCTTGGTGAGCACGACGGCAAAGGGCAGCTCTCTCGAGAGCAGGTAGCTCATCATGGCGATATCGAGGCGCTGGGCCTCATGGCGGATGTCGACCAAGCTGAGCACCATGGAAAAGGGCCTGTCCTGGTCGAAGTACCCGTCGATGAGCTCTGACCAGCGGCTCTTCTCGGATTTAGCCGCCGCTGCATAGCCGTAGCCGGGCAGGTCGACCAAGTTGATCTTCCTGTCGATCTGGTAGAAGTTGATCGTCGCGGTCTTACCGGGCTTGGAGGACACCTTGGCGAGGTTCTTGCGGTACATCAGCTTGTTGAGCAGCGAGGACTTCCCCACATTGGAGCGACCGCAAACGGCGACCTCGGGCAGGCAGCCCTTGTTGAGCTGCTTCGAGGTGCCGAAAGCCCTGTAGAACTCTGCATTATGGAAGTTGACGGCCATAGGGGCTCCAAATCTAGATAGAGAGGTTACGCGGCGCAACGCAGCGTATATCCAATGCAAGGCTACGTCTAGCCGAGTCCGTGATTGTAGCAAAAGCACGCTCGAAGCGCATATGCGCCCGCCTTGCCAGCGCTGCACGATAACGCGTGCGCAACGAAGCGCGAAAACGAATGCCCGAGCTGCTACACTGCCAGCACTTGAGAAACCACGAAAGAAAAGGCTCATCCCATGAACGACGGCAAGAAGGTCAAGGTCCACTACACCGGCACGTTGGACGACGGCACCAAGTTCGACAGCTCGCATGACCGCGGGCAGACGCTTGACTTCACCTGCGGCGCCGGCCAGATGATCAAGGGCTTCGACGAAGCCGTCAAGACCATGGAGGTAGGCCAGACGGTCAACGTTCATCTCGAGCCTAAAGACGCCTACGGCGAGCGCGACCCGCAAAACGTCCTCAAGGCCCCCATCAGCCACATGCCCGGCGCAGAGAAGCTCAACGTGGGCGACCGCGTTGCCCTGAGCGGCCCTCAAGGCCAGACCATCCCCGTCACCGTCACCTTCAAAGACGATCAGGCCATCGAGTTCGACGCCAACCACGAGCTTGCCGGCAAGCCCCTCAACTTCGAGATCACGCTCGTCGAGGTCGAAGACTAAGAGCCAGGCGCAAAACCAGGTGTACGCGCAAAGCCCGCTGCGAGAGCAATGCAGCGGGCTTCTTGCATCTGAAGGGTCTCTCCAACCTGCCCGCCCCATCTGCCAAGGCAAGCGTCGATGAGCAAGAAGAGCGACTCTGGGCAAATCCCTAAGAACCCTTAAATAAACGCAGTGTCGCAACCAAGTGCGCAAGCGTTTGCCATTATACGGTCGAAAGAACATCGACCGTCTGGAGGCGACATAGCCATGATGGGCACGCAGATAACGCGCAGGGCAGCTGTCAAGATGGGCATCGCCGCTGCCCTTGCAACTGCAGGGGCGCGCTTGGCAGGCTGCAGCGCGCAAGAGACTTCGAAAGAGGAAGAAAGCGGGAAGAACGGCTCCAACACCGATGGAGCCCAGGTGATCACCAAGCTGCAAAACCCCGTGAGCTCCGGCGACGGCGTTGCGGATTTCGCAGCGAATACCGCAGCCTTGCTCATACCCTCTTCCAAAGACAACAGCTGCTACTGCCCCCTGTCGCTTTACACCGCCTGCGCGCTTGTGGGCATCGGCACCAGCGGGCAGACCCAAAAGCAGGCGCTCGACGTCTTGCAAGCGGAAAGCGCGACGTCGCTTCTCGATGATTGCGACGAGCTCTACCAAAAAGTGCAGTACTTCATCACCTGCGCCACGGGTTACACAGAGGCGCAGATCGAAGCGCATCTCATGATCAACAACTCTGCCTGGACAGACAAAAGCCACCGCTTTGCCAAAGGGTTCCGCAAGCTCCTGGGATCTTCCAGCAGAAGGCTCGAGGGCAAGTTCAACGTCGAGACCGCATCCGTGACTCTAGGCTCGTCAGAGGCAGACGAGCAGATCGAGTCGTGGATGGGCGAGCAGACAGGAGGCTTGCTCAAACCGCAGATCAAGACCAAATCGAGTGCAACGGCGCTGCTCGCGAATACAGTTTTCCTCAAAGACAGCTGGGCTGCGCCCTTCGACAAGGGCAGCACAGCAGAAGGGAGCTTCGAGGCACCCACTGGGAAGGTCAAGGCGAGCTACATGACGCTTAGCGCCGATACCTGCGCATACGGCACTATCGGGGATTGCACGGTGGCAGAAAAGCCCTTTGCCAACACGAACTCGAAGATCCGCTTCATACTCCCGCCGCAAGGCACGGATCCACGCTCGCTTTTCGAGGACCCTGCCAAGGCGGCGGACCTCCTTAGCGCCCAGCTTGCAGACAGCAAGAGCCTCAAGCTCAAAGTCCCCAAGTTCTCCCTCGAGAAGACGGCAGACCTCGCAGACACGGTCAAGGCGCTGGGAATCACCGCGGTTTTCGAGGAGAGCGAGGACTTCAAGACGATGCTCGTCCCCAGGCGCAACGCCCAAGACGGCAAAGTGGGCATATACGGCATGGAGCAAGGCGCCTGCCTCAAGCTCGACGAGCTGGGAATCGGGGCTGCGGCCTATACGGAATCTGCGCTAAGCGCCAGCTCCCCGGAAGAACCGCAGACGGCTGACTTCAGCCTGGAGCGCCCCTTTGCCTACGCAGTGCTTGCCGGCGATGAGGACGTCGTCGTTTACTGCGGTTGCGTTTTGGACCCGACCAAAAACTAAGCGCCACAACGCATGAGCCGATTGCGCGATAACCAGCACGCGTCAAAGCGGCTGGGCAAGCCACCGTCTGCCTTGTTGAGAAGCGGTGATTGACACAAGGGCAGCGCTCGACTTATGCTCTCCCCCAATCGAATACATCTTCAGGGCAGGGTGAGATTCCCGACCGGCGGTGACAGTCCGCGAGCTATTTGCTGACACGGTGCAAATCCGTGACCGACAGTACAGTCTGGATGGAAGAAGGTGGTTTTTCTTGGACCATGAGCTGTATATGCAGCGCGCTTTGGCGCTGGCTGCGAGAGGCGCCGGATGGGTGAACCCCAACCCGCAGGTTGGCGCCGTCATCGTCTCTAACGACGGGCAAGTCATCGGCGAGGGCTGGCATACGGCCTTCGGCAAGCTGCATGCAGAGCGCGAAGCCTTGGCAGACGCCGCACGACGCGACTTCAGTACAAACGGCGCCACGATCTACGTCACGCTCGAGCCATGCTGTCACACGGGCAAGCAGCCTCCCTGCACGCAAGCGCTTATCGATGCCGGTATCAAACGCGTCGTCATGGGTGCCTACGACCCCAACCCGCTCGTGAGCGGCAAGGGCATACGCCAGCTGCAGGAAGCGGGCATCGAGGTTGTCCGCGACGTCATGACAGGGCAATGCGAACAGATCAACCGTGCATGGCTGCACTATATCCAGACGAAGCGGCCCTTCATCACGCTCAAGTATGCGATGACGCTCGACGGCAAGATCGCCACGCGCAGCGGTGACTCCAAGTGGGTCACGGGCGAGGTCGCGCGCAAGCGCGTCCACGAGGGCCGTGCCAAGGCCGCGGGCATCTTGGTGGGCATCGGCACCGTGCTCGCAGACAACCCGCAGCTCACCGCCCGAGACACCGCGAACCCCAACCCCCATCAGCCGGCGCGCTTCATCATGGACACTAGGCTGCGCACGCCGCTCGAGAGCAAGATCGCTGCCAGCGCAGGCGACATCCCCACCTACATCATCTGCGGCAGCAACGCAGACGCCATAAAGCGCAGCGCGCTCGAAGAGGCGGGCTGCCGTATATGGGACTTCAACGCCGATGCGCTCACCGGCGCGATCGACGTGCAAGCCGTGATCGAGCGCATGGGGCAAACGGGCATCGACAGTCTCATCGTCGAGGGAGGAGCCACCACGGCGGGAGCCTTCGTCGACGCCGGCTGCGTAGACTTCGTCCAAGCCTATATCGCCCCCAAGATAACGGGAGGCCAGGGCGCGGCAAACCCCATCGCCGGCCGCGGGGCCAAGCTGATGGCGCATGCCCTACCGCTGCAAGACCCCCAAGTCGAGCAACTGGGCGGCGACCTGCTCGTAAGCGGCCCCCTAGCCAAGCCCCGGGAGGTATAGCGGATGTTCACCGGCATCATAGAAGAGACAGGACGCGTCAAGGCGATACACCGCAAAGGCGTGAGCGCGACGATCGAAATCGAGGCGAGCACGGTTCTCGAAGGCGCCAAGTTGGGCGATAGCATCGCCACGAACGGCGTCTGCCTCACGGTCGCATCGCTGGGCAGCTCGACCTACAGCGCCGACGTCATGCACGAGACGCTTCGCAGGTCCTCTCTGGGAGAGCTCAAAGCGGGAAGCATCGTCAACCTCGAGCGCGCCATGCCCGCTGACGGGCGCTTTGGGGGGCATATCGTAAGCGGCCACATCGACGGCGTTGCAAGCATACGGCGCATCGAGGAGGACGGAAACGCCATCTGGTACACCATAGGCGCTTCTCCAGAGCTCCTGCGCTACATCGTCGAGAAGGGCTCTGTCGCCATCGACGGCATCAGCCTCACGGTGGCAGAGGTCTCAAGCGACAGCTTCAAAGTGAGCGTCATCCCGCATACGCGCCAGATGACCAACCTGAGCACCAAGCGCATCGGGAGCAGCGTGAACATCGAATGCGACATCATCGGCAAATACGTCGAGAAGATGCTCGCCAACAGCAAGGCAGAGCACAACGGCAGCGAGGGCCTGAGCGCGCAGATGCTCGCCTATCTCGCTTGAAGGTGAGAGCGCGCGACGCAAACAGCACATACGGCAAGACGAACCCCACAGGAAAGGGACATGATATGAGCGAAGGATTCAACACGATAGAAGAGGCACTCGAAGACCTCGCGGCAGGCAAGGTCATTGTGTGCATCGACGACCCCAACCGCGAGAACGAGGGCGACTTCATCTGCGCGGCGCAGTTCGCCACGACAGAGAACGTCAACCTCATGGCCGTCTGGGCGCGCGGCCTGATCTGCACGCCCATGAGCTCCAAGATCGCCAACCGCCTAGCGCTGCCGCCCATGGTGAGCGAAAACACCGACAACCACGAGACGGCCTTCACCGTGTCCATCGACCATGTGGACACCACTACGGGCATCAGCGCCGAGGAGCGCGGCTACACGGCGCGCAAGTGCGTCGACCCCAGCGCGCGACCCACGGACTTCCGCCGGCCGGGGCATATGTTCCCGCTCATCGCCAAGCCCGGCGGCGTCCTCGAGCGCAACGGCCACACCGAGGCCACCGTCGATTTGTGCCGCCTTGCAGGGCTCGAGGAGTGCGGGCTGTGCTGCGAGGTGATGCGCGACGACGGGACGATGATGCGCACAGCTGAGCTCAAAGAGCTCGCAGCCAAGCTGGGCCTCAAGATCGTGAGCATCAAGCAGCTGCAGGCATACCGCAAGCGCAACGAGACCTTGGTCGAGAAGGTTGCCGATGTGGCCATGCCCACCGCCTACGGCGACTTCAGGGCGCTGCCCTTTGTCAACAAGCTCAACGGCGAGCACCACGTGGCACTCGTCAAAGGCGAGATAGGCGACGGCGCAGACGTGCTGGTGCGCGTCCACAGCGAGTGCCTCACCGGCGACGCCTTCGGGTCGCTGAGGTGCGACTGCGGCCAGCAGCTCGCCGCGGCTATGACGCAGGTCGACAAAGAGGGGCGCGGCATCGTCCTCTACATGCGCCAAGAAGGACGCGGCATAGGGCTGGTCAACAAGCTGCGCGCCTACGAGCTACAGGACAAGGGCATGGACACCCTGGAGGCGAACCTCGCCTTGGGTTTTGCCGGCGACGAGCGCGAGTACTACATCGGCGCGCAGATTCTGCGCGAGTTGGGCGTGAAAACCATGCGCTTGCTCACCAACAACCCCGACAAGGTCTATCAGCTCGAGGATTTTGGGATGACCATCGTCGAACGCGTGCCCATCCAGGTGCCGCAGACGGAGCATGACCACAACTACCTCAAAACCAAGAAGGAGAAGATGGGCCACCTACTCGACATCGAGTAGAGGACCCGGCTCGCAAGCACCGTATCAAGGCAGTTCAAAGATAGAGCACAACACAAAAAGAACAGAGAGCAACACGAAAGGACAAGGCAATGAACAAGCTGGAAGGCAAGGTCGTAAGCAAGGGCATCAAGGTAGGAATCGTCGCCGCACGCTTCAACGAGATCATCGTCAACAAGCTCGTGGGCGGGGCAGTCGACGGTCTTGTGCGACATGATGTCGCCGATGACGACATCGATGTCGCCTGGGTCCCCGGGGCTTTCGAGATCCCGCTGATCGCCAAGAAGATGGCCGAGAGCGGCAAGTACGACGCCGTCATCGCGCTCGGTGCCGTCATCCGCGGCGCGACGAGCCACTACGACCTGGTCTGCAACGAGGTTGCCAAGGGCGTGGCGCAGATCTCGATGCAAACGGGCATCCCCGTCCTCTTTGGCGTGGTGACCACGGACACCATCGAGCAGGCCGTGGAGCGTGCCGGAAGCAAAGCGGGCAACAAGGGCTATGAATGCGCCTGCAGCGCGATCGAGATGGTCAACCTCATCAAAGAGCTCTAAGCACGAACGTTGCCGGGAAGCGAGGGCAGGGTGCAGGGCTAGCCCTCCCCTGCCCTCGCGTATGCCCGCATGCAAGGCACCGCTGTTCACAGGCACCTGCGACCTCAATGCCCCATCACATGCCCTAAAGAAAGGAACCCATGGCACGCGGCACGATCTTCTTCGACTACGACGGCACTCTGCACGAGACCATGCGCATCTACGGCCCGGCGCTCCGAAAGGCAATCTCTTGGCTCGAAAGCGAGGGCTATCTCGAGCAGGCGAGCTACAGCGACGAGTGGATAAGCCGTTGGCTCGGCTGGACCACCAAGGACATGTGGACGACCTTCGCCCCGCAGCTTGCAGAGGAGGTCTGGACCAAGGCCGCCTCTATCGTGGGAGAGCAAATGGACAGCCTCACGGCAGCAGGCAAGGGAGCCTTGTTCGACGGCGTGCCCGACACCCTCCAAAGCCTCAAGGACGACGGCTACACCATCGCCTTTCTGAGCAACTGCCGCAAAGCCTACCGCGATGCGCATCGCGCGGCCTACGGGCTCGACCGCTGGATCGACTGCTACCACTGCGCGCAGGATTACCCCGGCCTCGCGAAATGGGAGATCTACCAGCGCGTAGCAGGCGATGCAGGCCATCCGCTGCCGCATGTGATGGTAGGCGACAGGTTCCACGACTTCGAAGTGGGAACCAAAGCGCACCTGGGCACCATAGGATGCCGATACGGCTACGGCGAGCCCGGCGAGCTTGACGCTGCAACGCTGTGCGTGGACAATCCTTGCCAGATACCCCAAGCTGTAAAGGAGCTGCTCTCCTAGATGTACTACAACCCCATGGCAAGCCTCTTTCTGCGCCTGTTGGGCCAAGCGGCTGCGGCGAGCTTTGCGGAGCAGTCGCGCAAGGGAGCCGATGCTGCCCAAGATCCCTTCTACAACGGCGCATACGGAACGCAAGTCCAAGACGACGAGCCCATCGATGTCGAGGCCGAGGTCGTCGACGACCAAGGCAAGACGGCAAAGCAGCGTGCGCACGAGCGCTGGAACAGCGAGCAGCAGAAGACCGCAGGACACCAGCTCGGCGGCGATGTCGTCTTCGCAGGGAGCAAGGGCTACAACAAAGCCGTGCTCGCCTTGTGCGCGCTTTGCCTCGTAGCTGGCATAGCGCTCAGAGTCTACTCGCTGGTGATGGGGCAGATATTCTCCGCCACCGTAGTACCGGTGGCACTGGGAGCACTGGGCGGTGCCGTGCTCGCCTTTGCAGGGGGTGCTGCCATCTGGAAGATCGGCGCTTGGAAGCTGCCCTTCGACGGCGCAGATCTGGCCTTGGTCTTCTTCAGCGCGGCTCTCATGGGATATGCCAACCTCCCCTGCGCTCTCATCGCAACAGCCACAGGCGCATGCTACATGAAGGCCACCGGCACCAAGAAGCTCCCCTTCTTCGCGCTCTTCATCGTCATCGCGATCATCGCCAAGCTCATCTGCGGCTATCCCGGGCTGGCGGTCTAGGCATGGCAGCAAAACCAGAGCTTCTGGCTCCCGCCGGCGGATGGGAGCAGCTGCGCTATGCGATCGCCTACGGCGCAGACGCCGTCTATCTCGCCTGCGACAGGTTCGGGATGCGCGCGAGGGCATGCAACTTCGCCCTCGAGGAGATGCCCGACGTCGTCGCCTATGCGCACGAGCGCGGCGTTGACGTGCACGTGACTCTCAACATCGTCATGCACGACCATGACCTGGCAGAGCTCGAGCGCTATCTTGCAAAGCTCGCCGAGGCCGACGTCGACGCGTTCATCATCGGCGACATCGGGGCTATGGCCCTGGCCAGGCGCGTTACGCCAAACGTGGCCATACACGTGAGCACCCAGGCAAGCGTCTCCAACACGCAGGCGGCGCTCGCCTACTGCGAGCTGGGAGCCAAGCGCATCGTCTGCGCACGCGAGCTTTCGCTTGAAGACATCAAGGCGATGCGGGCAAATCTCCCGGCCAGCCTCGAGCTCGAGGCCTTCGTCCACGGCGCGATGTGCATGGCGTACTCCGGCCGTTGTTTGATAAGCGACTACACCACCGGCAGAAGCGCCCTGCGCGGGCACTGCGCCCAAAGCTGCCGATGGAGCTGGGATCTCATGGAGGAGAAGCGCCCGGGCGAGTACTACGCCGTAGAGCAGGACGCCAACGGCAGCTACATCATGAACGCCCAGGACCTCAACATGCTCGCCCACCTGGACGAGCTCGCCGCCGCCGGCGTCGACTCCGTCAAGATCGAGGGCCGCAACAAGAAGGCCTACTACGTCGCCACCGTGGTCAATGCCTACCGGCAGGTGCTCGACGGCCAAGACCCACAGCTTCTCACGCACGAGCTCGAGTGCGTGAGCCACCGCCCCTACTCGACGGGTTTCTACTTTGGGCCTGCGCACCAGACGCACGCGAGCATCGACTACATCCGCTCATGGGAGTGGGCAGCCGAGGTCATCGACTGCAAACCGGACGCAAAAGGCGCCTACATCTGCGATCTGCGCTGCCGCAATCGCTTCGAGCCGGGTGCTGCTATGGAGCTTGTAAGCCCACACAAGCCTGCGCAGCCCATCTGCTTGAGCGACCTGGAGTTCACAGGCGTCAAGGAAGGCGAGCAGCCCTATGCCGTCGATATCGCCAACCGCACCAACGAGCTCTACCGCGCGATAAGCGACAGAGAGCTTGCCTGCGGCGACATCATCAGAATCAAGCGCTAGAGAGCGCTTGCAGGCAGCGCGCAGACAGCAGGTGCGCTGCTGGCTCGACTAGATGGCAACGCTGCGGTAGGAAAGCAGCAAAGAGAGAGCCGGGCAGCCCGTAAAGGCCGCCCGGCTCGCTTGGTTGCAGGCAGACGCCGCGCTGTCGAAGCAGCGCGGCCAGTCTACTTGAGGTTGAAGGTGGGCTCTGCCATCGCCTTATGGGACTTGCGGCTCTTCTTGGAACCCCCAAGCGTCTTGCGATGGTCGAGCTTGGCGGATGCCGTATCGCCGATGAGCTGGAAGATGACGATGAAGATCACGCACAGGATGATGGCGCCCAGCATGACATCGGGCATGAAGCGCTGGTAGCCGTAGCGGATGGCGAGGTCGCCCAGGCCTCCTGCGCCGATGGTACCTGCCATGGCGACGAAGCCGAAGAGCGTGACGAAGGTGATCGCACCGCCGCGGATGAGCGACGGCAGGCTCTCGGCGACCTGGACCTTGATGATCTGCCAGTTGCTCGCACCGAAGGAGCGCGTGGCCTCGACGACACCGGCATCGACCTCTGCCAGGGACTGCTCGACGATGCGGGCGACGAAGGGCGCCGCCGTGATGGTGAGGGGCACGCAGGCGGCGATCATGCCAAGCGAGGTGCCCACGAGCAAGCGCGTGAACGGTGTGATCGCAACCATCAAGATGACGAAGGGCAGGGCGCGCAGGATGTTGATGACCCAGCCAAGGATGAAGTTGACGGTGGCGTTGGGGCGGATGCCGTTGGGAGTGGTGGCGTTGAACCACACACCCACCGGCAAGCCGATGACGTAGGCCAGGATGCACGACACGCAGGTCATGAACGTAGACTCGAGAGTCGCCTGCGCAAAGAGCTCGCCGTACTCGGCAAAATAGGCGGAGAGATACTCGATCACTTAGATCACCTGGCCTTTCTCGGCGTCGGTCTCGCGTCCCTCGTGATGGGCGAGGATGGCCTTGGCCGCATCGCTTTGCGGGTTGGTGAAGACAGCCTCTGTCTCACCCTGCTCTACCACATGGCCGTGGTCGAGCACGGC
>CAVCDT010000047.1:3195-17636 GCA_963600995.1 Akkermansia muciniphila | reverse complement strand
GCATGATATCCGGCGTGAACTGGATGCGGCTGAACCCGCAGTCGACGGATTTCGCCAGCGTGGAGACAAGCGTCGTCTTGCCGGTGCCGGGCAGATCCTCCAAGAGCACGTGGCCTTTTGCGATAAGCGCCAAAACGACCAGCTCGACGGCATCGTGCTTACCCTGGATGACGGTGTCCACGTTCGCGACGACCTTGTCGATGATTGCCTTGGCTGCATCCACTTGGCTTTGCTGCAGCATGTCCTGTGCCATGGATAAGGTTCCTTTCTGTTAGAAGACCGGCGCGCACATACGCGTAATCTCGCCCTTGGTGTTGACGAACTCGACGATCTTGACGTTGACGCCATAGGCCTGGCGCATGTTCTTCTCTGTGATGATGTCCACCGCGCGGCCGAACTTGACCGGGTTGTCCTTTTGCAGGAGCACGACGTTGGAGTTGCACATGAAGGCATGGTCCGGACTATGCGTGGTCATGATGACGGCGTAGCCCTTCTCTGCCAGCTCGCGCACCTTGGAGATGACGCGCATGGCGTTGCCGTAGTCCAAAGCCGCAGTGGGCTCGTCCAAGACGAGCAGCTGGGGCTGCTGCGTAAGCGCACGCGCGATCATAACCAGCTGCAGCTCGCCGCCGGAGATATCCGTGTAGACCTTGTCGCGCAGATGGTAGATGCCCATATCCTCCATCGCGGCCTCGGCGATGCTGTAATCCTTGGCTGTGGGCTGCCCCATGTAGCCGACCTTGTTGATGCGGCCCAGCAAAACGACGTCCTTGACCTGGTACGGGAAGGGCGGCGTATGGTTCTGGCTCACGTAGGCCATGGTGTCTGCCAGGCGCTTGGGCGTCCACTTGGAGATATCGTCCCCGTCTACGGTGACCTTGCCGCCCATCAGAGGCAAGAGCCCCAAGATCGACTTGAAGACAGTGGACTTGCCCACGCCGTTGGGGCCCAGCATGCAGCAGACCTCGCCGCTCTCGACGGTGAAGTTCACATAGCGCTGGACGGGCTTGCCCTTCTCGTAACCGCAGTGCGCGTCTTTGACTTCGAGTTTCATATCACTCACCTTGCAATAGCAGCCTGCGCAAACCTAGAGCACCTGCGGGGGCAGGGGCACCTTGCCATCCTGGGACTTGACCTGCGGCGTCACCTTGGTGCTCTGGAACAGCTCGCCGATGGCGCCGGTGGCGCTTGCCAGGCCGGACATCTCGGTGGGCATGAAGATCTTGGTGGCGTTGCCGTTGGCGATAGCCTTGAGGCTCTCGACATAGCGCACGGCAAGATAGGTCTCCGTATCCTCCTCATGCAGCTGGGCGAGCACGTTTTGGACAGCCTGGGCCTCGCCCTCGGACTGCAGCACGCGCTGGGCCTTCTCTGCGTCGGCGACCTCGCGGATGGCCTGAGCCTTGCCCTCTGCCTCCAGGATAGAGGATTGCTTGACGCCCTCCGCCTTGGCGATAGCCGCCTGGCGCTCGCCCTCTGCCTCCAAGATGACGGCGCGCTTCTCGCGCTCTGCCTTCATCTGGCGATGCATGGCGTTGGTGACATCTGCAGGCGGCTCGATGCGCTGCAGCTCGACGCGCACGATCTCAACACCCCATTGCTCGGTCGCCTCGAAGAGGATGTCGCGCAGCTGCGTGTTGATGGCATCGCGGCTGGTAAGCGACTCGTCCAAGGTGAGCTCGCCCACCACGTTGCGCAGATTGGTCTGCGCAAGCTTGGTGGCCGCAAGATAGAAGTTGGTGACGTTGTAGATGAGCTTCACCGCATCGGTCGCGCGGTAGTAGACCACGGCATCGACCGTGACGGCGACGTTGTCCTTGGTGATAACCTCCATCGGGGGCACGTCGACCACGTTCTCGCGCATATCCACCTTGGTCATGCGGTCCACGAAGGGGATGATCCACCTAAAACCGGAAACCGCTGTGCGGCTGTACTTACCAAAGCGCTCTACGACGCCCTTCTGATACGGGCGGACGATACGCACGCCCAAACCAAAGATCACGATTATGACTATGGCCACGACTATGCCGATGATCGCCATCGTCTGTCTCCTTTCCTTCTGGCAGCCCGCAGGCTGCCGCTTTCCTAACTCGAGCTCTCGTATCCAAAACGCCAGGTCACTGCAACCTAGCGGTCAAACAAACCGAACAGGCCTCCCCTCTTCGGCGTGCCGTCGGGGTTGACGGATCGCCCGTTGAGGCTCATGCCCTGATGATGGCTGTGACGCCGGCCATCGGCTTGCATCCCAGGCACAGCGGGCCGGCCGGTCACGCGCGATGCAGTGAGCGCCTCCAGGCGCTCCATATCCGCCTCACTCGACTCCTGCCTGGCTTGCGCCTTGTCGTCCTTCTCCACTTGCATGTTGGCAGACCTACGACGCAGCTTCTTCTCGTCATCATGCTCGCGCTTTGCCATGAAGCGCTGCCCCTTGGAGATGTCCTCATGGGACTCGAGCTTCTTGGCGGTCTTCTGCTCCTCTTTCTCTGCAGCTTGCTGGACGGCGTCTTCCTCGCGCTCGCGTTTGGCTTTCGCCTTGTCGTCGTTTTTGAGGATCTGACGCATGAGCACATGCTCGAGCACCGTCATCTTGCGCCCCGGCTGGCGCTGCACTTGTGCCAAAGGCTCCATGCCCTGCGGCATCTCGACATGCATCTGGGGGGCAACCTGCTGGCCCAAGAGCCCTTGTTGCTCCAAGGCAAGCGCCACAGCCTGCACCAATGCAGGGTCTGCCTCGACGATCCTTCCCGCGAGGACAGAGTCATCGCGCTTCGCATGGGCGATGACCTGCTCTTGGACGCTCATGCCCTCATCGGCATCACCATGTGAGGCAAGCGCCTCGCGGTTGCACCTATCGAGCATCGCAAGGTCGATATGGTAGAACCAATCGCGCTGCTCGGGGGCGCCCCATGAGATTTGCGCCGCAGCATCGAGCGCTCGAACCTCGCCATAGCTCGCAAGGCTGCGCCCTATGCGGAACTCGTACAAGGCGGCATCGTAGAAAAGCTGCCTGCCCTCGCTTGTCGAACCAAGCAGTATCACTCGCTGCCCTCCTCACTGCTTGCAGCGTCGCTGCTGCCGGAGCTGTTGGAACCACCTGCCGAGCTGCTGCTCGCATCATCGCTTGAGCCCTCGTCAGCGCTATCGCCTGCGCCATCGTCTGCGCTCTCGCTGCTGCTGGAATCATCGCTTGTCTGCGCCAAGCTCATGTCGACGTTGTACGGCGCATCAGACGGCATATCGTAGTAGACGATGTTGGCTCCCGATATCAGATCGGCAAGCCAGGTAGTGCAGTTCTGACGCCAAAGCGAGTAGGCGGTGCTGTCCTTGAAGTAAGAGAGCAGCGTGTCTGGGATCTGCGCCAGGTCCATGGAGGATATCTTGGACTGCTTGGGCAGCTTGTAGGTCTGGTCGATCCAAACAAAGCCGTAGGCGTCGTCATCGGCGAAGACCTCGCTCACCTGCCCGCTCTTGGCATTGGTCACAGCCTCCTGCAGCGCAGAGCTCTTGTCGTCCATGTCGATGCTCCACCCATAGGCGCCGTTGGTGTTCTTAACGTCGTCCACGTTGCAGCACTGCGCGACCAGAGCCTCGAACCTCTCCTGGGTGAGCTCGCCAGACATCAGCTCCTTGCGGACCTTTTGCACGTCTTTCGACGCCGACCCGCTATCGCCGTTGCTCATGGCAAAGTAGTAGATATGCTTGATGCTCTGGCGCCCCTCGGTCTGCACCATGCCCTCGAGGTAGCTCTTCACCTCGTCATCGGTGGGCGTAGGGGTCTCAACCTCCTGCTTGTAGACCTTCTGCTGCAAAAGCTGCAGCTCATAGCTAGCGCGAACCTTCTCCTCCGTGGTACCGGCTTGCTCGAGCGTCTCTTCCCAGATCTTGTCGCTGCCAAAGGCCGTGTTGTTCTTCATGGTCTGCACATAGGAGTCGAGCTCGTCACTCGACACCTCCAACCCGTCTTTTTGGGCGATGGACCTAACCATGGCATCTGTCACCAGCTGCTGGATAGTCGAGATACGCAGGCGCTCGGGGGTGAGGTTGTAGCTGGCCAAGAAGATGGCCCAGGTCTCCTCATCAGCATCGCCCAGGTTCATCATCTTCTTGTAGTCGTCGATATAATCGCTCACCTCCTGCTCGGAGATGTAGTTCATACCGTCGTATTTGGCAGCGGCACCGCCCGGCGCCAGCACGCCCTTCCAAAACAGGAAGCCGACCACGCAAGCTATCACAAGCAAAAGCGCGGCGATGGCGATGAGAGCGGTGCGCAGCTTGTGCTTCTTGGGCTTAGGCCCGTGCGATGCCGGCTCAGATGACGCAGGCAGAGCCGCATCGGCCTCAGCACCCGATGGCTCTGTCATCTCCGCAGGCTCTGCCGCTGGCGCTGCAATGCCATCTCCTGCCGTCAGCTCGGCCGCATCCACGGGGCCGTCTGCCGCCTGCGCCTTTTGCTCGGCGCTGGCCGCAGCTTTCTCTCGCGCCGCCTTGTCCGCCTGCAGCCCTTGCTGCTGTTCTTGCTCTTTGTCTTGCGCTTGGGTCACGCCCTGACTCCTTTATGCCTGCTTGAAGGTGGCCTTGCTGGAAAGCCCCTTCGCCTTGAAGATCTGCTTATAAGCCTTGAGCTTGGCCTTGGGCACCTTGACGGTGACCTTCTTGCTCACGTTCTTGAACGCGTTTGCGCCGACCTTTGCCTTCTTGAGCTTGGTGCTCTTGATAGTAAGCGTCTTGAGCGAGCTGCACCCGCTAAAGGCCTTGCTGCCGATAGAGGCAAGGGCCGTGCTAGAGATGTTCACGGCCTTGAGGGCGGCGCAATCGGCAAACGCGCCGTTGCCTACGGCGGTCACCTTGCAGCTGCTGCCGTTTATGCTCACGCTGCCCACGGTCACGCTCGTAAGCCCCTTATCCAGAAGCTGGGCGTAGGCAACCTTACCGCTAGCCGTGAGCTTGTAGAGCGAACCTGCGACCTCGTAGGTATCGCCCACGCCGATCTGCGTGCTCATGGCCGTGCCATTGAAGTACTGGTTGAAGCGCTTGAATGCCTTGCTGTCGATCTTGGAGAAATCCCCCACCAAGGCGAACATGCGCGCCTTGTTGCGGCCCACGTTGGCATCGATGTAATCCTGCAGGCTCTTGAGGTCCACGCCAGATGCCGCGACGACGAGCATCGCACCCTTGACGGATGCATACTGGGCGGCGCTGATAACATAGCTTGGGTCGGCAGCAGATGCGACGACAACCTTGTTGGCCTTAAGCCCCAGCTCATCAGCATGGCCCTTTGCGCTAGCCAAGCTCTTCTCGTACAAGGAGCCATCGGCATCCATGATGCTCACGGGCTCGACGTTGCACTCGGATTGGATCTTCGCCGTTGCGGCGCTGGAAAGACCGGCCACAGCGATCTTGGTAAAGCCCCCGTCCTTGAGATTGGACAGGGTAAGGGAGCTCAGGCTGCCGTTTGCATCCGCAAAGAACACCGCCGCCTTGGTAGCGTAAGCGTATTGGGCAGCAAGGGACATGTTGTAGCCGTCGGTCGCGGGCAAGACGACGGCAGTATCGCCGTAAGCGAAGCCCAAGCGCTTGTTGTACTTGACTACCAGGGAGTAGAGCTTGTTGGCCATGTCTTGCGCGCCGCTGTATTCGACCGCGGTGATGCTGCCCGTAACAGAGCCGTCCTCGCTGCGCATCACGCTCAGCTCCTTGAGGCTCTTGGTCACGGCGCTCGTGATCTCCTTAGAGGTCCCCAGCGTGATGATCTTGTCGGAGCCCGCGGTGTTCACAGCGCGGAGCGCATCGGCAGAGGTGCCGCTTTTCTCCACAGGCACGGCAACGCTGCCTGCAGCTCCGGCCAAGCCGGCGGCGATGAGGCCGTTTTGCCAGTTGCCCGCAGGGTAGACGACCGTGGCCTTGGCGCTGGACACGTTGCCAGCCGCCTCCTCCAAAGCCTTGCCCGCCATGCTGCTCCTGCTGCCAGAGCCGTAGTTGCTCACATGCATGGAGAAGTTTTCGACGTAAAACGTCGCCGTAGGAGATTCGCTGCTGCCGCTCACAGCCCTCACACGGTAGGAGCCCTCTGCGGTGATGGCCTCTGGGCCGCTGATGGCGACCCAAGGGCGTTCATGCGTTGCCTCGTCACGGTCCCCTTGTTTCTCGAACTTGAGCGTGTACTTGCTCGCGTCGAGCAAGTTGCCGTCTGGGCCGTAGACCACGATGTTGTCGATGCCCTCGACGCCAGTGCCATCCGGGCTCAGGTAATAGTTGTAGTCAGGGCGCTGGTCGCTGACAGGATGGCTCGAGTTCTCCCAATCGTTGTTAGAGGCGATCTCCGGAGAGTAGACGTAGCTGTAGGCAATATTGTCGGCATCCACAGCGACGAGGTTCAAGACGATATCCGGGTACTTGGAGACTATATCGCTCCCGCTGCCCTCCGTTGTGGCCGCCAAGGCGTCTTGCAGCGTCTGCCCGTCGTGCTTGAACGCATGGTTGAACCAGCCCCAAGCCTTTCCATCAGCGCAGGTAGGGACAGCACCGCCGTCATAGATTTGAGAAGCATCCACCTTGCCCGCCGCGATATCGGACATCTTGGTGTCCCAGTCGAACAAAACCTGAGCCGTACGCCCGGTCCCCGTAGATGAGGCAGACTCGCTGTTGTAGAAGTTCACGGCGATATAGCACTTGCTCACGTATGTGTACTCGAAGGCGCGCTTTTTGGTGTCAGGCGCGCAGTAGAACACGAAGGTGAGGTCGTCGCTGCAGCCGTTAACTACGCTGTCACCGGCAAAGTAGTTGTTAGCGCCGCCTTGGGTCCCCTCTAGAAACGTTATGGTCTTGAGCTTGGAGCAGTCCTTGAAGGCGCTGTTGCCGATGCGGTATTGGGAAGAGCTGGGAGCATAGCCCGTAAGCGAGGGGATAGTGAGCTCTGTAAGGGACGTGCAGCTCAAGAACGCAGAGTCCTCTATGTACTGCAGGCTGCCGTCGAAGCTCACCTTGGAGAGGCCGGAGCAATAGGCAAAGCACTGCTTGGGCACGTACTTGAGAGAGCTGGGAAGCTCAACCGAGGTAAGCCCGCTCATGGCAAACGCGCGCTCCTCGATATCCGTAAGCGTGTTGGGCAGCGACACGCTGGTGAGCGTGCCTTGGTTGAGGAAGGTCTTAGCTGCGATACTCGTAACCGTGGCCCCGCCAGCAGAGCTGGGAATCGTTGCCTGGCCTTTGCCCACCGCGACAACCTTGGTGATGGTGGCGCTACCGCCGCTTGCCGTGTACTCAAGCGACCAGCCGTTGCCAGCATCGAGCGTTCCGGTGCTCTCGCTGTCGGCAAAAGCAGCAACAGGGAACCCGTACAACGTCATCGCCAAAGCGGCGACAGCTGCCGTGCCCTTCATTATGCGAGCGGATGCGTGTTTGCGCATGTTGCCTTCCTCTCTTAAACAAGGGGTAGGGACGCCCGCAAACGGGCATCCCCATCCCAAAAACTCTGAACTCGCGGCAAGATGCGCGGGTTTATTTGACCTTCACGGTCTTGGCAGCAGAGTATGCGCCGTAGTAGGTCTTGCCGTTGACCTTCTTGTAGGCACGGACCTTGACGGTGTACTTCTTGCCGGACTTGAGACCCTTGATGGTCTTGGAGGTGCTGGTGGTGGTTGCCGTCGCGGCCTTGCCGCCCTTGACGGTGTAGCTCACCTGGTAGCCGGTGGCGCCTGCGGTCTTGTTCACCTTGACCGTGATGGACTTCTTGGCAGCCTTGACGGACTTCACACTGGCCTTGGCCGGGGTGTTGAGCTTCTTCATAGCGCTGGCGTTATCTGCGGCAAAGTCCTCTGCCCAGGTGCGCAGCTCGCTGGTGGGAGCGATCAAGCTGGCAAAGCTCGTGAAGGTCTGGTCTTTGTAGTAGGAGCTGCTCAGGCACTTGCCTGCCAGGACGCGCTTGAGAACCTTGTCACTGGACTTGTTGTTCTTGTAGTACTGGTAGCCAGCGGCGAACTTGGCGTTGATGGTCTTCCAGTTGTACGTGCTCGTCGCGAAATCGGTGCCAGCGGGCTTGTCTGCGTTGGCGAAGGTCCAGCTCATGACCTCGGACAGGTACTCCGTCTTGAGATGGTAGACGTCGTCATACCAGTAGGAGACGAGCTCCATGTTGGGGAACAGATCCGGGTAGATGTAGTTGAGCACGTAGGCGTTCCACATCAGCTTCTCGGAGGTGTAGTTGTGGGACTGGATGGCAGTGGGAACGTCTGCCAGGTAAGACGCCTTCTTGGCGTTGGCCTTGTGGGTGCCCGTAGCGTTGCTCACAACCCAGTCCTTGAGGTTGGCAGAGGTGTAGCTGCCGTTGCCAATGCCCTTGGTAAGGTCCACGATCACGTCGCAGTCGGCGATCTGGTCGGCAGTAGCCGTGTACGTGGTGTAGGGGGTATCGCCGTCAGATCCGGTGCCCGTCACCGTGTTATCGCCACCATAGGCGACGATGTCATTGGTGGTGAGCTGATCGACGCACAGAGCGGCAAAGCCGATAGCGCCGCCTGCAGCCTTGGCGCTGCCTCCAGCCATGTCCTCGGTGAAGTCGAATGCGGCAACCGTAGCAGTGCTCTTGCCCTCTTCGGGGTCAGAGCCGCAGATAAAGGCGACCTTCTTCTTGGTGGTAGTGCCGTCGGCGATCTTGGAGAGCGTGTAGTACACGGATGCGCGGGCGACCTTCTCCACATTGGTGGCGCACTCGGTGGCAGTGTACTGGTGCTCGGCTGCCGTGGACTCGTAGCGAGTGGTACGCGGCAAGGTATTGACGCTCACCCAGTCGGTCTTGGTGGCATCGCTCTTGTAGTTGGAGGTCTCGGTCTCAACCTGCTCTGCCAGGCTTGCCATCGTGTAGAACGACTTCACGAAGGTATAGGGGTTGGCGTTGTTGAGCTTGGTGATCTTGGGGTTGTAGCTAGAGTCAGTGCCCCAGTCGTTCCTGCCGTTCTGTTGCTTGAAGGCGGCCTTCTCCTCGTCGGTCAGCTCGTCGCCGGCGACCTTGTGGTACTCGCCCTTCTGGATCTGGCCTACGTACTTGTTGATGTCGGAGACAGAGAAGCTGTTGGAGCTGTAGAGGATCTCCGGACGGTACTTGAGGGCTTTCCACACGCCGGACTCAGAATCATAGCCAGGGGCGGAGCCGTTAGCCACATTGACTGCGGCGGAGTCGGACTCCGTAGCGCCGGCCGCGACGCCAGCGTCGCTGTTGGCATACAGGTTGTACAGGTAGTTGTAGTTGTACGCGTTGGGGACCTCGTTGGCAGCAGATGCCCAGATACCCAGAAGCGAGCTCTCAGTCGCGGTCTTGACGTCCTTTGCAGCCGTATCGCTACCGCCCTGCTGGTCCAACGTGCCGGAGTTGGAGATACCCAGGTAGTCGGGGCCGGAGGTTGCCCAAGCGTTTGCCCAGGTGGTGATGACCTTGTAGGTCTTGCCATCGTCCTTTTGGACGGTGTTGGTCATGGGCGAAGTGGGGATGTTCCAGCTCGTAGTGCCCTGACTCGCCTGGCCGTTTGCAAATGCGGTGCCAGCCGCTGCGCCAGCGCCCAAGCTGGCGACGAGAGCAGTGCCCAAAGCAGCGGCTATTGCCACTCGAGCATTCTTGCGAATCTTCAAGAGATTCTCCTCTCTGTATCTAGCACAGCGCCCTATGCGCTGATGCTCCACGAAAAATATACTCACGCGAGATTAGCCTTCGCAAAGATAAAACTACTGCAAGACAAGCCCGCGGATACGGTCTTTTTGGCCCTAGAGCCTAAAAGACCGGGTGAAGTACCTAAAGTTGCCCAGGTATTTGCGCGCAGCCTTCCAGAAGCCACGGTAGAACGCAGCGAAACTGTCGGCCTGCTCTTGGCTTGCCTGGGCCTTGCCGTAAGCCACGGCCACAAAGGACTCCGTGAGCTGGGCAAAACTCACCCCCGCCTGCGCAGAGAAAAGCTCCATGGAGGTCACGTTGTTGCGAGCGTAATCCAACGGGGTAGAGCCCGACGGCATGGCTATGCCCACACGCGACATGCGACCCACCAGGAACGGGTACAGCAGCTCGATCTGACGCGAAGGGGGCTGTTGCCGTATGCGCGCGAGCCTGCGGGAGCGATGTATGCGACGTCCCACGAAATAAGCGATGATCGCAACGGGGATGATCAGCAGAACCAGCAACGCCGTGAGGGCGCGCGGCGTGTTGTTCTCGAAGTCGAAGAGCTCTTGCGGCGACGTGATGTCGATACCCATGAACGAGCCGCTCTTCTCCTCGTCCTGGTTGGCAGTGCCGTCGTTGAACTGCGCCGGCACGGCGCGGCCGTTGTCGTCGAGCTTGATATCGTCGGTCGTGCGCTCCTCGTCGTTGGTCTTGCTCGAGGTGATGTCGAAGTTAGGGACCTGGTACACGCTCGAGGTGCCCACGACCTGCTTGGTCTCGAGCGCGCGGTACTCCGTGATGAGCTTGATCTGCACGGCGCTGGGGTCAAGCGGCGCGATGATGCCGAACCAGATGCCGGCGCCGGCAAGGCAGGCAACGCCTACGCTCGCCAAGGCAACGGCAAAGCCCGCGGCAAACGACACCTTGCGTGCGCTTGCAGCCGTGCGCGCGCACTGCTGGTAGTTCTTGTAGACAACCAGTGCCAAGCCGGCGACCAAGAAAGCGAGAGTCCAAGCGAGCTCGTCAAAGCTGTAGAAGAACTGCACCAAGGAGCAAGCGGCAATACCCAGCAGGAAGTAGAGCACTGTCAGCCCGCGCTTGCGCGTGAGCAAGAAAGCCAAGGTGGGCGTTATCACTGCCACCGCGGCAAAGAAGAAGTAGCCGGACTCCGCATCGTCAAAGGGGTTGTCGCCGGACATGGCACCGGCTGCAACCAGAATCACGACGCACAGCAGCGCATAGGCAATGCCGCCCAGCTTTGCGGCGCGCTTGTTGAACGCGATGGCAAAGAGCAGCGCCAGCAAAACGAACGATGCGACCGCGGCGACAGGCCCGCGCTGTAGCCAGCTGGCGATATAGAAGGAGTCGAGCAGGGTATAGCTCAGCGCACAGGCAGACACAGCCAGCAGCAGGTACTCCCAGATAGAGCCGGCAAGATAATCGGCAAAACGCATCACAGCACCTCCTCGACCTTGTTCTGCGCAGAGCAGACGACTACATAGGGCACGTTGGCCGCCTCCAGGCGGCGCAGCGGGCGCAAGAACTCGCGCTGCTGCTCTCTGTCCATAAAGCTGGGCACTGCAACAAAGAGCAGGGCTGCACGCTGGCGCAGCTTGATCTCGAGCAGCGTGGACACGATGGCGTCGTTGACATGCGCCGTACAGAACACGATATTGCCCTGCGCGTACATGGATGTACCGTAGTCGACCAGCATCTCGCGCGAGGCCTGCCCCTCGCCCGCCTGGATGCGCATCATGCTGTTCATGAGCGAATCCGCCTGCTGGATGTTGAGCAGGCGCAGCTTCGTTGCCTGCTGGTTGGCATCCAGGTACACGAGCTCGGAGTCCACACCGTGCTTGCAGGCGAAGTCGTTGATAGAGAGCGCAGACTCGACCACGCCGTCAAAGACCTGCATGAGCGACTCGTTGTCGTAATCGGGCGCATAGCTGTCGATGATGACGCTCACCCCGGGGTTACCGAAGGTCTCGAACAGACGCGTGAAGTAGTTCTCCTCCGGGTTGCGGCTCGAGAGCTTCCAATGGATGGTCTTGAGCGGGTCTCCCGGCTCGTACTCGCGCACACCCGCGTAATCCAGATCATCGGTGACAACCGGCCTGAACGCCTTGCGGCTCTCCTTGACGCTCACGTTGGAGAGCTGCACGTTGGCAAGGTGGAACAAACGCGGCAGGACCTTCACCTCGTGGCGCTTGGCGTTGTCGATGGTATGGGTGAACAACCCCAAAAGGTCGCTGATCACGATCTTCTTGACGCCGGCGCTGTAGGTGCCTATATGGTCGAACTGCGCATCGAACCTGAAGTCGCGATCCTCGAAGGGCATGAGCACCATGCTCGTGGGAATGAGCGCATCCACCTCGCCAAACAAGTCGCCGATGTAGAAATAGGGCTCCAAGCGGACAAAGACCAATGGGGACTTGTTCTTGAAGTTGACGACGAACTCGATCTGGGTGCCGCGCTCGCACGACCCCAAGAGCGAGTCCTCGGAGAACTCGAGTGCCCAAACCAAAATGCGCAGGTACACATACGAGATGATGATAATCAGCACGACGCTCACAGCGGGGATATAGGCGATGGGGCTTGCCACGAACACCGCCGGCACAACGCAGACGATCACAGCTAGCAGTACCAGAAGCACTTTGGCAACCACTGCACCGCGGCCCGTCTTGTCCTGGGCGTGCTTCGCAATGCGCTTGTCTTTTCTGCCAAACAACGCCATAGCTACTCCCAGCTCCTCTGGCTGGCGGCGAGCATCCACACAAACAGGGGCAACGCCAAAACCGTAACCACAGAACCCAGATCCAACTGCACGGCGTTGATATACACGTAGGAGACGATATCGCCGCATACCAGCAGCAAGATGGCGCCCACCAGAATGTTGCCGGCGAGCTGCTTCCTGAACTCGCTGCCAAAGACAGCGCGTACCACAAAGGGGATCACCAGCGACGCCATGGCAACCTGGCCGGCGTTGACCGTTGCCGTAAGGATCATGATGGAGCCGCAAGCAAGCGCCAAGATGCGCAGCTTGTTAGGGTCGACGCCAAGCAGGCGCGTCTCGGCATCAGAGAAGGATATGAGATTGAGCCTGAAGCGCAGAAGCACCAGCGGGACGGCGGCAACCACCAAGCCCACGATAAGCGTGAGCCAAGTCCAGCCGGTATCCAAACCGGTTGCCGCCTGGAGCGTGTAATAGGCGGCCCACTCGGTCTCCGACATCCAGCTTTGCGCATAGGTGATGATCACGTTGAGCAACTGCATGACCAAGGTGCCCACCAACAGCATGTTGACCACGTTGAAGCCGCGCTTGCCGCCTATCCAGCGCCCGCCCAACATGACAAGTACCAAAACGATGACGCCGCCGGCGTAGGCATAGAGATAGTACAGACCCATATGCGATACGGCCTGGGCGCCAAACTGGGCGACCAAGACAACTATCGCGACACTCACGCCGCTGGTCACACCGAGCATGGACGGAGCGGCGATAGGGTTGCGGAACGCGTTTTGGTAGAGCATGCCCGATACCGCGAGCATGATGCCACACACCACGTACTTGAAGGTCTCCATAATGCTGTAGACGACGTCTTGCATCATGGGGTATGCCTCGAGCGCCTGCGTGCGCACTTGCTCGTAGGAGTTGGGATCGCTAAGGCCCACTATCTGCAAGTGCAGCCAAGCACCGATGCTGCCGATCACGTCACCCGGCGCGTTGATGCGCCATACGTAGCTATGGCTGATGCAAATGGAGAACAAGACCAACAATACCAGGGCGATGCCAAAGCACAGGCACTTGCGGCGCATCTTGCGTTTGTCGTCGGCCATGAGCTTGTTTGCGCCCGTCAGGGTCTCGACCGCGTCGTCGCGCAGCTCCAAGGCATCGCTTTCGCTCATATCGCGCAAAGATTTCTTGGCCTTGCCGAGGGAACCCTTGCGCGTGTCCTTGGGTTTCGCCTTCTTTACGCCGACCTCTTTCGCGCCAGGGACAGCCGCCTGTGCGGCTTGCTCCTGGCCGGGGACGGCAACATCGCTCACGTCGATGCGGACAGCTTCTGCCGCCGTCATAGCACGGCCGTCGATGAAGACGTACTCGTCGCCGTTGTCGCGCTTGCGCTTAGAACCAATCGCCATTGGCTTTCCCCCTCTGCCTCAGAGCCATGACGATGAACATCACGCAGCCGATAAGACTGGTCACAAGACCGGTGTTGCCGTTAGCCAAGCCGGGTATGCCCAAATAGGCAACGTAATGGACGGCGCAAACCAAGATGGCGCCACCCAGCGCGCAGGCCGGCAGCAGGTACCTGAAGTCAGGCCCCACGAGCTTGCGCATGGCATGCGGGACGATGAATCCCACGAAACCGACAGGGCCGCAAAACGCGACGACCAAAGCGGTGACAATAGTGCACAGCGCCACCATCAAAACGCGCGTCTTATTGGTGGAGATACCCATTGACCTGGCCTCGTCGTCTTTGAAAGCCAGGATAGAGAGCTTGCTGCTATAGGCAAACACCACGCCCATGCACACCAGCAAGGGCACGGCGAACATCGCAACGGAGAAGTACGTGTACGTCCCTGTGAAACTCGAGGTCTGATAGTAGGTGAGCAAGGTAATGAGGTCCTCGTCACCGGAGAAGGTCACCAGGTAGTAGCGTATCCAGGTTATGACCACGCCGATAATGGCCGAGAACACCTGGCCTGCGATGATAAGCGATACGTTGGAAACGCGACCGCGCCCAGCGATGAACGCGATGACCATGATCAATCCCACGACGATGGCGCACCCGATGAT
>CAVCDT010000047.1:0-3185 GCA_963600995.1 Akkermansia muciniphila | reverse complement strand
AGGGGGGCAGTCCCGCAAGATAGTCGTTATAAGCGTCGATGCCGCCCACGTAATCGCCCTTGTACATGAAGACACCGTAGATGATCAAGCCCAGCGTGCCGCCGTTCATCACTCCCAGCGTAGACGGAGAGGCCAGTGAGTTCTTCATCGCTCCTTGATACACGCCGCCAGAAAGGGCGAGCGCAGCCCCCGCCAACGCAGACACTACAACGGCGAGCATATAATCGGTAAACATGGAATCCGCGCCGGTAAAGAAGCGGAAGAACCCAACGACAGATGCTTGGAACTCTCGAGCGAACTCTCCTATCGTATGATCCGTTCGATCCAAGCCAAAGATGTTGGTAGGCAGCGTGGCAGAGAAAAAGAACACCACGACCAGGACAATGCCCAAGATGAGGAGCATCTTTGCCCTATCGTCCATGGCATGACGGGCCGCCTGCTCGTCTGCATAAGGGTTGACCTCGTCTTTGGCATGGATGCGAATGCGCTGATATGAGTAATCCGGGCCGACGTCCTCCTTGGTCGGCGCGCTGAAGAGCGCGTTGTCCGATCCGTCTTTGGAAGACTTCGCCTTGCGTTTGCCCTTGGCTGCTCCGTTGCCGGGTACCGGAGCCTGCGCTGCCTTGGAGGCTTCTTGCTGGCCGGGAACGCTGCTATCTGCGTCTTTGAGATTGATCTTGGCCACGCTTACTCACCTCCCACGATAGTCGACACATCAGACGAGCTCATCTCGTCGTAACGGTAGAAATCCTTGTAGAACTCCTCGATGTAGCTCTCGTAATCGACAGCCGAGTCTTTGCCGTTAGCCACATCGTTGACCCAAGCCGCCTCGAGCACGGACTCGACGGAGCCCGTCAACCACGACGAGAACAACCCATGCGGGTTGACCAGCACGGCATCAGCCACATCAGACGAGCTCGCAAACGCGTTCTCCTTGGCCTTGCTGCCGTCAACGCCCACGCTCGACCACAAGACATCCTTGCCGTTGGCCTTGAGCCCAAACGCATCCATGAGCTCGTCTTCGACCATGGGATACGGGTAATAAAGACTTCCGCTCTTCTTGGCAGAATTCACGAAGTTCTTCTTGATGGCCTTGGTTCCGGCGATAACGACGGGGAAATCATCCGTGCCAAAGGAGGAACCCACTTTGTTGCCCGCCTGGTTGCGCGCCGTGGTAAGCAGCGTGAAGTCCCAGTTCGCCACGTTGAGTGAGCTTGCAGCCACATCCTTGGGGGCAACCGACCAGCTCGACTTCTCTATGGACAGCTGGTAGGTGTTGTACTGCCACACCACCATCTTGCCCGCACTGGTAGAGGTGCTCTTATATGCAGCGTTGTTGATAAGGCCGCCGGCTTGGATGTAGTACGACACCGGCGATGACTTCCAGCCTATGGTAGACAGCGCCACCCCGCTCGTCGATGTGATGGAAGCACCGCGATACTTCCTGCTAAAGCGCGCGTTGCTATCCCAATCGTCGATCAAGAGCGTAAAGGGAGCCTCGTCGTTATACGTGTAGTCCTCTTCATTCTTGTTCTCATAGGTTTTGGTTCCTGCAAGCTTTCCGCCGTTTGCGCTCACGCACTTGTCGATAAGCTTGTCGACGAACTTCTCGTAATCAGAAACGATCTTCTCCGTATTGCCAGCCTGGCCAATATCTTTGGCCTCCGACAACATCTCCCCTACCTTGGTCACAGCTGACTTGATATAGGTGGTATTAGTAAGGGCAGGAATAACAGTGAAGGTGATACCGGCTTTATTGAGCTTCTTGCGGTCGGCATCGCTCATATCCTCTTGATAATCCGACTCGAAGCATAAGATGGTATCCGCCTTGGATTTGATAATGGCATCAGCGTCGATCTTCGCGGCGCTGCCATCATCGCTCCAGCCCTTGGCGATCTTAGAGGCGCCCTCGTCAGAGAAGACCGTCGTGAATTTGCTCGAGAGCAAGGTTTTATCCGCAGCAACAAGCGCGCCTTGGCCACCCACCATCTGCACGATAACCGCTGCGTCCCCATAGGCCGCGATTCGATTGACCTTGGGAGGCTCGCTAAAAGCACCAGTGGTATCGTTGACCTTGACCTTGGAGCCCTTGCCAGCCCCCGACGGCGTTTTCTCTGCCTTCTTTTTCTTGGATCCGGATTTCCCGGCAGCGGTGCCCTTCTTCTTGGAGTCACCCGAACCGCCTGCCGTAGGCGTCTTCTCGCTCTTCTTCTCGGTTTTGTCCTTCTTGTCCTGCGCCGGGCGCTTCACAGCGTTCTTCTTAGTAGACTCGTAGAAGCGGACGCCCTCGCTGGCTTCCAGGCCGTTGAAGTCTGGCTTGGTCGAGAAAACCTGTTTCTTTGCCGTGTAGTCGTTATCGTCTGCATCAGAGGAGTAAACGACGATATTCTGCGTCTCGGTCGCAGAAGCGCCCTTCTTGCTGGTCTCCTTCGAGGAGACTTTGTCGCTCTTCTCTTTAGCAGAGGAGTCATTGATGTAATACTTGTTAGGGTTGTCGTAATCCACGGTATCGGCAGTCTGCAGATAGACGATCTCTTTAAGAGCATCGCTAGCGCGACAGCCACTCAGCGTACCTGCGGCAAGGAGAGCAGCCATCAGAGCCGCAGAAACCTTGCCTATCGTCACGTTGCCTTGCCTCAAACCTAACCTCTACAACAGCATAGAACAGCCTGGCAGCTACCTGCCACGCTGTTCTATTCTCAACAAAATCGATATTGCACAAAGATATTAGACGATAAACACCGCTAGCAGCGAAAATTTAAGGCTGACAAAAGGCATTTAAGATACACACAAACGAACGAAGACGAAGCGGGACAGGCTATATAAAAATCAACACTTTGCCTGAAGGACTGACATTCAATAACACGAAATAACAACTGGCTTTCATGCAGAATAGCCTTCAGCACGACTACGAAATCGAAGTCGGCAGCAACAAAACGAATCTCTAACGCCCGCTCAAAAGCAAAATGCCGCCTGCAAAGCGGCAATCACAGAGAACCGATACCCTGCCCGAGCGACCTGCCCGAGAACAAAAAACGCCGCCCATGAGGCGGCGAGAGATATCGGGTCCGGAAACGCAAACGCCGCCCATAAGGCGGTGCCGACAGCAGCACGACAGCGCGGCCCCCAGACAGCGCGAGAGCCCCCGGTCGGCCCAGCGGCGCCCTGCCCTCCCGCAGCCTGAC
>CAVCDT010000046.1:7439-18032 GCA_963600995.1 Akkermansia muciniphila | reverse complement strand
TTGTGGACAGGAGTTCGACTCTCCTCACCTCCACCACGAACCCAAGCGACTGCGACAAACATCGCAGTCGCTTTTTTCTTGCCCACCCTCAAAGAGTCGGACTTCGGGCCGTCGCTTCCCCACCTCGGTTGTCTGTCGATTGCTGTATGCTTGTCTGCGTAATCATCGGATAATTATCTGATAGGTTGGTTGATATGGAACGCATTTACTCGATGACGACACTCCAACGCAACCCGACGACCGTCAAAGAGAGCGCGCGAGAGAACCTCGTACGCGTCACAGAGCAGGGCGGCACCGGTTATGTCTTCGCAAGCGACGAGGTCTTCGAGCGCATCATCGCCAAAGAGCGCGCCGACGCCGCATACGAAGCCCGTCTCACAGAGGCTGTTGGGCGCGGCATAGCCGATATAGACGCAGGCCGCTTTGCAAACAGCATCGACGACGCCTTCTCCAAGGCCTCCGCACTGAGGGAGCGCTATGCCTAAGCCCCGCCTGCGCATCGCAGAGGAGTTTAGCTATGCGCTGGCAGGCATATACTCGCAGCGCGTCCTCTCTCAGATCAAAAAACTGCTCGAGCTCTTATGCGACAACCCGGAGATGGGATCGAAGAACGTAAGGGAGTCCGTCAGGAAGATCTACGGCGACGACCTGCGCATGATCCCCGTCTCGAAGTTTGTGATCGTCTACCGCTACAGCAGCGATACTATTGACGTCCTCGCATTGGTTTACGGTCCCACGATAGTCTAGGAAGCACACAGGTCGAACCTACTATGAACAACGCACCTATCGGCATATTCGACTCCGGCTTCGGCGGGCTCACTGTGGCCAAGGCCATACATGACAAGCTCCCGCAGGAGTCGATCATCTACCTGGGAGACACCGCCCGCTGCCCTTACGGGCCGCGCCCTCAGCGCGAGGTCCGCTCGTTCGTGCGTCAGATCTGCGAGTGGCTCTCCAAGCAGAACGTCAAGCTCATCGTCATCGCCTGCAACACAGCCACCGCAGCAGGCCTCACGATGGCGCAAAAGGACTTCGACGTCCCCGTCATCGGCGTCGTAGAGCCCGGTGCGCGTGCCGCGACACGAGCCACCGTAAACCGCAAGGTGGGCGTCATCGCCACGCAGGGCACGGTTGACAGCTGCGCCTACAGCAGCGCCATCCGCGCGCGCGACGCCGGCGTCACCGTGTTCAGCACGGCCACGCCGCGCTTTGTCGAGATAGTCGAGGACGGCCTGCGCCGCAGCGACTCCCCCATCGAGAAGATCACCGCCGACGCATCGGACGTCTATTTGCGGCCCGCGTTCCAAGAGATCGCCCGCGACTACCTCGACCCCCTCAAGAAAGTAGGCGTCGACACGCTGGTCTTGGGGTGCACGCACTTCCCCGTCCTGGCCCCGCTCATCCAACAGGCGATAGGCGAGAACGTGCAGCTGATAAACTCGGCCGATGAGACCGCATCTGATGTAGCCCATACCCTCGAGCGCCGCGGGCACCTGCGCCAAGAGGGCAAAGGCGAGCTGCGCTTCTTCACCACCGGCGACGACATCGAGGACTTCAAGGGCCTCGCGCGCCGCGTGATGCGCATCGACAACATAGACGCCACACACATCGACCTACCCTGACGCGAAGACATCCGCCTGCCGGCTATGCGGCAGGCAGGCGGCAACATGACAGAAAGGAACCCCATGACGACAAGCATCGGGCTCGCGCGCAGCTTCAAACGCGATGCAACCCAGAAGCGCCCCACCACCATCACCCGCGGTTACTTGGACAAAGCCGCCGGCAGCTGCCTCATTCAGACGGGAGGCACCAAGGTCTTGTGCGCCGTGAGCATCGAGGAGAAGGTCAAGCCCTGGCGCCGCGGCACCGGGCTTGGTTGGGTCACAGCAGAGTACGCGATGCTTCCCGCCTCCTGCGGCAGGCGCACCGCGCGCGAGCGCGCCAACCGCAACGGCCGCAGCATGGAGATAGAGCGCCTCATCGGCCGCAGTCTGCGCGCGGCGGTGGACATGGGGGCCATGGGCGGCGAGAACACCTTCTACGTCGACTGCGACGTGATCGAAGCAGACGGCGGCACGCGCACGGCAAGCATCACCGGCGCCTGGGTCGCCCTCTACGACGCCTTCGAGTTCTGGCGCAGCGCGGGCAAGATCCGCACCAACCCGCTGGTAAGCCAGGTGGCCGCCATCAGCGTAGGCCAGGTGGGCGGGCACCTGCTGTGCGACCTCGACTACCAGGAGGACAGCCGCGCAGACGTCGACATGAACGTCGTCATGAACGACGCGGGCGAGATGATCGAGATCCAGGGTACGGGAGAGCAGGCGACTTTCGACCGTGGCAAGCTCAACACCATGCTCGACATGGCAGAGGCCGGCATCAGAGAGCTCATGGACGAGCAGCGCCGCGCGTGCGGGTTGCAATAGCGAAGGGGTACGCATGCAAAGGAAGGTAGTCGCAGCAACCAACAACAAGAAGAAGCTCGAGGAGATGAACCGCATCCTCACCCACTTGGGGATCGAGGTCGTGAGCCTGTCGAGCTGCGGGGAGTTCCCAGAGCCCGTCGAGGACGCAGACAGCTTCATGGGCAACGCGCGCATCAAAGCGCTTGCCGCCCATCGCAACACGGGCCTTGCGGCCATAGCCGATGACAGCGGCCTGATTGTCGATGCGCTCGACGGCGCCCCCGGCGTCTACAGCAGCCGCTACGCAGGCGAGCACGCAACGGACGCAGACAACAACGCCAAGCTGCTGCGCGAGCTCGCGGACGTGGCAGAGGGCGAGCGCACAGCGCGCTACGCCTGCGCTATCGTCTTCGTGGACGAGGACGGAAGCGAGCTTGAGGCCTTTGGCACCTGCGAGGGCAGCATCGGGTACACGGCAGCCGGCGAGGGCGGTTTCGGGTACGACCCGTACTTCATCAGCGCAGACTACCCCGGGCTCACACTCGCCCAGGTAAGCGCGCAGCAAAAGGACGAGATAAGCCATCGCGGGAAGGCCCTACGGGATTTGGTCGCCAAACTCGGATAACTTTGAAAGACTTAGTCGCCAAACGAGGATAAATCAGGTATACTTCTTCCTCGCGCCGTCGTAGCTCTAACGGTAGAGCAGCGCACTCGTAATGCGAAGGCTGCCAGTTCGAATCTGGCCGACGGCACCATCTTATAGATGCAGGCGTCCCCCGTACCTCCCGGTGCGGGGGACGCTTCTTTATCCGCAAAGCCCCTTCTTGCAGAGATGCAGGCTGTAATGCGAGGCAGGGCGCCTAGAGCTTGCCCAAAGCCTTCATCAGCGCGCCGAGCACGTTGGGGATGGCGGCTTTGAGCTCCGGCGTGAGGTCCACGCAGAAGTCCTCCGGCTCGTAGTTCTTGGCTTGCACGCAGATGCAGGTCCATTGCGTGGTATAGCCCGCGAGCGCACAGTTGCCGATGACGTCGATGAGCTTGAGGTCGTGCAGCGAGTGCAGGACGGTGTTATCAGCCATCTCCTCCGGCGTGAGCACGAAGACGCTGCCCGGTGCGATCTTGGGGTTTCTCGTGTCGATGATGTCGAGCACGATGATGTGGTCGTACTCGCGGATCCACGGCAGCATGCTCATCCCCATCGTCCCGCCGTCGAGCACGGGGATGCGCCCGTCGTCTGCGGCATGGACCTCGTCCGGCCTGAACATCTCCATGAGCTGCTGGGTGTGCTCCTCGTCACAGTAGAGGGCCGCAACCTGCGGATCTGTGAGCACGCGCGCCATATACGGCCCGAATCCCTCGTCCATGAGCAGCATGTTGCCTATGCAGGCCACAAGTGTCTTGGGGGCGTCGTTAGACATGGGGTCTCCTTCTCTTTGATCGGCCGGCGGGGTTGCCTACAGCCCGTGCTCGACGAGCAGCGCGTCGAGCGCCTCGACGGCCTCGCGTGTGGACATGCGCCCGGAGACGAACGTTATATCCGCGTACTTCTCGTAGAGGGGGCGGCGCTCCGCATAGACGTCCTCGATGGTGAGGCCCTCGCGGATAGCGACGCCGCGCTTGGTGAGATCTCCCAGGCGCCGCATCATCTCCTCGAAGGGGATGTCGATGTAGACCACCGTGCTGCTCTTCTTGAGGTTGGCCATCGCGGCCTCCCCATAACAGGCGGAGCCGCCCGTCGAGATGACGTGACCGCTGCACTCGAGGCCCGAGAGCACCTTGTCCTCGTAATCCAAGAAGCCGTCGAGCCCGTCTTCCTCGATGATCTGGGAGAGCAGGCGCCCGCTGCCCTCTTGAATCAAGAGGTCCGTATCCACGAAACGCATGCCGCGGCGCTTGGCCAAGACGATACCCAGCGTCGACTTGCCCGCACCGGGCATGCCGATGAGCGTGATGTTTCCTGTACTTGGGTGCATAGTCACGATAAGCCCGCCTTCACTTGTTTTGGAGCTTCATTATCTGCCCGGCATAGGCGGCCGCGCAACAGGTGCGAGGTTACAGTGCGTTTAACCTTGGGTAATGGCGCCGATAGTGCCGGCGCGCTTATAGAGCTGGCAGGCAGGAGCATTGCCGATGAGGCCGTAGCCGTCAAGCTGCGCCGCAAGCTGGTCATCTTGCGAGCCTTCGGTTATGGCAAGCACCCACTGGGGAGACTCGTCATCACGCGCAGCGTCAAAGAGCAGGTAGGCCCATCGGCTCGACTCGCCGCCGTCGATGCGCACCGTCGTCGCATCATTAGCATCTTGTGCGAGACTCACTGCGTCCGCATAGAGGCTGGCCGTGGCCGCGTCCACAGAGAGCTCCTTAGCAGGGCCTTGGTCGATGTGCGTCTGCGTAAGGCGCGCACCAAAGGCGGGCAGCACCACTGCAACGGCGGCGAAAATCACCACGATAGTCGAGGCGATACGGGCTGCGCGATCTGCACGCTGCCCAAAACGCCCTGCGACGACATCGCTCTCGAAGGCGAGAAGCAACACCACGGCAGCAGCGAACGCAAGGCGAGATAAAAGCGCGTCCATGCTCGCCGTACTCGCAAAGGAGACGATACTGGTCGCCTGGGCCGCATACGAGGCGGCGATAGCGCCCATAACCTGGGACGGCTCCCCCAAACCCAAGACGACGATGAGGTAAACTGCCGCCCCCAGCAAGGCACCCGCAGCTACCCAGGCGAGCTGAAAGAGCCCCTCGCGCTGCTTGTCAATAGCGGCGATAGCAGCCGAAGCCGCAAAGACGATGATGAGCACGATGCCCACCCAAAGCGAGAAGAGCATCGCCAGCAAGCCCAATACTCCGGACAAGACGGGACAGAGCACGCGCCCGTAACCTGAGGCCTCGCCGTTGTCTTGCACGAGCGCGCGCTTGGCAACGAAACCCAAGGCCAAGGAGCCAAAAGCCGCTAGGGGCGCTATGCCGAAGACACCCAGCCCCTCGCGTGCGAGACAGGCGATGAGCATAAAGACCACAGCGACGATGAGCGCCTTGACGCTACCCAGGGCATCCATAAGGCCGCGATAAGCCGCAAGCACAACGACAAAGACGATACCGGCAGCCAAGACACGCATGAGGTAGAAGATGCCCTCCGCGCCGCCGCCAAGCGCCACAGCAGCGCTGTAGACAGGCTGCAGCAACGGAGCGCAGACGACAGCCTGCCCCCAACCAGCCGCATAGAGACTCGATCCGCTGGCCATCTGGCTTGCCGCGGCAAGGGCATCAGACTCGAGCGATGTGGCAAAACCGCACGAGGCATAGCTCGTCATGGCTACGAAGAGCATCGCGAGAATGAGATACGGGATGATGATGGAGAGCGTCTTAGAAGTATTCATAGCCCCAGATTATACGTGAGCGCATCGCGACAGAAGGAAGCCGAAAGCAATCTAGTGCCCCTTCCCCGCCAGGTGCAGGACAAAAGAAAACGCCCCGCATAAGCGAGGCGTTTTGCATGATGCAGTGCTGATCCTTGCGGCTTAGCGCTTGGAGAACTGCGGGCGCTTGCGGGCCTTCTTCAGGCCGTACTTCTTGCGCTCGACCATACGGGCGTCGCGCGTGAGGAAGCCAGCCTTCTTGAGCTCGGCGCGGTAGTCGCCAGCGTTGAGAAGAGCGCGGGCGATGCCGTGGCGCAGAGCGCCAGCCTGACCGGAGATGCCGCCACCGTGGCAGGTAGCGATGACATCGAAATGGGCCTCCGTGTCGGTGACTTTGAAGGGCATCAGAGCCTGCTCGAGCAGAGCGTCGCGACCAAAGTAATCCTTGCCCTCGCGCTTGTTGATGGTGACCTTGCCAGTGCCGGGGACCAGGCGGACGCGAGCGACAGCGTTCTTGCGGCGACCGGTGCCCATGTAGATTGCTTCGTTAGTCATTTATATCCCCTACCCTTACAGCTCGATCTTACGAGGGTTCTGTGCCTGATGGGGATGCTCGGGGCCTGCGTAGACCTTGAGCTTGCCGAACATCTGGCGACCCAGAGTACCCTTGGGCAGCATGCCCTTGACAGCGTGCTCGATGACGCGGGTGGGGTGCTTCTCCATGGCCTCGGTGAAGGTCTCGGACTTGAGGTGGCCAACATAGCCAGTGTGATGGTAGTAGACCTTGTTGGCGGCCTTGGTACCAGTCACCTTGATCTTGTCCGCGTTGACGATGACGACGAAGTCACCCGTGTCGATGTGCGGAGTGTAGATGGGCTTGTTCTTACCACGCAGAATCTGAGCAACCTCAGAAGCGAGACGACCGAGGGTCATGTCGGTCGCATCGACCAAAAGCCATTCGCGCTGGACTTCGCTAGGCTTAGCGTAATAGGTCTTCACGGATAATCCTCCAAAACATACTTGCAATTTGTTCTTTACATGAGTTTCACGGGGCTCAAGTAGTCGAACTTGTTCAGAATACACGCGTTGAAGGGCACATGCAATGAAAACTTTGGCGCTTTGGCAAGAAAATCCGGCGAGCGAACAGCAGGCATGGCATCAGGCTATCTGATGCTCGCGCCCAGCTCCTCGCAACGCACGAGCGCCTCGTTGCCCGCGATGGCGCCTTTCTCGTAGACGCCGTTGCACAGGACCTCGCCCAAGATCTCCTGTTTGCAGTAGTCCATGCAGATCTCGAAGGACTTGACCAGACCGTCGGCGCGCTCGGCATGCTGGTCCTCGTAGGGCATGAGCAAGGCGATCTTCTTGCCCATGATGCCCTTGCGGCCGCCCGCCGCGCAGAACTGGCGGTCCATGAAGGCCTTGATCTGCGCAGGGTAGCTGTAGAAGTACAGCGGGAACGCGTAGACAACGACATCTGCCCACTCCATCTGCTCGTACAGAGGCTGCATATCGTCGTCTATAGCGCACTTGCCGCCGTTGGCGAAGCACGACTCGCAGGCGATGCATCCGCTGATCTTGGCGCGTCCTACGTTGATCTGGCGCACCTCGTTGCCGGCAGCTACGGCTCCGCTCTCGAAGGCGTCGGCCATCATCTGGGAGTTGCCGCCCTTGCGCGGACTGCCCACCACGATCAGAACATGAGACATCCTGGGTCCCCTCTCCTTTAGACCTCATCCAAACAAGGGGGATTGTAACGCGGCGGGCATATGGCATGCGCCGCCCGGCACGCAAGGGTTACTTGAGGCGCGCAGCCATCGTGTCGTGTGCGCGCGTCTCGAGTGCGTCATCGAGCGGCGCAAGCTCGCAAGGCACGCCGTACTTGCGCTCGAGCGCCCACGATATGAGCGCATCGGCAACAGCCGGGTTCTTGGGAAGCAGCGGCCCGTGGCTGTAGGTGCCCACCACGTTGCGATAGCGCAGGCCCTCGAGACCATCCTCGCCGTTGTTGCCGAAACCGCTATCGACGTGCCCGAGAGCCGTGAGCGAGGCATCGAGGAAGGTCTTGCCAGAGTGGTTCTCGAAGCCCACGACCTGCGGCGCTCCTTCTATGGCATCGGCCGTGAAGAGCAGGTTGCCGATCATACGCTCCTGCGCGCCCACGGTATGGAAGGGAATGGCGCCGATGAACCTGCACTCCTCTCCCGTATGGGTGAGGTAGTACTCGCCCAAGAGCTGATAGCCGCCGCAGATAGCGAGCACCGGCGCGTCTGCCTCGATGGCCTTGGAGAGTTGCGCGGCCTTGCTATCCGCTCCGCCAGCCCAAAGGTCACCCAGCAGGGTGTTCTGGTCGAAGTCCTGCCCGCCGCCGATGAAGAACAGATCGAAGGACGACAGATCGGCCTTGTCGCCCACGCCTACGCCCTCGACCACGGCGTCGATACCACGCCACTCGCAGCGCTTCTGCAGCGTGATGGTGTTGCCGCGGTCCCCGTAGAGGTTGAGGACGTCGGGGTAGAGATGGCAGATCTTGAGTTGGCAGTCCATGGCGAACCCTTCGAATCGATATGCGTGCCGGAAGCGGCACTCAGTGGGAATCCTGCAGCGACGCTTACGCATGCGGCCTTGCGACTTGCGACTTGCAGCCTTGCGACCTTGCCCGCAAAGGCAAGGCGTTGCGGCTAGCCCTCCCAGAAGCCCGCAAGCCCCAAGCGCGCGGCGATGTGCTTGCGGAACTCCATCATGGCGGAGTAGTTGGCGACAACCGTCGTATCGTGGCCGGCTGCAGCGAGCAGGTCGATGAGCTTGTCGTAGTCCTTCTCGATCGCGATGCCGGCAGCGGGCATGCCCGCGTACTTGAGGCGCAGGGCCATATCCTCGGCACGGTCGCCCGCAAAGAGCGCCGAGTCCTTAGCGGCGGCGATAGCCTCCCAATGCGCATCGTAGATCCAGCTCACATCCGTGCCGTCGCAGTCCTGGTCATTGAGGATGCACGCAAGGCCCATGTGCTCGTCTGGCTCGTTGAGGAGCAGGTTGATGATCTGGTTGCAGCCGGCGGGATTCTTCATGAGCATGAGGCGCACCTTGGCGCTGCCCAAGTCGAAGACCTCCCCGCGCCCGAAGCCGTGCTTGAAGTGCCCGATGGCGTTGAAGGCATCTTGCACGGGAAGCCCGAAGGCCACAAGCGCGGCCACGGCGGCGGCGCAGTTGTAGATGTCGTAGTCTGCGGGGACGTCTGCATGCACGGTCGAGACCTGCTGGCCCACGCGCATGCGCAGGGCGCAGTCGTTGGTGCCGCGCTCGACGATATCCTCGACCGCGACCTCGCACTGAGGCCGGCGGTAACCGCACTGGGGGCACCTGAACCCGCCCAGGTGGGCATAGGTTGCATAGTCGTAGGTGTAGGCGGTGCCGCACTTGATGCAATGGGTGGCATCGCTAAGATCCGGCACGCGCTTGGGGTAGATCTCACAATCGACGCCGTAGTAGCTCACCTCGTTGTTGATCTCATCGGCAAGACTCGCCGTGATCGAGCAATCCGCGTTGAGGAGCACATGCGCATGGGGCGAGTTCTTGAGCCCGGCCAGGATATTGTCGCGGGTATGCATGACCTCGCCGTAGCGGTCGAGCTGGTCGCGGAACACGTTGGTGACCACGACGACGTCCGGGTCGAGACCCTCGCACACGCGCCGCAGCGCACCCTCGTCGCACTCGATGACGGCATAGGAGCAGCGCGGCTGCCCCGCAATGGAGGAGTTCGTGGCGAACTCCGTAGTGATGCCCTGTATCAGGTTCGCGCCGCTGCGGTTGTAGAAGGCCTTCTGGCCGGCGTTCTCGAGCGCCTGGGCGACGATATGCGTCGAGGTGGTCTTGCCGTTGGTGCCGGTGAGCACGACGGTCTTGACCCCGGAAGACAGCGTCTTGAGGTAGTGCGGGTCGATCTTGAGCGCGAGCTTGCCGGGGAGGCTCGTCGCGCCGCGACCCATCATGCGCAAGAGCCTGTAGCTGCCCTTGCACACGACGCCTGCAGCGATGGTCCTGATACCCATAGGTGGTTAGCCCTGACGGCCCAGGAGCTTGGAGATGCGCTCCGTGTAGACAGGATCCTCGATGCCGGCCAGCGCGACATCGACCGTGGGGGCCTGCTCCCACAGCTGCTCGAGGCGGTAGAAGTCGCGGGTGGAGGGCTGAAAGACGTGGACGACGATGGGGCCGTAGTCGAGCAGGACCCACTCGTCGTTGTCGCGGCCCTCGCGGCTGATGGGTTTGACGCCGTGCTGCTCGCGCAGCTGGTCTTCGACCTCTTCTGCGATGGCATCGACGCGGCGGTTGTTGGCGCCGGTTGCGATGACGAAGTAATCCGTGACGTTGAGGAGCGTGGAGACATCCTGGATGACGATGTCGGAGCCCTTCTTATCGTCGATAGCGCGGGCAGCGGCCAGCGCGAGCTCTTTGGAATCAACGGCCATATGCGGCCCTTTCTCTAGATTTGACATAATCGAGCTATTTTAGCCGAGCATGCGCCGCTTGCTCAAGAGGGCACGGCGAGGGAGTGGACGTACTGATGGGCCTCACGCTCAGGCTCCGCACCCGATCACGCTCGAAGCGCCTGTGCGTCCCCCCCTTAGAGAACAGCATTAGGATCCCCTTGGCCGCGCTTGCCGGGATGGGGATTATGCGCGAGCACCAGCCCGTTCCAGACATCGAACGCCATCGGATGGATGAAGCGCTTGCGCTCGGCAAGAGAGATCATCGTCTCCTTGTAGGCCTCGAAGTAAAGCTCGTCCAAGGGAATCTCGCCCACTTTAGCGCGAAGCTCGGCAGCGTAAGAG
>CAVCDT010000046.1:0-7429 GCA_963600995.1 Akkermansia muciniphila | reverse complement strand
GTTGTAGACCTTGCGCAGGGGCTCGATCATATCCGCCACGAAGATGACCATATCCAAGTCACTCATCTGCACGGCGCCCAGGGTATGGTTCCAAATAGCGCTAATGATCTGCGGCTCGAGCTCGGGGAACTCGCGCTCGACGGCCTTGGCACCGGTAAAGGAGTGAATGACAGGCCACATGAGCTCGACGTTTTCCGGCGGCGTGACCCCGAGCTCTTCCATGCGCGCAGGGAGCTGCTCGTCCGTATAGAGCTTGTCCCAATCATGCAAGAGCCCCGCCACGCGCGCATCGTACTCGTTGACGCCATATGCGCGCGCCATCTGCGCCGCATAGTCGCTCACGCTATGCACATGCTTGAGGCGCTTGCCACTCAGGCGCGCATCGACCGCCGCCTCGTATTGCGCGAATCGCTCCTTGTCCTCGATCATCGTCTGTCCTCCCCTATCAAGACGCCGATAAAGGCGTTGCAGTTTCGATAAAGACGATACACCTGCGGTCTGCGCAAGCATCGCAACGTCTTGCAACTTACCGGGCGAGCTGCGTGCTGCGCTGCGCTTGCACGCATCGCTCGCCCCTACGAGGATCTGCACCGTTCCTCTCCTAGAGGCCGCCCCGTGCCTCTATGCCGTTGTAAGAACCCCCTGACCCAAGGGCGCACAGACGGACCGAGCGAATGCGAGGCAGATCGCGCGAGAAACGCCGGTGATCGGCGACATACAGGGTTTGCGGGGGTGCGCACTGCGTAACGCCTCGCGCAACCGTTACTGCGTATAGTTGCGCGGAGCGAGCGCACGAGCACCCGCAGGGTGCGAGCAGCGAAGCGCGCTGGAGCAGCGCGCACCCCCGCAAACCAATAATGAGCCGCAATAAGATTCTTCGACTCCGGCCCCTAACGGGGCCTTCGCTCAGAATAAGTCGCGTCAAGGCCAAGCCGCTGCGCGGCGGCCTTCGGCCGGCCGCGGCGTTAGGCGCGACGTAATAGAGCGCGGCATCAGCCGTGCATCGCTCTTTTCGCAAGCGGACGAAACCTACCGGGAGAGCTGCACGCTTCGCGTGCGTCGCTCTCCCCTACGAGGTTCTGCACCGTCACGACCCTCGAAACCTCCCGGTGCCTCGATGCCGTCGCAGGAATCTCCCTGACGCAAAGCCCGCCTGCACCCACTACCGATAGAGCCCATGCTCCTCGATGTAGCGCTCGATGCTCGCAGGAACGAGGCCCGCAAGGCTCTTACCGGCGCGAACGCGCTCGCGCACAAGGGTAGAGGACACATCGGGCACATCGAGATGGAGATAGCGCACGTCGAAGCCCATGCCGCTCGCCTCGATACCCGCACGCGCGGCATCGAAGTCATAGCCGGGGCGCGCGACGGCGATCACCGTGCATAGCTGCGCGAGGGCTGCCGCCTCTCTCCAGCGCCAGATATGCGCGGCGCTGTCCCCTCCGATGATAAAGCTCAGCTGTACCGAAGGATAACGGCTATGCAGCTCGCGCAAGGTGTCGACGGTATAGGTCACGCCATCGCGCTTGACCTCGATGTCGCTTACCGCAAGCCGCTCGTCGCAAGAGGCGAGCAAGCCCGCCATGGCCATGCGATCCTCGACAGGCGCCACCTCCTGCCCCAGCTTGAAATGCGGGTTGCCTGTAGGCACCAGATAGACACGCGAGAGGCCGAGCTCGTCGGCCACGCCGCAGGCCAGGGCCAGATGCCCGTTATGCGGCGGATCGAAGGTCCCGCCCAGCATCGCTATGGTGCCAAGCTGCGTCATCATCAGCCGCAGTGCTGCCTACTCGCGAACCTGGCCGTCGCCGATGAGCACGAACTTGCTGCTCGTGAGCTCGCGCAGGCCCATGGGGCCGCGCGCATGGAGCTTCTGCGTGGAGATGCCGATCTCTGCACCCAGCCCGAACTCGCCCCCATCGGTAAAGCGCGTACTTGCGTTGCAGTACACGGCGGCAGCATCGACCTCGTTGGTAAAGCGCAGCATGGCGCTGGGGTCCTTGGCGACGATGCACTCCGAATGCCCTGTGCCATAGCGGTTGATGTGATCGATGGCAGCCCCCACCCCGCCCTCGATGCACTTGACGCTGATCTCGAGGTCCAGGTACTCGCGCCCCCAGTCCTCCTCTGTCGCATCTGCAAACGCATCGGCAAGCGCAAAACCCTGCGCGCGCCCGTCGCCGGCAGCTGCAGCGCACTCGCGTGCCAGAGCATCCCCGTGCACGGTGACGCCGGCCTGTGCCAGATCGGCGAGCATCTGCGGCAGGAAAACGCGCGCGATCTTCGCGTCTACCAGCAGCGACTCGCAGGCGTTGCACACGCCGGGGCGCTGAGTCTTGGCATTGAGGACGATGCGGCGCGCCATGTCGAAGTCCGCGGACTCGTGCACGTAGACATGGCAGTTGCCCACGCCCGTCTCGATGACGGGGACCTTGGCGTTTTGCACGCAGCTCTGGATGAGACCCGCGCCCCCGCGCGGGATGAGCACGTCCACAAGCCCCACGGCCTCCATGAGCGCAGTGGTTGCCGCTCGGTCCGTCGACTCGATCACGTTGATGCAGCCTGCGGGCATGCCGGCCCCGACTGCCGCGGCTGCGAGCGCCTTGGCCATGGCCACGCAGGAGTTGACGGCCATGCTGCCCCCGCGCAGCACGCAGGCGTTGCCCGTCTTGATGCAAAGGCCCGCCGTATCGGCCGTGACGTTGGGGCGTGCCTCGTAGATCATCGCCACGACGCCCAGCGGTACGCGCCGGCGCGTGAGCTGGATACCGTTGTAGAGCGTGCGCCCCTCGAGCACCTCGCCTAGCGGGTCGTCCAAACGTGCAAGCTTGCGCAGGGCATCGGCCATCGCATCGATGCGCTTCTCATCCAACATGAGCCTGTCGAGCAGCGGCGCGGGCGTGCCCTTGGCCACAGCCGCGTCCATATCCGCCCTGTTGGCCTCAAGGATCCTCTCGCAGGACTCTACCAAGGCGTCTGCCATAGCCAGCAGCGCCGCGTTACGCGCAGCTCCGCTCGCCGCCGCCAGCTTGCGGCTCGCCTGCTTGGCGGCAGCGCATTTGTCGCGAACCTCTGCCACAGCGGCGTTTACCAGGTCGTTGCTCATCGTCTACTCCTCGATCATCTCGTTGATACGTCTGATCCTGTGGTACACCGCCGATTTGCTCAGCGGCGGGTTGGCGTACTCGCCCAGCTCCTTGAGGGACGCCTCTGGGTGCCGCAGGCGCAGCAGGCACACCTCCTGCAAAGAACGCGGGATGGCCTCGATGCCGCGTTTCTCGACCAGGCGGCGGATGGCGGTCACCTGCTCCTCGGCCGCGCGCGTGGTCTTGCGCGCGTTGGCTATCTCTGCGTTGACGCGACGGTTGGTGTCGTTGCGCACGCTCTTGAGCAGGCGGTGCTCCTCGAGCTTGAGCGCGGATTGGTGCGCCTCGACCTTGGCGAGGAAGCGCAGGATATCCTCCGCGCCCTTGAGATAGACCACGTAGGTGTTGTGGCGCTGCACGCAACGGGCGTTGATCCCAAAGCGCGTCATGATCTTGACCAGGCCCTGCGCCATCGCGAAGTTGGTGGTGGAGAGCTCGAAATGGAAGTCCCCGCGCGGGTCTGCCACGTAGCCGCCCGCCAAGAAGGCCCCGCGCAGGTAGCTTGCCGCGCAGCAGTCCTTGGCCACCAGGCCAAAGCGTATGCCGCTCTCGAAACCGTCGTCACCCAAGATGCCCAGATCCTTCAAGGCGGAGGTGAGGCCCGCCTGGTAGGGCACGGTGATGAGGAAGTTATGCGACTTGTGTAGCACGCTGCGGCGGATGGTGAGCTCTGTCTTGAGATCGATGCAGTCGCTGTGCAGAAGGTTAATGATGGCGCGCGCCACCGTCGAGGTCTCCGTCGTGAGCTCCAGGTGTGGCTTGCCCTGTGATATGCCCAGAGAGCCCATGATCCGCACCAAGGCGGCGAGCTGCGCGCGCACGCAGCCGCTGCAGGCAAGGTCGATATGCGAGAGCTCCTCTTTTACCTCGCTTGTATATGACACTCGTCCATCACCTCCGCAAAGGCGGCGGCGAGCTGCTCTTGGTCGTGCCAAGTGGGGCGCTCGAGGTCGACCATATCGCGCACGACGGTCCTGACGCCCAGCTCCTCGATCCTGGCGATCAGGGCGTCGTTGCACTCCACGCGGCGCACCTGCCCGCTGCGGCGCCCGCGCGTCTGGAAACGGGAATCCGAGTAATCGCGTACCACGGGGAAGAACCCGGTGACACCCGGCTGACCGCCGCGGTCCTTGTGGATCAAGACGTAGTCAAGCAGACCCTCCATGCCATGGCGCATGAGCGCCTCGACGTAGTCGTAGCAGTTCATCGACCAGGTCTCGCCCTGCATATCTGCCAGCGAGCACACGAAGACCGTCTTCGCGGGACGCTCCTCGCGGCTGCGCGCCTTGCGGATGCTGTCCACCACGCCGGGGACCAGCAGGTTGGGGATGATCGAGGTGAAGAGGCTGCCCGGGCCCAGAACGATGAAATCCGCCTGGCGAATCTGATTGAGCGCCGCCGGGTGCGCCTGCGCATGGGCCGGAGACAGACTCACCGTCTGCATGCGGCACGGGGCGTCGCCGATGAGATGCTCGCCTTCGAGGTGCTGCCCGTCTGCCGTGACGCCGGAGAGCTTGACATCGCCCAGCGTGGAGGGGTAGACGTGCCCGCGGGCGTCGAGCATGTACTCGCAGATATGGATAGCCTCGGGGAAGGAGCCCGTCTCCTCCGCGAAAGCCGTGAGGATGAGGTTGCCCAGGGAGTGGTCATCCAGATAGGGGAACCTATGGCTGAAGGCGCGCGCGAAGGCGGAGTTGGTGTCTGCGCTCATGGCCAGGATGCACTTGCGTATATCGCCCGGTGGGACGACGCCGCCGCGCTCGCGCAGGATGCCCGTCGAGCCGCCGTCGTCGATCATGCCCACGATACTCGCCGTCCTGCAGCCCATGTCGAGCAAGGTGCGGATGGACACCGGGGCGCCGCTGCCACCGCCGATAACGACGGCTTTGATCCTCTGCTGGTTGCGCATGCGCTACTCCCCCTGCGCCAGGGGCAGGTCGCGATGCGACACGCCCACGCGGTAGCCCTCCTGCGACAGGTGATGGGCTGTTGCCTGGGCGATGGCGACGCTGCGATGCTGGCCGCCCGTGCAACCCACGGCAATCGAGAGATACTGCTTGCCCTCGCTCACATAGCCGGGCATCACACAGTCGAGCAAGTCGAACCATTTGTCCATGAAGGCATGCGTCTCGTCGCGATCCAAGACGTAATCGCGCACATCCGCATCAAGGCCGGTCTTAGCGCGAAGCTCCTGCACGTAGTAGGGATTGGGCAAAAAGCGCACGTCCATGACAATATCCGCGTCTGTGGGGGCGCCGTGCTTGAACCCGAAGGAGTAGACGTTGATGCCCAGACCCTCCTGCTCGCTTTGCTCGCAGAAGAGCGCGCGGATGCGGCGGCGCATCTCCTGCGGGCGCACATGCGAGGTGTCGATCACGTAATCCGCCATCCGGCGCGCCTCGGCCAGTAGCTTGCGCTCGCGCTGGATGCCGGTGGTGATGGTCATGCCCGCATCGCAGAGCGGATGACGGCGGCGCGTGGCCTTGAAACGCGAGAGCAAGACGTCGTCGCTGCAGTCCAAGAAAAGCAGCGCTCGCGACAGGCCGCTCTCGTCCAATTTGAGGAGCTCGCCGGTGAGCTCGCCGAAGAACTCCTTAGCGCGCAGGTCGCACACGATACACAGCTTGCGCAGCGAGCCGCTGGTGAGGCCCGCGAGGCTCACCAGGTTGCTGAGCAAGCTAGGCGGCAGGTTGTCGATGCAGAAGTAGCCGATGTCCTCGAAGGTGTGCATGGCCTCTGTGCGCCCGGCGCCCGACATGCCGGTGATGATGACCAGATCGGGGCCCGTGATGCTCGTGTCGATGACCTCGAGGTTGTCTTGCTCTGCCATGGTGCTCCTCTCGTTTTGCATTAGGAGCAGTATACCGCGAGGCTGCGACGCAAAGGTCACGCCTAGGTTGCAGCCGATGGCAGGCCCGATGATTGACGCGCAAGTGATTCACGAACCAAAGCCGATACTGCAGCCTGCTCTAACAATGGCACAGGCGCACGGGTCAGTCTCGAGAAACGAATGTGGCGCACAAACGCGTAGGGGCGAGCGGATGCGGGCGAAGCCCGCTAGCTCGCCCGGTCGCGGCGCCAGCCGCGACGTATCAGGGCGCAGCGCCAGCTGCGCAGGATTTGTCGGCAGCGGGCCGTTGCAACCTAGCGGGAGAGCGATGCGATCTGCGCTGCGCGCATCTCGCATCGCTCTCCCCTACGAGGCTCTGCACCGATCCCGCCCTCGATACCTCACGGTGCCTCTATGCCAATATAAGTTCCAACCAGAAGGCAGGTACGACAATGTTAGAAGGAAAGGGGCCGCCCGGATGGACGGCCCCTTGCTGGCTCATGGGGAAGCTGCTAAAACTCGCGCCGGAGCGGAGCTGCTGCGGCCAGCCTACCTACCGGCCACGACCTTGACGGCCTTGCCGCTGTTGGCCTTCTTGAAGGCCTTGGCGTACTTGGCAACGTACTTGCCCACGGTCTTCTTGGAGCCGGAGACCGCCACGACGACCTTCTTGACGCTGGAGCCCCTGAGGCTTCCTGCCACGGAGGAGGCAGTGAGCTTCTTGGAGCTCACCTTGAGCTTGGTCACCTTGGTGCCCTTGAGCGCCTTGGCGCCGATGGAGGAGAGCTTGCTGCCCGTGGTCACGGTCTTGAGCCTGCTCGCACCGGAGAACGCCTTGGCGCCGATGGTCACGGCGGAGGCCACGTCGACGCTCTTCAGAGCAGCGCAGCCCTGGAAGGCCTTGGCGCCGATCGCGGTCGCGGAGGCGACGTCTGCCGTCTCGAGCACGATGCAGCCGGCGAAGGCCTTTGACCCGATCGCGGTGGCGGCGGGTAGCTCGACGGCCTTGAGCGAGGTGCAGCCGGAGAAGGCGGATGCGGCCACGGTCTCTGCCGCGGGGGCCTCGACAGTAGTCAGGCTCGTGCAGCCCTTGAGGGCGCTGTCGCCGATCTCCATGACAGCGGGCGCCTCGACGGCGGTAAGGCTCGTGCAGCCGGACAGCGCGCCGACGCCGATGCTCGTAGCCGCAGGGGCGCTGACAGTGGTGAGGGAGGTGCAGTCCTTGAAGGTAGACGGCGCCACGGTGGTCACGGTCTCCGGAAGGGAGACGGCCTCGAGCTTGGTGCCCTGGAAGGCGCCCTCGCCGATGGTGGTGACGCCGGCGGGCAGGTCGACGGAGGCGATGGAGGTCCCCGCGAAGGCGGACGCGCCTATCTCGACCACCGTCGAGGGGATGGCGACCTTGGTGAGCTGGGTCTCGCCGGCGAAGGCCTCGTCTTGGATCTTGTTCACG
>CAVCDT010000045.1:0-18116 GCA_963600995.1 Akkermansia muciniphila | reverse complement strand
ACCTAGGACCTCGCGGGAGAACTCGTGGCCGGCGTGGACGTCGACGTGCATCAACTTCTCTGCCACGTCGTATCCAAAGCTGTCGTCTACCATCTCCTTGCCCTCCTTTCTCAAAGCTCGTCGCCTGCTATTCCATCGAAGCCACGGGGCTTCGAGCTAGGCCTTACGTATAGGAACCAGGATCTGGCCTGGCCGCTCGACTTTTGCCGCCAGATCGGAGATGTCGCCTGCCTCGAGGCATTGCGCCTGGCAGTGGTGCACGCACGAGGGGCGCTTGCCCTTGGACATGCGCGACGCGCACAAATCGCACCAGCGCGTGAACTGGGGGATGAAGTCGAGCTGCCAGTCCTTCTTGCCCTGCGTGATCTGAAACGGGCCGAGCTTGGTGATGGTGATGCCGAACTGCTTTTCCGTGTAGCCCTTCTCCTGCTGGCAGGCCACGACGCATGCCTCGCATCCCGTGCAGTAGTTCACGTCGACGAGCATTCCCTTGATAGCCATCTTGTCTCTCCTTTCCTCGTCTGTCGCATGCCTCAGGCCTTGTAGATCTTGCACATCATGGCCTTGTAGTTGGACCCGAAGCCGGACACGCCCGCATCGAAGGGCACAAGGTTGTTGATGTTGGACTCGAAGGTGCCGAACAGGCCTTTCTTCTCGTCTTCGGTGTTCTCCTCGGCCTGGTCTTTGCGCTCGGGGAACCACCAGCCGTGGTCGCATTGCATGACGCGCGGGTCGTAGCTGGGGTCGAACGAGGCCTTGTACTTGCATTTGCCGTGCTTGTTTTCGAGCCACATCCAATCGCCTTCGGCTATGCCGTGCTTGGCGGCGGTGTCCGGGTGCAGCTTGCACAGCGGGTCGGGGTGCAGGGTGCGCAGTTTGGCCACCTGGCGCTGCTCGGAGTGGAAGAAGTGCGCCACGCGCTGGCCGGAGGTGACGATGTAGGGGTACTCCTCCACGTCCTCGGGCGCGGAATACGGGCTTTCGACAGGCTCGACGTAGCTGGGCAGCGGGTCGAGGCCGGACCAGGACGTGTGGTGGAAGACCATCGAGTAGATCTCCGCGCGGCCTGTCTCGGTCTGGAATCCCGGCGCGCCGTCTGCGCGCAAGCCGCCGGTCTCGTATTTGCGGTACTGGAACTCGGGATACTTCCACACGCTCTCCTTCAGCTCCTCCCAGGTGAAACCGCCGTCTTCGAGCGCGTAGTCCCACATCTCCTCGACGGAGTCCCACGGCCAGGCGATGTCGGCGTTTTCGGGGCGTATGGCCTCGACTAGGCGTTTGCCCAGCTCGAGGAAGATGGTGTTGTCGGGCTTGGTGTCGCCCACCGGCTCGATGGAGCGGGTGATGGAGCTGATGCGGTAGGGGTTCAAGCCGCCGAACCCGTTGCGCTCGGCATAGGTCGAGGCGGGCAAGACCACGTCGGCGAGGGCCATCATGGTCGGCGTCATGAAGAGGTCTTCGACCACCACGAACTCCAGGCTCTTGTACCACTCGAGCTGCTTTTCGGCCTGGGCGCCCATGGTCGCCAGGAAGTTATTGGTCGCGAAGTACGCGCCGCGGATGGGATGCTCGCCGTTTTGCCATTTCTCGATGGTGGCGTTGGAGGAGAGGTTCTTGAAGCCGACGGCGAACATCGGGTAGCGCTCGATGCCGATGCGCTTCTTGTGCTCTTCCTCGGTGAGGAGCTCGTCGTAGCCCCAGGTACCCGTCCAGTTAGGCTGCTCGATGCCCCAGCATGCGCGGCCGATGACATTGCCGCCGGGGATGTCGAGGTTGCCGGTGATGGTCCACATCGCAACCAGCGCGTGCGCTGCCTGCTGGCCGCCTGTCTGCTGGTCGAGCGCCACGCCCCACTGGATAGCCGCGGGCTTGGCGTTGGCGTAGGTGCGCGCGACGCGGATGATGTCCTCTTTGTCGACCCAGCACTTCTCGGCCAGGTCGTCGAGGTCGTACTCCTTGACGCGCTCGCACACTGCCTCGAGGCCGTAGACCCACTTGTCGCAGAAGTCCTGGTCGTAGAGGCTCTCGTCGCAGATGACCTTGAGCATGGCCATCGCCAGGGCACCGTCGCCGCCGGGGCGCACGCGCAGCCAGTCCTCGCCGGCACGCGCCGCGATCCACGTGAGGTTGGGATCGACCACAGCGACCTTCATGCCGCGCTTCATCAGATCCAAGATCCAATGGCCGTAGAAGCCGTCTGCGTTGGAGTAGAAGGGCTGATGGCCCCAGACGATGCAGTACTCGGGGACCACGTAGCGCGGGTCGTCGTAGCGCTTGGGCAAAAACTGCGAGCAGTCCATGACGCAGGCGTCGCCGATCATGCACGCCATCGACGCGATGCGCGGCAGGTAGCAGGAGTTGCCCGCGAAGTAGGGCACGCCCTCGTTGGGAGAGCCCATGCAGGCGTTGATGCGCGTAATCTGGTGGATATCGCGGCCAGTGCCCTGGCAGCAGGCGATGGTGTCGCTGCCGTAGGTATCGGATATGCGCTTGAACTCGCGCACGATGATGTCGTAGGCCTCGTCCCAAGAGCACTCGACGAACTTGTCCTTGCCGCGGTCCTCGCGGGCTCGCTTCATGGGATGCAGCAGGCGGTCTTTATGGTAGACGTAATCGGGGATGCACAGGCAACGGCTGCACAGGCGCCCTTGGTTGTAGGGGTCCATGGGGTCGCCCTCGACTTTGACGAGCTTGCCGTCTTTGACATACGACAAGATGCCGCAGACGTTATGGCATCCCGGCGCGGATCTTGCCGTGCCGCGGATAACCGTCATACCGTCTTCCTCCCATGTCCAAGGGACATCGGGGGTCTCGGCACAGGGTATGGGCTCGTAACCGTACTCGGACTTCTTGGGTAGGCGTGTCCCGCGCTTGTACTTGCCCGGGACATACTCTGCTTGCGCCATCTCTTCCTCCTTCTTTCTAATAACTCTTCTCTCAGCGCGCAGGCCCCGCCATCGAAACGACCAACGCATGCGATTTGCGACCATGTCGAAGCTCGCCCTCATCCGGACTGGCCGTGAATCGAAAATCGTCAAGCAGGAATTTAGGAGATTTAAGGGCAGGGCAACCCCCGCCAAGTAATGAGATGTTGCAAATCAGCATGATGGCGGGGCAGCAGCCAGGCCTCTCATACCAAAGGGTTGAGGCGCTGAACAGGCGATATGCGCTCTAATAGCCATTGGACGCACTCGAGAGAAGAACATCGGCAGCACGCGCGGCAAGGCACGAAAAACCCGCTATCGCCGCTTGTGAGCCGGATCCAAACCCGAGAGCAACGCGGGTGCTGCCAGGCATGAGGAAAGGGAGAGATACAGGGGCAGCAAGGCAGCAAGGAGCAAAGCGAGCTCCGCATCGCGGGTGAGGTTGCCGCAAGACGAAAAAAGACCCAAGCACCCGAGAGGGAGGCTTGGGTCTTTTCGCTATAGAGAAAGGAAGGGCCCAGGCGCCTAAGAGGAGGGGGCGCGCCTGGGCCGGATCACGGGCTTCCATAAGAGGAAAGGAAGAAGGAAGCCTCGTGAGAATCGCCGGGATTGTTGAAGAGGGGAACCCGGCTTCGTCAGCTGCTTGATTTCTGACAGGTTGAACTTTACGTGCAAACCACTTGGATTTCATCGCCCCAAAAGGATGAAGTGAGGGATTAATCCCTTTATCCCGAGGCGTCTTGCCACCCCGGCAGGGTGTTTTACCCATAACCCCCGTATGATTAAGCCGCTACGGTGAGCTTTGCGTGGGCCATCAGATACTTGGAGGCAACATAGCGCTCCGCCGTCTCGCGCAAGATGAATCTGCGCCCTGTATCCTCGAGCATCTTGCGCGTCCGGGCAGGATCAGCTGCAGGGTTGATCTCGCGAGCCGCCTGCGTGAGGTCGGCATCGGTGACTTCGAGTTTCTCGTGCGCAAACAGCGCGTCGAGCGCGTAGCCCTCGACGAGCATCTCACGCACCTGCATCATCACCGATACGGAGAACTGCTGTTCGCCGCCCTGTTGCTCGACAAGCTCCTTGAAGCTGACGCCTTGCGACTTTGCTTGTGCTTGCATCTGCTGCACGAGGTTGTCGCGCATGGCCTCGTAGGCCTCATCGGGGATGGACCCTTCGAAGCGCTCTGCAAGCTGGAAGACCGCGAGCTGGCGGCATTGGCTGTCATAGCGTTCGCGCGTCTTGCGCTCAAGATCCTTGGCGATATCGTCTCTGAGCTCACCCACGTTCTTGAATACGGGCATATTGCGTGCAAGCCAGGCGTCTGTGATCGCGGGTACGCACTCCTGCTGCAGCTCGATCACCGTAGCCGTGGTCTCGACGGTAGTCGTGGTCTCGTTTCCCTGGGCGTCGACATCGGGGCCCTCGAAGCTGAAGGTCTTGGTCTCACCCGGTCTCATCCCAATGATCTGGTCGTCGAAGCTCTTGGGCATGAAGCCCTTGCCGCACACGTAGGTGCGCGCCGCCGAGCTCAGACCCGCATTGCGCTTGCCGTTCTCGTAGCTTTCCATCTCGAGGAGAACAGCGTCCCCGCTTGCGACTGCGCGGTTTTGATCCGATGCGCGAACGTACTCGACGTTGCGCGCGGCGATCTGCTCGATCTGCCGGTCGATGAGGGCGGTATCCACCTCGAAGGCAGGAACCGTCACCTCGACAGGCTCATAGGAGCTGAGCTCGTAGCGGACCTTAGGCAGCATCTCGAGCGTGAACGTCGCCTCATGCCCACGACGCAGCACAGAGCACTCCGTCACCATTGGGGGATAGGCAGGCAACAGGCCGCTGCGGTCGATCGCATAGGGAATGAGCGCATCGAGAACGTCGCCCCGTACCTGCGCATCGAGGTCTTCGATGCCAAGTTGCTCGGCCGCGACCTGGTTTACGGTCTTGCCTTGCTCCGGCTTGAGGCCCACGTTGCTGACAAAAGCCGCATAAGCCGTTGCAAACGCATCGTCCACCTCCCTCGCAGTGGCATGCGCGCAAAGCGCGATCTTGCCCTGGTCGAGCTTTCTCTCTTTCACTTTCATAGCGAACCCTCTCTCTCAGTTTGCCGCTCTTGCATACCCGATGCTAAACGCGGCGGTGACACCAGCCATCCGCCATACCGAGTGAGCGAGGCCCGCAAGCAGTAAAAGACCCTAGTACCAGCAGTACTAGGGTCCTTCGTGACCAGCGAAAACGCAGCTTTTGACCTGATGAGACCGAGCATCTGCCCCAGGGTCTCTAAATCGCGCCGACGAACCAGCGCGTGATACTCGTGGGATGGGTGATCGCCGTGCCCACCACACAGGAAAACGCCCCGTTCTCGAAGGCGTCGTGCAGCTGGGCCGGCGTGTGGATGCGCCCCTCGCAGATAACGGGCGTGTCACCTGCGATGGCCACCGCCTCGCGCAAGAGCTCGAAATCCGGGCCGTCGGTCTTGGCGCGCCCGCCGGGTACGTAGCCGGCCATGGTGGTCGACACGATATCGCAGCCGGCGACAAGACCGCGCTCGATATCCTCGATGCAAGAGCAGTCGGCCATCGTCAAGATGCCCTCCTTTTTGCACCGGGCCACGATTTGCTCGAAAGTCTCGCCGCCCGGACGCGGCCTATCGGTCGCATCCAGCGCGACGATATCGGCACCTGCCAGGCTGCAAGCGCGCGCATGGCGCATGGTGGGCGTGATGTAGACGCCCTCGTGGCCCTCCTTCCAGATGCCGATGATGGGCACCTCGACCTGGCCCTTGATAGCCGATATATCAGCCAGACCCTGGCAGCGGATCGCCGCCGCACCGCCTTGCTCGGCCGCAAGCGCCATCTGCGCCATGGTCTCCGGGTGGCGCATGGGCTCGCCCACATACGCCTGGCAGCTCACGACGAGCTTGCCGCGCAGCTGCTCGATGATGGGATGTGTCATCGCAATTTCCTCGAATCCGTCTCGCTGCCTAGTGCAGCGTATCCAATAGGTTTTCTGCCGCGCCGATGAGCGGGGCGTCTCCACCCAACATGGCCTCGAGCAAGGGGGTGTCGCGCATGGGGACCATCGCCTGACTGTGATAAGCTTCCTCGAGCGCCTCGCGCCAGATACTCCCAGCGCGCGTGACCGTGCCGGTGAGCACGATGGCTGCAGGGTCCAAGATATTGACCATCGACGCGATCGCGCCGCCCAAGGCACTGCCGGCCTCCCTGAGCACGGCGCGGGCCTTCTCCTCGCCTGCCTGCGCCCTGCGCGAGACCTCTGCGCCATCGACCGCCGCGTCGAAAGCGGCATCCGTCATCGCCACGCCCTGGTACAAGGCGCCGATGCCGGTGCCGCTCGTGACGGACTCGACGTGCCCGTCTGCCCCGCAGGCACACGTAAAGCCGCTTGCCGCCGGATGCAGGATATGGCCGATATGCCCGGCCGCCCCATGCGCACCGCGCATGACCTTGCCGTCGACCACGTAGGCGCCGCCCATACCCGTGCCCGCCGCCACGAAAAGACAGCTCGAGAGCCCCTTGGCGCCGCCCCAGCGTGTCTCGCCCAGGGCATGCCCGTGCACATCGCCCATGGCAGCAACCGGCAGGCCGGAGGCCTTGCGCACAGCAGCAGCCAGGGGCTGGCCGCTCCAGCCGGGCATGATGCTGTTGGCGTAGAAGACGCTGCCGTCATCGGGGCTGATACATCCGGCAGCTGCGATACCCACGCCCACTGGCGCCTCGCCCAGATCATGCGCCGCATCTGCGAGCTCGCGAACGACATCGATCACGCGCACGAGCACCGCATCGCCGCCATCGCGCGCATCGGTTGCGCGTTGGGCGCGCCGGGTGATGACAGGCGCGCAATCGTCTGACTCATAGCGCACGAGCGCAGCGGCTATCTTGGTTCCGCCAATATCGACGGCGATCACGTTGCAAGGCTTGCGCAAGGCGCCCTCCCCTTCTCTCTGGCGCCACGCCGCAAGCTCGCAAGCCCGGGCACAGCGCCGCTCCTATGAAGAAGGGGCATGGCCAACAGATGCCATGCCCCTATGCAGCTTTGGCTTACCTGCCGCGCACCGCCTGCACTAGACGCGCGGAGCGGCAGCGACGTCCATGAGGCCCGCGCGCTTGAGAACGCGCACGATCTCGATCACATCGTCGCCCACCAGCGGCTGAACAGGCTCGCGCATCTGGTTGGTATTGAAGATGCCCATCTGCCACAGCGCCGTCTTGAAGGCGCCCACGCCGGCACCGAAGCCCACGGTAGCCTGGACACGGCGGGTGACGAACATGAGGCGTGCAAGGTAGTCCTGCTTGGTGCGCACGGTATCCCAATCGCCGGCCTTGGCAGCCTCCCACATCTCGACGTACTCCTTGGGGGCAAGGTTGGCCAAGCCGGGCACAGAGCCGTCCGCGCCACCCAGATACGCGCCGTCAACCACGACCTCGTGGCCCGTGAGGAGCGCGAGCGGATGGCCGGCGTCCTCGTTTTCGAGCATGAGCCAGCGGAAGGAGACGTCGTCGCCGGAGGAGTCCTTGACGCCGGCGAGCACGCCGTCGTTGCCCAAGCGCACGAGCATCGTGGGGTCGAGCTTGGTGTGCACGCACACGGGCAGGTCGTAGGCGAACAGCGGGATGTCGTTGGTGTGCTCGCGCAGCACGCGGAAGTGGCGCTCGTTCTCCTTGGGGCCGCCCAGGGCGTAGAAGGGTGCCGTGGCGACCAAGCCGTCGATGTCGAAGTCGCGCGTGCGCTCGATCTGCTTGATGACGCGGTTGGTCTCCATGTCGATGACGCCCGCGAGCACCGGGACGCGATGGTCGACGATGCGCACGGCCTCCTCGAGCACCTGATAGCGCTGCTCGTCGTTGAGGAAGGCAACCTCACCGGAAGAACCCAAGAAGAACAGGCCGTGGACACCGCCTTCGATCATACGGTTGATGGAGCGCTCGAAAGCCTCCACGTCCAACTGGCGGTTGGCGTCCAAGGGGACGACAACCGGCGGGATAACGCCGCTAAACTTGGGATCTGCCATGAGAAACCTCTCTTAATCTCGTTGAGAACTGCCGCGCCAAAACGCGCGTGTCAAAGTATGACGCTAGATAAGGCAAATGCAACATTTCAACTTTGCAAAAACCCAAGGCTCGCCGCCACCTTGCAGGCCTTATAGCCTTTACGCGCCCCTGAGCTTGGTGCGTGCCAGATAGCTCACGGCAACGCCCTTGCCCCCGTCTTCCATCAAGGCCAGCGCGGACTCGATATAGCGGTCGGGCCTCAGCGAGGAACCCTGGTTCTGGGCCATCGTGCTAAAGCGCATGGCCACCTGGCCGTCTTGCTCTGCGAAGCTCGGCCCGTCGACCAAACGGCCTGCAAGCTCGATACGCTTGATCTCCATCTTGCCACGGCGCTTCTTGGATTTGCGCTCGATCTCGATGTAGCCGCGCTGCGCCAAGCGCGCGAAAGCATCCTGCACATCTGCAAGCGACGCGCCAGCCAGATGTGCCTCCCAATCGCTCAGGGGAAACGCCACGGTCACGGCATCCGCATGGACGTCGATATAGTTGCAGGCAACAGGGGCCAGATCGGGCACGCTCGCCGCCTTCATGGCCTCGAGCGCCACATCCGGCGCAATGTACTCGCGCAGACGCAGATCCAGGTACTCGCCCAAGCCCGCGGCCCCGCAGGGAAGCGCCGGCCCGAAGCTCACCTTCATATGCGGGTTGAAGCCCTCCGTCACCGCATAGGGCAGCTGAGCGCGGCGGATGATGCGCTCCATGCTGCGGATCGTCTCCAGGTGCGACAGAAACGCGAGGCGCCCCTGTTTGACGTACTCGATGCGCATCGCAAAGCCCAGGTTCTCGCTCACAGCACACGCTCCTTCTGGGTCATGGTCTTAACGGACAGGTCCTGGCACACACCGCAGGCCGTGCAGGGCCCGAAGCTGCAGTCGGGCGTGGTCTTGCCCGCCTTTGACAAGCGGCGCTCGCGCAAGAGGAAGCGCTCGGTGACGCCGCAGGAGATATGGTTCCAGGGCAGCGCCTCGCCCTCCTCGAAAGTGCGCGTCGCATGCTCGAAGATATCGATGCCCGTCTCCTTAGACGCCGCCAGCCAGGCATCGAAGTCGAACTGCTCGCTCCAAGCGTCGAAACGCGCGCCATGCCTCCAGGCAGTCTCGATGAGGTCTGCGCACTCTCGCCCGCCGCGTGCGAGCACGGCCTCCATGTAGGAGGTCTGGCTGTCGTGGTAATGCAGGTCGACGCCCTTGCGCGGCATGCTCGCGCGCAGCACCTCGATGCGACGCTCGATCTGGTCGAGGCTGATCTGCCCGTCCCATTGGAAGGGGGTGCAGGGCTTGGGGATGAACAGGCTCGCCGATGCGCTCATGCGCACGTTGCCGCGCTGGTCATCGGGCACGGAGTCCTTGGCCGCAGCATAGAGGCGACGGCACAAGTCGCCGATACCTGCGACGTCGTCATCAGTCTCACCGGGCAGGCCGATCATGAAGTAGAGCTTGCAACGGCGCCAACCGGCCTCGAAGGCGCTGGTCACGGCATTGAAGATCTGTTCCTCGGTGATGCCCTTGTTGATGATGTCGCGCAGGCGCTGGGTGCCGGCCTCGGGCGCGAGCGTCAAACCGGGCTTGCGCTCGCCCGCCACGAGCGTGGCGAGCTCGATCCCGAAGGCGTCGACGCGCTGGCTGGGGAGGCTGATGCCTATCCCGCGCCCATGGTACTGGTTGCTGATGCGGCGCACCATGTCCATGATGCAGCTGTGGTCTGTGGATGAGAGGCTCGTGAGGCTCACCTCGTCGTAGCCCGTGAACGCCAAGCCGTCGCAGACCGCCTGCACCACCGGGTCGACGTTGCGCTCGCGCACGGGACGGTAGATCATCCCCGCCTGGCAGAACCTGCATCCGCGCGCGCAGCCGCGCAAGATCTCGATCGCCAAGCGATCATGGACCAGCTCCTGGTAGGGAACGATGGGCTGCGGCAGGGCATTGGTCGTGTTGAAGTCCGCGATGACGGCCTTGTGCACGATGGCGGGGACCTCGTCATCGACGGGAGCGTACAGAGTGCAGATGGTGTCGCGCACGCCCTCGACGGGCACGGATGCCTCCTCGGGCGTCTTGGCCCTGTAGAGGCTGGGGACGTAGATGCCCTCGAGTTTGGCGAGCTCGCGCAGGATCTCGTCGCGCGTCGCATGCGCATCGCGCAGCTCGCGGTGTCTGCGCGCCACTTCCAGATCGAGCTTCTCCCCCTCGCCGATGAAGAACACGTCGAAAAACGCCGCGAAGGGCTCCGGGCTGTAGGCGCAAGGGCCGCCTGCGAAGACGATGGGGTCGTCCTCGCCGCGGTCTGCCGCACGCAAGGGGATGCCGCCCAAGTCCAGGCACTCGAGCACGTTGGTGGCCGCCATCTCATGCGGCAGGGTGATGCCCACGAAGTCGAACTCGTACAGCGGCGCGAAGCTCTCGAGCGAGCACATGGGCAGGTCCTGCTCGCGCATGAGCTCGATCATGTCGACCCACGGCAGGTATGCTCGCTCGCAGAAGATATGCGGGTCGCTGTTGAGCTCGTCGTAGAGGATGGCCACAGCCTGGTTGGCCTGGCCTATCTCGTAGGTGTCCGGGTAGATGAACACGGCATGGTAATCCGCATCCGCCTTGTCTGCTGGGTCAACTGCGCCATATTCACGCCCCAAGTAGCGGGAAGGCTTCTCGACCTTCCCCAGCAGGGGCGCATAGCGCGGCCATAGATCCGTCATCTGCTCTCTCCTTGTCACAGCGCGAGGCGCCCGGCCTCTCCATGCACCTCGCGTCGCCTACCTTCAACCTGCGTCCTAGTCGCAGTCCTCTTGCCGTGCCTCATCTGGGTCTAAGTCGTCCTCTTGGGGCGCAGCGCAGCCCGCAGCGGCGACGACGGCATCGAGCGCCTCGCGGATCTTTGCAGCGAGCCCGTTGATGCGCCCGCCCTCCTCGAAGTACTCGACGGCCGCCTTGCCCATCGCGAGCGTGCCCGTGTAGGCGACGGCGCCCTTGATGCCCCAACCCAAGCCCGGTACTGCATCAGATAGCTCGCGCGCCAGCGCCCTGAACCCAAAGGCCCCGGCCACGACGGCGGCTATCTCCATGATGCGGCTCTGATCGAGCGGTTGGTCGTAGATGCCCGCGATCTGCAGGACCAGCTTAGCCTGGTTGAGCGTGATGACGGGCATATCCGCGCCAGGCATGATGAAGACGATGCCCACGCCGGCGTTCTGCAGTGCGGTCTTGCTCGAAAGCTCCGTCGCAAGCGACATGCGCATAAAGGGCAGAGCGCAGGCCATGGCCACGCGCTTGGCCGGCGCGTTGACGGCGATCCAGCGCGACAGGGCGTCCAAGGGGCGCTCTGCGAGCACATCGACGTCGACGACGTCGTCTTCCGGGATGCCGACGATGTCATCTTCGTCGAAGGAATCGCCCAATATCTCACAGGCGTCGCTCGCGCTTTGGGCGAAGCAGGTCTCCTGCGCGTCCACGGCGACGACGGTTGGGCAGCCTAGGCTACGTGCCTCGGCGGCGACCTGGCCCAGATACGGGCTCAAGCCCCCCACAACGACGCACAGGTCGCAGGGCATGGCGAGCTCTATGCGCCCTTCTTGGAGCACAGCGCTTTGCACGCTCACGTTGTCCTTGATAGGCGCAAAGCCCTCGAGCACTGCGTCGATCAAACCGTCTGAAGCCGTGACGTCGATGATAGTACTGATATTGACCGGCCATTCGCGGCTAGCGGTCACCTCATCCATCGACTCCATGAGCTTCTTGACGTCGATGGGCATCTTGGCGCGCTTCTTAGACTTGGCCATCGCTCATCACGCCTTCGAGCCGCTGCGCGACGACGCGCCGCGACGCATCCAAACGGACATGAGCAGCCCCACGCAGAAGAAGTTGGTGATCATGAACGAACCGCCGTAGCTCATGAAGGGCAACGGGATACCCGTAACCGGCATGAGACCGATGTCCATGCCGATGTTCTCGATGATCTGGAACAGCCACATGCCCATGACTCCCGCGACGATGAGCGAGCCCGCGGTGTCGCTCGCCGCAAAGCCGATAGAGAGCGCCGCCGCTAGAAGCGCCAGGTACAAAACAAGAAGCACAACCGACCCCACGAACCCGAACTGCTCTGCGTAGACGCAGAAGATGAAGTCCGTGGCAGACTCCGGCAGGAAGCCGCCGTTGGACTGCGTGGCGTTGCCCCAGCCCTTGCCCGTGATTTCGCCGCTGCCGATGGCGATCTGGGCCTGCTTGAGGTTGTAGGAGTCATCGGAGTAATCCGGGTTGTCCGGATCGATGAAGACCAGCAGGCGGCTCATCTGGTACTGCTTGATGATCTGCGTCTGCCCGCCCGTCCAGGTGGAGACGGCGCTGTTGGCAACCAAGAGGCCCGCGACGCCCACCACGGCGACCATGAGCGTCACCACGATCCAGCGCATGCTCGCACCGCCCACGAAGATGATCGCAAAGCCGATGATGAGGATGACCAGGCCGCTGCCCAGGTCCTCTTTGGCCAGAAGCGCTACGGGGATGAGCAGCAACCCGACGCATTTGAGGAAGTCCTTGCCGCTGGCGATGTTGCCGCCGTAGCGCGACACATACGACGCCATCATCATGACGACGATGGGCTTGGCGAGCTCCGAGGGCTGGAAGGAACCCAGGCCCTGAACCCTGATCCATGACCGCGCGCCGTTGACCTCTATGCCCAGCGGCGACATCGGCAGCAAGATCAGCCCCACGATGGCGAGCATGAGCCCCACGACGACGAAGTTGCTCGACGCAAGGCGCCGATAGTCGAACATCCACACGGCGATGCAGATGGCCACGCCCACGCCAATAGAACCCACCTGGCGCAGGATCGAGTAATCGGAGTCCGTGAGCGTGACGGCGTAAAGCGTCACGAGGCCCAAAGCCAGAAGGGCGATGAGCACCAGAAGCAACGGGATGTTGAGCGCTGCGAGCACACCGCCCATACCTGCGATCTTGGGTGATTTGCCGCGGTTGGGGGCAGGGCGCGAGGCCATCGAGCGCATCGCGTTGTTCGAGAACTGCAAAGGTGACACGCTTGCCTCCTATCTCTCGTGCGTGGAGTGGCCGGACACGTGCTTGGAGCTCTTGCCCAAAGCCTTGGCGAGCACGCTTCGCACGGCAGGAGCGGCGGATGTAGCGCCGGCGCCGCCCTGCTCGATGATGCAGGCGCACACGTACTTGGGGTTCTTAGCGGGGGCATAGCCCACGTACCAAGCGTAGTTGTCCTTGCCCGCGACCTCGCCGGTACCCGTCTTTCCCGCGGATTTGACGCCCATGCCCGCAAAGACGCTCTTGACGGAGCCCTCGCTCACCACGCCCTCGAAACCGCTGCGCATGATCGCGAGGTTCTTCTTTTTGTAGCTGGGATTGAAGTTGCTGCCGTAGAAGCGCGAACCGTCGACCACCGTGGTCTTGCCGTCTTGCGCGAGCACGCTCTTGAGGAGCACCGGTTTGGGGATGCTGCCCGTTGCTAGGCCCGCGTACCCGCAGGCGATCTGCAGCGGCGTGACGAGCAAGTCGCCCTGGCCGATGATGAGGTTGGTTATATCGCCGGGCTGCCACGCCTGGCTTTCCGGCGCGTCTTTGTTGTACTCCTTCTTCCACTCCGGCGTGGGGACGCGCCCCTCTTGCTCGCCGGACAGCTCGATGCCCGTCAGCGAGCCAAAGCCCCAGTCCTGCAAGTACTCCTGCAGGACCGTATCGGAGCCCTTGATGTTGTAGAACTGCTTGCCTATCTCGTAGAAGACCACGTCGCAGGACTCGACGATGCCGTGATGGAAGCCGATATGCCCATGCCCGTTGAGGTTCCAGCACTTCTGCGGCCAGGACTTACCGAAGCCCGTCCACGTGCCCTTGCAGTTCCAGGTCTTGGTGGTCGAGGCGAACTTGTGCTCCAAACCCGCAAGGCCCGTGAACCCCTTGAAGGTAGAGGCTGCCGGGTACAGGCCCGCGATACAGCGGTTGGAGAGCGGGTACTCGTTATCCGGGTCGACGAGCGTATCCCACACGTCGCTCGACACGCCGCCCACGAACTGCGACGGGTCGTAGGTAGGGGCGCTCGCCATGGCGATGACCTCGCCGTTAGTAGCATCGAGGCACACGATGGCCCCCGCTGCGGCGTTGTCGTACTTTGCGGCTGCAGCATCGCGGAAGGCCTGCTGCAGGGCCTCCTCGGCGACTTCTTGGACCTTGCTGTCGATGGTGAGGCAGACGTCGTTGCCGCGGACGGGGTCGATGCTGTCGACCGTGCCCACGACGTCGCCTGCCGCGTTGATCTCCACGCGCTTGACGCCGCGGTCGCCCTGCAGATAGCTCTCGAAGGCCTGCTCGGCGCCGTCCTTGCCCACGCTGTCGCCGCTCTCATAGCTATGCGAACCGCCTTGCTGCGAGAGCTCCTCCTGGCTGATGGTGCCCGCATAACCCAGCACATGTGCTGCAAGCGTACCCTGCGGATACGTGCGCACCGTGCGCGACTCGACGGTAACGCCGGGAAACGCCAAGGGACGCTCGGCGATGTAGGAAATAGCGCGCTCGTCGACGTCCAAGGCGATGAGGCGGTCTGCCTGGGCGCCGCCGGAGCTGTCGATGGCCTTGGCAGCCACGGTCTCGCGCGGGATGCCCAAGACGTTGGACAAGCGGCGGATAACCTTCTTGTTGGACTGCTCGTCAGCGCTGATGAGCACCGCGAACGATGCCCTGTTGCCCACGAGCTCGACGCCGTTGCGGTCGAAGATGCGCCCGCGCGGCGCAACGGTGGTGTACTCCGTGATGCGGTTCTCCTCCGCCTTGGCGGTGTAGTCGCGCCCGGAGATCACCTGCATGGACCACAGCTTGACGAAGAGCGCGCCCAAACCCACGCCGGCGATGCCCATGAACTCCAAGAAGCGGCGCCGCACCGCCGCGTCGCCGTCGACGCTGGTCTCTGTCGCGGCCATGGTGCTGTTGGTCTTGGTCGAGTCCAGCTTGAAGACGCTACCGGACTTGCCGCCGGACCTGACCACGGCGACGATGATGGCGATCGCCGCGATAAAGAGCAAGACGATAATCGAAGCACGCACTGCCTCTGTCATGGGCGAGTCACCTCCTGAAACCTCTTATGCAGCCTGGGCCCTGAAGCCCGGCCGTTACCTGAACATCGTGTTGCCACCGGTGAACCTGCTGCCCATCTGCGGCGCCTCGTTGGCTATGACAAGACCCATGGTGAGCAGGGCCAGCGCGCATAGGACAGCCGTGTAAAGGCCGCTTGGGAGCGCGTAGGTGAACATCGTCGAGAAGGCGCCGCCGCTAGGCGTGCTCCCCAAGACGGTGACCACCCCGTACAGAAGCGTGGTAACGATCCCGAAGACGAAGCCGATGATGGCGCCGATGGCAGGCGTGCTGTCCATGGCAGAGCAGATGAGCCCCACGACAAGCGCCGTGACGGTGTAGGCGAGCGCCATGGCGCCGATAACGCCGTCTCCCATGAAGTCGAACAGCAGCCCCAGGATGAACCCCGACACGCTGCCTGCGGTAGCACCGCTTCGCGATGCGATGAGCAGCACGCAGATCAAGAGGAAGTCGGGCTGGGCGCCGGCAATTGCCACAACGGGGGCGATGGCCAGCTGCAGCAGGACGCATACGATGACGGTGATGATATAGGCGATGCTCTTATCCATGGGCTACTCCTCCCCGCTCGAGCCGTCGTTGTCAGAGCCGCTGGCAGAGCCGTCGTCCGTGCCCTTGGACTTCTTCTTGGCAGACGAGCTGCCGTCCTTGGCGCTGCCGTCGGATGAAGTCTCCTTCTTGGCCTTGCTGTCGTCGCTGGACGTCTTGTCGTCCTTGGTGTCGCTGCCGTCCTTGGCGTCGGCGCTACCTGAGGCCGCATCGTCGCTGCTTGTAGTAGACCCCACAACAGATGCGAGTATCTGGTCGAGGAAGTCGCTGTCGACGATGGTCTGGGTGGAATCCTCGTTGCCGGTGAGCACCAAGACCTCCTCGCAGTTGCGGATAGCGGACAGGGGCTCTACCTGGATGCGGTAGTACAGCTTGGAGGAATCCGTCTCGACGGAGTGCACGCGCCCGATGACGATGCCCTTGGGATAGGTGCCGCCGGCACCGGAGCTGATGACGATATCGCCCTCTCCCACCGTGGTGTCCACGCTCACGTACTCCATCGTGAGCGAGCCGTCGTAGGAGCCGTTCACGATGCCGGTGGCGCGCGTGCCCTGGATCATGGCGGATACGCTGCTGTCGGCGTCGCTTATGAGGCGCACTACGGCGCTGTTGGAGGAGACGGTCTCGACTTGGCCGTACAACCCGCACGAGCTCATGACTCCCATGCCCACGCGCACGCCGTTGTCGCTTCCGACGTTGATGGTGGCGGTTTGGTCCCAACCACTCGTAGTGGAGAGCACGCGGCCGGAGACCGTCTCGAGCCCGTAGGCGTCAGACAGCCCCTGCAGCGCGGTAAGGCGCTGGTCCTGCTGGCGGTACTCCTCGAGCTGGGCCACCAGAATGCGCAGCTGCTTGTTCTCCTCCTGTAGAGCGGCGACATCCTCGTCGCTCATGCCCGACGCAGACCCGCTGCCGCCGCCGAGCGCCTTGAAGGGCGTCGAGACCACAGACGTCGCCTGCTGCATGGCGCCCGACACCGCATGTAATCCGCTGCGCACAGCGCCAAAAGCGCCGGAGTTGTCGATGCGCACGGACACGGTGATGAGCACGATGGACACGACAATCAAAACGACCGGGACAATCCATCCACCCGGTCGCTTTGGTTGGTTCTGGTTTGCGAAACTCAGACCCGGCATGTGACTCCCTACCTACGCTGGCCCACGCCCTGGGTACCCTGTGCGAGGAAATCCGGTGACTCGAGCACAGCGGCACAGCCTTCGACCACGTTGATGAGCGCAGTCTCCGATACGTGGACGGGGATGCCGATCTCCTTGCGGAGACGCTCATCCAAACCACGCAGCAAACCGCCACCGCCGGTGAGCGTGATGCCGTACTCCATGAGGTCGCTGGCAAGGTCGGGCGGGGTCTCGTCCAAGGTGTCCTTGACAGCCTGGATCATCTTGGCGACGGGCTCCTCAAGGGCCTCGCGCACGTCCTCGGACTCGATGCGCACGGTGCGCGGCAAGCCGGAGAGCAGGTCGCGGCCGCGGACCTCGACGTCGACCTCCTCGACCAGAGGGGCAGCCGACCCGATGGTGATCTTGATCTCCTCTGCGGTGCGCTCGCCGATGGCCAGGTTGTAGTGGACCTTGGCGTACTGGACGACCGCTGCATCGAAAGCATCGCCCGCGATGCGGATAGAGGTTGCATTGACGATGCCGCCCAGGGAGATGACGGCGACCTCCGTCGTGCCGCCGCCGATGTCGACGACCATCGAGCCCGTGGGGCTCTCTACGGGAAGCCCCGCGCCGATGGCGGCTGCCATGGGCTCCTCGATAAGGAAGCACTGGCGGGCACCTGCGGTAATGGTGGCCTCGAAGACGGCGCGCTTCTCGACGCTGGTCACACCGCTGGGAACGCAGACGACGACGCGCGGCTTGGCGCTCCAGGGCATGCGGCGCCCCTGCGCCTTGCTGATGAAGTAGCGCAGCATGGCCTCGGTCGTGTCGAAGTCTGCGATGACGCCGTCTTTAAGCGGGCGCATCGCGACGATGTTGCCCGGCGTGCGCCCGAGCATCTCTTTGGCCTCTGCGCCAACGGCGAGCACGCGCTGCTGCGACTGGTCGATGGCGACGACGGACGGCTCGTTGATGACGATGCCCTGGCCGCGCACGGATACGAGCGTGTTGGCGGTGCCCAGGTCGATGGCCATGTCCGTGCCAAAGTTGCCAAACAAGGAATCGAATAGCGACATAGTCGCCCTTTCTCTGATAATCGTGAAAATCGCATAACACTGGACAGCCTATGGTATCAGACAAGCATGGCATAGGCTAATGGAGACTGTGTGACAGCAGATACGCGCGGCTCTTCCCGTGTACTGCGCACCCAGCAGGAGGACCTGCACGCTAAGCGCAGAAAAGCCGCGCACCCCAACGGGCACGCGGCTTTTGCAGCCGATAGAAAGCGCTCTGGCTTACTCGCCGAAGAAGACCTTGATCTCGCGCTCGGCGGACTCGACGGAGTCGGAGCCGTGGATGACG
>CAVCDT010000044.1:16726-18199 GCA_963600995.1 Akkermansia muciniphila | reverse complement strand
CTTTGCGGGTAATCGACTTGTGCTCTGCCAGAAACTTCAGGATCGCCGTCTCCTTGGCGTTTGCAATATGTGGTGAGTCCTCCTTGCTTTCAAGCGCCTCTTTTTCGTTTTTCTCGAGGTCCTTTGCATTATCTGCTCCTGCGTTGATATTGGGGAGGATTATCTTGAAGGCATTGTTGCTTGTCATGATCGATGGCTGCACAGGCGCGTCTGCATATACGCCTATGATCTTTCGCATTCCCGTGCCATACGCCTCGATAAGCTGCAGGCGATAAAAGACATTGGCGAGATGGGGGTTTCTACATGCAGAGACACCCATCATGATGTCGTCTAACTCCAGGCCAGGGAGCAAGCCGCCTACGGATACGAACTCGATGCGGTCCTCGTAGATGCTGATCAGAGTGCTCGCTCGCATCGAATAGTCTCTGTGGACCAGCGAGTTCAACAACGCCTCACGCACGGCGGTCTCTGGGTAGTCGCGGGTATCGATACGCAGCAGCTTTTGGAATGTGGCGTGTGTCTGGTTGTGGAAGTCGATGTAATCGTAGACCTCGTTGAGCTGACGCATGAGCGACCCGGAGAACTCCCTGCGGTCTTTGAAAACCGTCTGATCCACTCCCTCGAAAACGGCTGCTTTTATGGAGTGAGGGCATTGATCGGATAACAGGAGAGCTAGGTTCGTATAGACGCCGTCATTCGATACGAGTTCCAGAGTTTGCATTTGCGGTAGGCCGAAGGCGACGTTTCTGATCTCGAATTCTTTTTTTGCCGCATCGAAGGTCAAAGCTTGCTCGGTCGAGCGCATGTTTTCGAAGCTGTCGCCGTCGGTCTCTTTGATCATCTGCCTTATGGCGGTGTCTGTCGCCGGTACGGAGGAGTAGCCCTGCCGTACGTAGACGCCTTCAGGCTTGAGGCCTTTTTTAGCGAGGTAGTAAGGGCGATTTGTGCCGCGTTGGACGTTGATACCCAGGACGTTCTTCCCATCGCAATTTAAGGTTTCATAGTGGACGAACATAGTGACGTCCGGTTTGATGGCATCTCGTACCATGTTCGAGATTTGCAAAGAGCTTTGGTCGGCGTTGTCTATGCCAATCACTGTCCCGTCATCGGCGACGCCAACGTAGATCGTGCCGCCGTTGCGGTTTGCGAAGGCGACGATCTCCTTCTTGATGTCATCTCGTACGGTGGCTTTAAGCTCTACTGTTTCTGATTCTTGGAATCTCATCGAAGCTTCCCTTTGTTTTGTCGCGCTCGTTATTCTAGTCATTCTGAACAGCTATTCGATTATTCTAATCACTTTCTACTCATTTTGCCTGTTATTCTTACCATTCTGGTCATTTTGCTAATCATTTTCTAATCAATCTAATCAGTTGCTAACCACAGTGAGCATGCCAAGCTTGCGCTTGCTGCAAGGCGGTGACTCTCTTATGGGTGTATTTTTGGACATATGAAACTTTTGTTCGATATATGGGC
>CAVCDT010000044.1:0-15782 GCA_963600995.1 Akkermansia muciniphila | reverse complement strand
ACTGTTTGAGCGCCGATATCCCCCAGGGCTACAACCAGACGACGGTTACCTCGCCTGACGGCGTGAGCTACGAGCCCGGTACGGCCGTCCTGATCGCCACACGCACGGGTTCTACCGCGGCTGCTATCAGCTGGACGGCAGGGCGCTAACTGCGCTGTTGGCGCTTGGGAGCGCGTCCCTTTGGGGCCTTGCGGTGCCGGGCGTTATTGCATCGCTGCTTTCTAGTAGGGCTCGTCGTTGCCCTCGTAGTAATAGCCCTCGTACCAGTCGACGTATTCGTAATCGGTCATGAACTCTTGGGCATCGTCGCGCCAGATGCGCACCGTGTCGTCATAAATGAAGTTATGGCGTCGCCAGGCGCGCTTCATGTTTTCTTGCATCTTGCGATCGAGCTTCTCTTTGCGGCGGGCCTTCTTCTGCTCGAGCTCTTCCGGCGTTGGGGCGAGGGTGTCCTTGATGGTCGCAAAGATGCCGCGTGTGGCTGGCCCTGTGGCATTGCAGCCGTTTGTGCCTTGGCCTATATCGAGCGGTGTCGCGCGCCCCACTACGGCGCTCGCGCCATCGAGCGTCGCCTCTGCTTCGCGCTCGGAATCTTCTAACATGGCGAGGAATTCTTTACAGCTTTGGCCCTTGCTCTTGGAGCTCTTTTTGCTCGCGCTGCCTTCACTGGTTGCGGCATCGTTGCAGCCTGTCGTCTTGTTAGTTGCGGCACTGCCGGTCGTTGTCTTGCCAGCCGCGGCATCGGCAGGGGTGCCTGCAGGGGCGTCGAGCGGTTGCGATTCTGCCATGTGCTCGGCTTCTTCGATCAAGGCGAGGAACTCTTCGTGCCCTAGTTTCCCGGCCATAAGCGCTCCTCTCAGTCGAAGGTCTCCGGTTTACAGCTGCTGAGCAGCGGCAGGGCGGTATTGCGAGCAGTCCCGATCCCTGCTGCCGTCGCCTCTCGCTCGGGCGCTCGTGCCCCTTGCTTGTCGTTGTCATCGGTTGAACGTCGAATGCCGCCGCTGCGCTGTTACTGTCGATATTTTACGCTCAAATATATAGTGACCGAGGACAAGCACCTTTGCGCTGCGATGCCCGAGTCTTGCATATCGCCCGAGCGTGCGCTTGAGCTTATGAGCATCTCACGCGTTTAGGCCGTAACGCCCTGCCGCCTGGCCTGCGTTCACCTTAGCTGCGGTCTGCCTTGGTGCCGTTGTCGCTGCTCAGCTTGAAGTCGTACTTCATCTCGAGCATCGCAAAGAGGCTTTGCATGATGTTATCGGCCAGCGTGCGCACGTCGAGCCCGGCGATGAAGGCGTTGATTTGCGCGATCTCTTCCTCGCTCACACGGTAGACGCGCAGCGAGGCCTCCGTAAAGCGCTGCAGCTTGCGCTCGAGCGTGAAGTTCATGTCGCATTTGCGCTGCAGGTAGCCGCGCATGAGCCCCGAGCTGCCGATGTCGAGCTGGTAGAAGTCGCTCTCGCCAAACTCCGGGAACCTGTCGCCGAATACCCGGTAGAGCACCTGGCTCGTCTTGATGCGGATGAGGTCGATCGTGGCCGGCACGGTGTAGGCCTCGACGTAGATGTCGCGGATGTTCTCGTTGAGCTCTGCGATAGTCAGCTGGATCGCAGTCTCGGCCGCGTAGGTGTAGATGGGCGGCAGGTCCGCCTTGGCCGCGGCCTTGCGCGCAGCGGCGAACTGCCCGGAGAACATCGTCTGTGTGAGCTCGAGCAGGATGGCGTCTTTGGTGGGGAAGCTGTTCTGGTAGCTGCCGCGCGACACGCCGGCCTCCTCCACAATCTGGCTCACCGTGGTCGCATGGTAGCCCTGCTCGATAAAGAGGCGCACGCATGCGGATAGGATCTTCTTCTTTGTCTCGAGGCCGTCTTTGCGCTGTGCCACCTAGTTGCTCCTTGCCTTGCAATTAATACGCGTAACAGTATAACCACCCATGCGTAATGGCGCAGCCAGCTGTTTTGCCATCTGTTAAGTCGTCCATGCGCCTTTGCGCTGGCAGAGGCCATGGTCATGCGCTACCATAAGCGGCGTTTGACTATAGGCGCGGGTTCAATACCGTGCATGCACCGAGGGGCAAAGCGTGAGGATAATCGAGCTTGAGGGCGCCACCAACGCCCGCGATCTGGGCGGTATCCCCGTCTCTGGGGGCCGTGTTGTCAAGCGCGGGCTCATCTACCGCGGCGACGCGCTCTGCAAGCTCACGGATGCCGGCGTGCAAAGGCTTTCCGGCGAGCTGGGCATCCGCTGCATAATCGACGTGCGCTGCGGATGGGAGCGCGACGCCAAGCCCGATGTCGAGGTCCCCGGCGCAGTCAACCTCCATATCCCCTTCTACGACCTCGAGAAGGTGGGCATCGAGTACACGCGCTCCATCGAGGGGAGCAAACCTGCCGGTCATGACATCGTCTGCGACCCGGACGACTTCTACCGGGCCATGTCCAACCCGCTCACGGCCAAGATGATGGGCCGCGCGCTCGGGCAGGTCTTCTCCTGTGCTTGCGCCGGCAAGCCCGTCTACGAACACTGCAGCGGTGGAAAGGACCGCGCGGGTGTCCTTGCCTTGCTCGTCCTCACGGTCCTGGGTGCTTCAAAAGAGGATATTCTTGCCGATTATATGCTCACCAACCAGGGACGCGACAAGAACATCGAGTCGATCTTCGAGCGTTTCCTGCGCCTGATGGACGGCGATGAGCAAGCCGCCTGGGCTGTCACCAACAACCACCGCGCCCGTCCGGAGAACCTCGAGGCGTTCTACGAGTCCGTCGACGACCGCTACGGGAGCATGGACGCGTTTCTCGCCGATACGCTGGGCTTTGGCCCTGCGCGCTGCGAGGAGCTGCGCTTGGCCCTTACGCAGCCGGCGTAGGCATCGCGCCTGGGAGACGGGCGGTTTGCACCTGACGGAAAGGGTTTTGCCCCTGATGGGGAGGCTTGCGCTCGATGGGGAGAGTCAGGGAATTCTTGCAACGACATCGAGGCACCGTGTGATTTCGAAGGTGGAGACGGTGCAGAACCGCGTAGGGGAGAGCGACACGAGCAAGCGAAGCGCAGCTCGCGGCTCTCCCGGTAGGTTGCATCGACCCGCTGCCTACGCTTGTGCCAGACGGAGGCGGCTCGCACCTAACAGGCCGCTGCGTGTCCGTCTAGAGCCCGAAGCACTCCATGGCGATACGCTCCATGAACTCATCGGATAGGTAGACGGGCAGCTTGGCTTGTGCCTTGGGCGATAAGAACGCGCCTGTGCCCGCCTGCTGCAGGGCATAGGCCTTGCAGCACCACATCGTTGAGCGCAGGGCCGTCATCATCCGCCACGCAGTGAGGCGCTCGTCGAAATCGCCGCGTTTGAGGCTGCTGCCGGCGGCAGTCCAGTAGCGCTCGACCAGCTCGCGGCCCTCTTTGGGGCTCATGAGATAGCTGCTGTCCCAAAAGGTCGTGGTGGGGGAGACAAAATAGGCGATGTCCTGCGCGACGTCTCCCAGCAGGGGGCGCTCCCAGTCGATGAAGAAGCCCAGACTGGCACTTTGCTCATCATGGGGCAGCAGGAAGTGCGACGGCAGCGTCTCCGTGTTGACGATGCTCCTGCATCCGCAGCCAAGCCCGCGCCCCAGCTGTGTTTTGGCTGCCTGGATGAAGGCTTGCGCCCAGCGGCTGATGCGGCTGCTCTCGAACCCCGACGTGCGATAGACCTCGAAGCGCACCATGCACTCGTCGAAGAGCACCTGCAGCGGGTCTGCCGGTGCGAAGAGCCCGCAATCGTCGCTTGCGGGCACGCTGTGGACGCGCGCCATGAGCTTGACGCAGCGCTCCAAGTCGCCCTTGTGCAGATGGTCGAAGTCGAGTTCACGGCCCTCGCAGAAGCTGATGACCATGGCCCCGTGCTCGATCAGGTTCTTGGAGCCGTCCTTGTAGAGCGGAGCGGGCGTGCAGCCGCTTTGCTCGAGCGCCTTGAGTGCGGAGAACTCGTAGGAGACCTGGTCGTCGTGGAAGGGCTGGGGGACGATGTTGATGCGCAGGACGAAGCACCGGCCTGTATCCGGGTCGGTAAAGGAGTAGTTCTCGTTATGCTCGCCGGAGCCCAGAGGCTTGGGCTCGAGCAGCGCGTCCGGGCCGATGTCCAGGGCCTCGCGCAGCTCGCTGTTGAGCTGCAGATAGCGCGTGGCGCGCTGCAGCTTGCCCGATTCTTCTTGCCTATCCGCATCGTTCACTGCCATGCCTCCCCGTCTTTCATCCGCCTTGTGCCTTATGAACTCTGCTGTTGTTCATTCTACTGTCCCGCCTGCAAGCAGGGATAGGGGAGAACGGTGCCTCAATACGTTGCAAGAATCCCCTGGCCCAAGGGCGCGCAGGCGGACCGAGCGAATGCGAGGCAGATTGTGTGAGAAGTGCCTGCGAAAGCGAGGACTGTCTGAGCGCCGTAGGCGCGAGTTCCGCAGCTGCAGGCGCTTCGAGCGCGATCGGGTGCCGAGTCTGAGCGGAGGGCCGCCTACGCGGCCGCCACTCGCCCGGTCGCGCCGATAGGCGCGACGTAATCAGGCGCAGCGACAGCTGCGCAGGGCTTGCCGTGTCCCTATCGCCTGATAATCCCAAACTCCCTCTCGAGCGCGGCATCGATCTCCTCATCGGCAAGCTCTGTTGTTTCCTTGCGTCCGTCTACTGTGCGCGTGAGGGTGTTGTTGCGCAGGTAGACATTGCCGTTTGGCAGCCTGCGGTTGCAGATGAGGTTGTTGAGGAAGGGCGATTGCGGGTGCGTGCAGCACCAATGCGACATGAGCTCGAAGTCGCCTTCCTGCGCCGGGCTCTCCATGAGGTTCAGCACGGGCGCGAAGGGCTCGCTGTCCGCGCAGCTGACACGGCGGTAGGCGATCTGCCACCAGGCGCTGTCCAGGCGGCGCACCTCGAAGAGCTGCCCGTAGCTCTCCGTGCGTGCGCCGTTTTCCAGGGCGAACGCACGCGCGGGCATGGGGCCGCCGTAGCCTACGTCGACGCTGTATAGGCGTCCGTCGAGGCGCACGATCTCGCTGCGGTGCATGATAGGCGACAGGGTGTCGCGCAGCTTGCCGCTGCTGCCGCGCACATTGCGGCCGATACTCGGCCAGACCTCGAAGCCGCAGGCTGCAAGCAGCGCCTCGAAGAGCTTGTTGAGCTCGAAGCAGTAGCCGCCGCGTCTTTTGACGACGATCTTCTGGTAGAGGCTGTCGACGTCGAGGGCGACGGGCTTGCGCAGCTGGTAGGGGTCGAGGTCCTCGAAGGGGACGTGCAGCTGATGATGCTCCACCAGCTTGTCGAGCAGCTCGAGGCTAGGCTCGATGCGCCCTATATCCTTAAGCCCTATACGCTCGAGATACGCTTCAACCTGCTTACTGTCCATGATGGTCCCCTCGCTGTGGCGCGTCCTCATCCGCTATATAGTCAGCATACGTTAATCGAGCCCGGCCCGCGCCCTCCGAAGGCCCTTATTTGACCCCGCCTGCGTTTTGCCGCGCGCCGCGCATGAGAATCATTCCCCGAAGGCTATAATCACCTCATTGTTTGCAATTATCGTGCTGTGCAAAGTGCGTGCTTCAAGGGGGAGCATCCGCGGGATATACGCGCAGAGATACCGGTCGCCCCACAGGACCGCTTAGCTGCAGGGGAGGGGTTGTTGGCGATGGGCTTCAAGCTTGCCCTGCATAGGTGCTTGTCGTTGCTCTTGGCGCTGGGCGTTGCCCTCTGCATGGTCCTGAGCGCAGTGCCCCTGTGCGCCTTTGCCAGCCAGCAGGACCAAGGCCAGCAGCAAAGCGGCAAGGTCGTGCGCATCGGGCTTTTCGAGGACATCTACCACAAGGTTGACGCCAACGGCCAGCTCTACGGCTACGGCTATGAGTATCTCCAAAAGATCGTAAGCTACACCGGCTGGACCTTGGAGTACGTGCAGGCGGATTGGAGCACCTGCTTCGATAAGCTCGAAAACGGCGAGATCGATATCCTCAACGGCATCTCCTGGACCGCAGAGCGCGAGCAGGACATGCTCTTCTCATCCCTGCCCATGGCCCAGGAGCGCTATTTCATCTATGCGGACAGCCGCAACATGAAGATCGATCCCGCAGACGTCGGCTCTATAGACGGTAAGACCGTGGGCGTTATGGAGGGCGCGGCTCCGGAGGACGTCCTCTGCAAGTGGGAGGAGGAAAACGGCCTCTCCGCTGCGCATATCAAAATCAGCACCGCTCAGGATGTGATCAAGAAGCTCGATAAGGGCAAGATGGACTGCTTCGTTTCGATCGAGGAGACCTGGGACCAGGACTATGTGACGCCGCTCATGTACATAGGCAGCTCGGACGTGTACTTCGCGCTGGCCAAAGACCGCCAGGACCTCAAGAAGGAGCTCGACTATGCGATGGAGCGCATCATCGACAGCAACCCCTTCTACAACGACGAGCTCTACGAGAGGTTCTTGTCGACGTCCAAGACGGTAGCCCTCACCGATGCAGAGCAAAGCTGGCTGCAAGGCCATGGCACCATACGCATCGGCTATATCGACGGCGATGTGAACATAGGTTCTCTGGACAAGAAGACCGGCAAGCTGTCGGGCATCATCACCGATTACATGCAGTACGCGCGCGACTGCCTCGGCGCTGGCGCGATCGAGTTCGAGGCGCATGGTTACGACAACATGGAGCAGGAGCTCGAGGCGCTCGCCGCCGGCGAGATCGACATGATATTCAAGATGCCCTACAGCCCCCGCTACGTCGAGCTCTACAACCTGTCGCTATCGGACAACGTGCTGGACATCCCCTATAGCGCCGTGAGCAAGCCGGGGCACTTCGACCAAAACGGCGAGGTCTCGGTTGCCATCCCCGCAGAAAACTGGGTTAAGCGCTGGTATGTCGAGTACTGCTATCCCAGTTGGCGCATCGTCGAGTGCTCATCGGCAGACGAGGCGGAGTCTATGATGCGCAGCGGGCAGGTGGACTGCTTCTTGTCGAGGACGGGCACCTCCAGGGTCTATGCCAAAGACAGTGAGTGCCAGGTCAACATGCTGGTAAGCGATATCTCGACGTCCTTTGCCGTGGCGCGCGAGGACACCGTGTTGCTCTCCATTCTCAACAAGACTATCGAGGCCATGCCCGCGGATATGCTGTCCGATGCCCTCGTGGCCTACGACAACGAGACGGACAACGTCACCTTGTTCGAGTTCGTGAGGGACAACCTGGCTGAGGTGATCTTCGCGGTACTGGGGATCGCGCTCGTGATCGCGGTCATATCGCTGGCCTTGCGGCGCTCGAAGGCCGCAGAACGCGAGCTCACGGCCGCAAAGCTCGACGCCGATAAGGCAAACGCCGCCAAGACGGATTTCCTACGGCGCATGAGCCATGACATCCGCACGCCCATCAACGGTATACGCGGCATGGTGCAAATCGCCAACTCGAACATGGACGATAGGGACAAGCTCGAGGATTGCCGCGACAAGATCTGGAAGGCCACGGACCATCTTTTGTCGTTGGTAAACGACGTGCTCGATATGAACAAGCTCGAAAGCGGCAGCTTCACCTTGAGGCGCGACCCCTTCGAGCTCAGCCAGATCGTCGACGAGATCCATACCGTGATCGAGCCGCAGGCTGCCGAGTGCGGTGTGCGCATCGAGGCGTGGGATATGAGTGCGATCGAGCACGACCGCCTGGTGGGCACCCCGGTCTACATCAAGCGCATCCTCATGAACTTCGCGGGCAATGCCGTCAAGTACAACCGCCCCGGTGGGATCATCAGCTTGATTGGGCGCGAGGTGAGCTTCGACGGCAAGACGGCCTGCCTCGAGTTTATCTGTGAGGACACGGGCATCGGCATGAGCGAGGAGTTCCTCCAGCATGCCTTCGAGCCCTTCACGCAGGAGGGACAGCCGCAGGCGAGGACCACGTACAACGGCAGCGGCCTGGGGCTAGCCATCTCCAAAAGCCTCGTCGAGCTCTTGGGCGGCAGCTTGGATCTGCGCTCTGTCCTTGGGGAGGGCACCAAGGTGGTGTTCAAGATCCCGGTCGAGGTCGACGACGAGGAGGATTACAACCTGAATGTGTGCGATTGCAGCGATGCCTTGTTCGACGGCGTGCGCGCGCTTCTTGTCGAGGATAACGAGATCAATGCAGAGATCGCGACCTTCATGCTCGAACAGCATGGTCTTGAGGTCACGTGGGTCGAAAACGGCAAGCTCGCTGTGGAGGAGCTCGCCGCCAACCCGGCGTCTTACGACGTGGTGTTCATGGACGTGATGATGCCGGTGATGGACGGCCATGCGGCAACGCGCAAGATCCGCAGCGAGCTGGGCTTGGACATCCCCGTCTTCGCGATGACGGCAAACGCCTTCATCGACGACGCGCAGCTCAGCCGCGACGCAGGCATGGACGAGCATCTGACCAAGCCGTTGAGGGAAGAGGAGATAGTCCGCGCGCTTTCCAAGCACGTAGGGCGTTAGGGTTTGACGATGGAGACAGGAACACAGGAGGGGCGCAAGCCCAAGTGCCGATGGCCCAAGCGCCTCGTTTTGGCGTTGCTGGCCCTTATAGCTGCCTGCGTCATCGCCTTCGCGGTGTATGTGAGCGACTGCTACCACGCAGGTGACGAGGCGCTCGCTGCTGTCGAGGCAGGCGAGCAAGTCGCGGCAGCGCAGGAGCAGAAGGAGCACGCGGCGCAGGGGAATGCGCAGGACGAGGTACCGGGGGAGGGCCAAGGGCAGCAGGCTGGGGATGAGGAGCAGGTTCCCGTCGTCGAGACCTCCGATGCCTTCGCGGTAGGCAACCAGAGCGCGCAATACGGGCTCGTCCTGTATCCCGGCGCCAAGATCGAGCCTGCAGCCTATGTGCCCTTGGCGCGCAAGCTGGCCAGCCGAGGCGTCTTCTGCGTCGTGGTCAAGATGCCCTTCAACATCGCCTCGCTCGACATCAACGCCGCAACCAGGGTGATGGCGGAGTATCCGCAGGTCGGCTCCTGGTGGATAGGCGGGCATTCCCTGGGCGGCGCCATGGCTGCCCAATACGCAAGCGAGCATGGCAGCCAGCTTGCCGGCATCGTCTTCTTGGCTGCCTACTCTGCGGCGGATTTATCCGATACGAATCTCAAGGCCTGCGTCGTCTACGGCACAGACGACGGCGTCTTGAACTTCGATAAGTTCGAGCAGGCTAAACGCAACCTGCCAGCCGATGCCAGCGTGCTGGCAATCGAGGGCGGCAACCACGCCGGCTTTGGCTGCTATGGTGCGCAGCGTTACGACGGCCAGGCGAGTATCTCGCCTAGTGATCAGCAGGATCAGACCGCGCAAGCCGTCGCCCAGGCCATCCTCGGCTAACGCGCCTCGCCCGCGCTGCCGCCCAGGTCGAGCTCGCGCATGCGGCTCGCGAGGCGCTGGGCGCGCACGTCGATCATGAGCGTCTCGCTGCGCTCGTAGTAGGCCGCGCATCCCCTTGCGGCGATAAAGGCCGCGAGCACCTGGTTCATGGTCATCTCGCCCAGCATGAGCGTCATCTCGTTGCCCTCGCCCCAGGCGTCATCGGCAAAGGCGAGGGCTGCATCGACCTCTTGCTCGACGATAGCCGCCTGTGCCTCGTGCACGGCCAGAAGCTCGTTGTAGCTTGCGGCGATGTCGCCCAAGACGGCGCCGCCGGACGTTAGCTGCGAGCACCAGGTGCGCAGCTGGTCGATCACGCCGTGCTCGACCGCACGCGTAAGCGCATCGTGGCGCAGCTGCGCGGCGTTGGCCTCGAGCGCCTCTTCGCGCCTGGTCGCCTCGTCTTGCAAGTACTGCAGCGCATCGCCAGAGCCCTTGGCCTCGACCAGCAGCGCTCGCAGCGCCGTAAGCTCGCGTTGCGCACTCACCGCATCGAGCGCATGCGCGGCCAGGGCATCGACCAGCAGGCCGGAGAGTGCCGCTCGCTCGTCGAAGCCCGCTGATTGGGCCTTGGCAACAAGGGGCGACATACTGTCGCATGTTTTGGCCTTGCCGGCCAGGATGTCCTCGATATGGTAGTCGGTGCTGTAGCTTGCAAAGAGGCGCAGGTAGACACAGAAGTCCGCCGCGATCTGCGGGGCTTGGATGTACTGGCCCACCAGCGCGTCGTCGACCTCGAGGCCGTTTTGCTCGTACAGGCGCATCATGCTCGCCAAATCGCTCCAGGCGCGCGCCGTGACGAACTCGCGCTTGCGCCCGGTGGTCTGCATGAAGTAGAAGCTGTCCGGGCGCATGCTCACAAAGCTCGTGACCGCCGGGTGCGCGCCCGTGCTGCGCGAGTAATCGAGCCAGGCGCCCAGGTCGGGCTCGACCTCGACCAGTTTCACGCGGTCCATCGTCACCACGTCGAACATCCGCGCGCTCTTGTTGTACTCGAGCGGGTTGCCGGCGCTCACCACGACCCAACCGTCCGGCACGCGGTGGTTACCCAGCATCTTGCTCTGCAAGAAACGCAGCATCATCGGCATGAGGGTCTCGCTCACGCAGTTGATCTCATCCAGGAACAGGATGCCCTCGCGCTGGCCGGTGGCCTCGATGCAGTCGTGGATGCTGGCGATGATCTCGCTCATCGTGTATTCCGATATCTCGACGTCGCGGCCGCCGTAGCTGCGCGTGGTGATGAAAGGCAGGCCGATGGCGCTTTGGCGCGTGTGGTGCGTCATCGAGTAGTCGACCAGCCCCAGCCCCAGCTCTCGCGCTACCTGCGCCACGATCGCCGTCTTGCCGATGCCCGGCGCGCCCAGCAGGAACACGGGGCGCTGCTGCTCGAGCGGCATGACGTAGTCGCCGTGGGCGTCCTTGGTGAGATAAGCTACGCAGGTCTTGCGCACCTGCTCCTTCGCCTCGCTGATGTTCATCTATTCCTCGTTTCCTGCGGCTTTGGCGCCGCGCTCGATAAGCTCGTCGGTATAGGTCACGGCCTTGGAGGCCCAGGCGGGCGCATCGCCTGCCTCGTCTAAGAAGACGAAGGCGGTGTCCCATGGCGGCGCCTCGCGGGGGAACTCCCCCTGCCCGTCGGTGAAGTAGACGAGCGCCTCCCAGGCGTCGACCTCGTCCTCCTCGAGCTTCTGCTCCATCATCTCGAACACCGGCCTGAAGTCCGTGCCCCCAAGGCCCTTGATCTCCAGGTTGCCGAGCATATGCTCTATGTCGTCTTGCAAGGTGACCACGCGCTGGTCTTGGATCGCGTTGTCGCATTGCACAAGCCAGATGCGCGTCTTCTCGCTCACGGTGCCCGATTCCAAGAGCATCCCGCAGGCCTTGGCGACGAAGGCCTCGACGATGGGGCCGCTGCAGCTGCCCGATGTGTCGATGGCGACGCAGAAGTCGCGCAAGCGCGGCGTCTCGCAGTACTCGAGCGGCTCGACCAGCGCGATGCCGCTCAGCTCGCGCAGCCCGTAGCTGTAGTAGACGAGGTCGAAGTCGTCCTCGCTTGCGACCATGGTCTCGTGCGGGGCGGCATAGGCGCGCAGCAGCTCCTCGAGCCCCATCGCCTTGGCCCGCGCCTGATGCAGCTGGTTGGCAAGCGCCGGCGACACCTGGCTGTCCTCGCGCTGCGCATCCATCTGCGTCGCGGTGGCGATCTTCTCCCAAAGCTCGGCGAGCTGCTGCATGGCTTCGGCGGCATCCTGCTCCGCTTGTTCCTGCCCGTCGTCTGGCTGGGCGAACCATTGCTCGTGGCTGTCCATGCCTATGGTCATCTCGATGCGTCCGAGCTCCTCTTGCGGCGTATTCTCGCGGATGATGAGCGCGTAGAAGGCCGCGGCCGTGGGCTGCTGGACCTTGCTTGCCCAAGTCGCGACGATCGCATCCCGCTCTGCGTCTGCGTAGGCGATCTGCGCGCAGTCGAGCTCTTGCAGGATGCAGGCGACGCTCAGGTCGCAGGCGACGCTGTAGGCCAGCGGGTCGACGTCTGCCGGGGCGAAGGGATGGCACAGCAGGCAGTGCACGATCATGTGCAGGTACGCGCGCGAGACGAGCGGCCTCGACTTGCCAAAGGCACTCAGGACGAACCCGGCAGAGAACCAGGCGGCGCGCCCGTCGGTCATGCAGCCCGTCCTATCCGTCTGGATGCGCGCGGGTAGCTGCGCCATGGGGCGGTTGGCAAAGCGGACGGCGCCCAAGAGCTCGTCGCGGCAGACGCCCAACATCTCGCCGGCAAGGGCGATTGCCTCGTCGACGACGTCTGCGCCGTCGGCAAGCGCCAGCATGTCCTTTGCGCTGGCCATACTAGAGCTCCAAGGGGCCGAGGGGTGATACTTGTGCGACACCATGTCGTGCGCGCATGATCGCCGCGGCAGCCTGAGTCTTGCCGGCGCCTTGCGCAGCGGCGAGGGCCTCGTCGAGCCATGCAGGTTCGAGCCCCTCCCAGCCGAGCACTGCCTCGAGCGCCTTCTGCTCTCCTGCGGCAGCCAGCGCTAAGAGCAGCTCGCGCGTACAGTCGCAGTGGGCGGCGTCGCTTGCGCAGGCGATGGCGGCGAGCTTGCGGATGAAACCCTCTTGGCGCTGGTAGGAGCCCCACCAGCTGCGGCAGATGCGGCAGGGGGTTCCTACAGTGTGCTCCAAGACCAGCTGCAGGGTGGCCAGATCGCGCTGCGGGGTGGCAAAGCTGCCCCAGAGCTCCGGCTCGTCCTTTGCGCAGGATGCGGGGCTGCCGCTGTTGGGTGCGCCCGCAAGGTCTGCCGGGATATCGCCGTCTGCGCCGTCTGCCAGGTGCGCCCCGGCATCGGCGAGCGTGCGAGCGAGGACGGCGTTGCTCATGCGCAGCGCCAGCGACAAGAGCTCTGCCGCGTCGCGCTTGCCCAAGAGCCCGTCCTCGAGCATCGCCTTAAGCGGCGCTGCGGATTGCGGGGATTGGACGACGGGCAGGTAGTAGCTGCGTTGCGCCTTGCAGTAGCGGTAGCGCTCCAAGAATCCCAGAAGCCCGCGCATCCCATCGGCTGCGGCGATGGCCTCCTGCGCGGCGGCGTCGTCGGTGACGCAGAGCCTGAAACCTGCCTGCGCCAGGCGGCAGCTCGCCTGCGCCATGCCGCTGCAAATGGCGAGGCTCAGGCAGCGCCCGGTGAACTCGACCTTCGCGGCGCAGCCGGCCTCGATCCAGGCTATGACGGCCTCCTGGCCGCCTTGCCCTAGGAGCGCGGCGAGTTCTTGCTCTGCCGCTATCGCCTCTGCTGACGCGCTGCGGGCCTGCGCGGTGTTCTGCCCTGCCGCCGCGTTAGGCGCAGCGGCAGGTGTCTCGCACGTCGCTCCATCTGGCAGCAAAGCGCTTTTATCGGCAGCTCTCTGTGCTTCTTGCCCCATCGGGCCCCTCTCCCGCGTAGCTTTCCTCAAACCCCAAGATGATAACCCTTTATCGCTATTTGCTATTGTCTGATAGCACACAGGGACCTAATATCGTTTGGTATGCATCTGATGAGGAGACCTGCATCGCAGGTCTGGAGGATCAAAGAGGAGAATCATGAAACCTGCAGTTTGGAAGGGCCTTGCCATCGCCTTGGTCGCCGTCTTCGCCGCGGCGTTCTTTGTCGCCACCTTCTTGGGGCCGTGCACGCATATGATCGACTGCAACGGCAGCCAGACCTACATGAAGTGTCACTGGGCGTATCGCGCCGTGTCCGTCGTGACCTTCGTGGGCGCCTGCATCGCGCTCACCGCCTTGCTCTTCAAGGGCAAAGAGGCCCGCTGCGGCGTGCTCGACGCTGCCGCCCTGCAGGCCGTGGCCACTGTCTTCCTGCTCTCTGATGCGGGCATCGGCCTTTGCGGCAACGCAGAGATGACCTGCAACGTGCACAGCATCCCCATCTACATCTTCATGGCGCTTGCTATCGCGCTGGCCGTCGTGCTCAGGGTCAAGGCAGACCCTGCCGATGCCGATAAGCCCAAGATGAGCCTCTAGGGCGCAGGGGTCGCCTTGTGAGCGATTTTCTGTTCACGCTGAGCAAGTACAAGGGCGCGCAGGCCAGCGCGGAGGTCCCTGCATGGACCAACGTCGTCGGCGTGCGCGCCTTTGCCGGCAAGACCACGCTCGAGCAGGTGAGCTTCGAGGAGGGTTGCCGCGGCTTGGACGAGGAGGCCTTTGCGAGCTGCCAGAACCTCGCCGGCCTCAAGCTGCCCTCTACGCTGTGGCGCATCGGCAAGGGGTGCTTCAAACACTGCACGAGCCTCACGGCGGTCGAGCTCCCCGAGGAGCTGAGCACCTTGGAGCAGGAGGCGTTTCGCGGTTGCACGGCGCTTGAGCAGGTTGCCGTGCCCCAGAGCCTGCGCCATCTGCGCGCGTCGTGCTTCGAGGGCTGCACTAGTCTGGCCTCCTGCGAGCTGCCCGACAGCCTGCGCACGCTGGGCGATGCTGCCTTCAGGGGCTGCGAGGCGCTTGGGGAGATAAGCATCCCCCAGGGCATCAAGGCCATAGCGCCGCAGACCTTTGCCGGCTGCGACAGCCTGCGTTACGTGGAGCTGCCCGACGGGCTGCAGCGCATCGAGTCGCGCGCGTTCGCCGGCTGCAAGAGCCTACAGCAGCCCGTCTTCCCCGATTCGCTCGAGTACGTGGCGCCGGATGCCTTCGAGGGCGTGGGACAGCAGGAGCAAGAGGAATCTGCTGCCCAGGATGCAGCGGGAGAAGGGCCGGAAGCGGGCCGAGAGCGCTAGCCGGCGCAGGGGCGCTTGGCGGCGCGAGAGTGCCAGGCGGCGCAGGAGCGTCAAGCGGCACATAGGACAGGTGAGCAGCGGCTGCGGGCTGTGCGGCTGCTGATGAGAGAGGACCCAGATCATGATCATGCCCGATAAAGAGGTCTTGCGCATTGCGGACTACTGCCTGAGCGGCAATGTGCTCACGCATGGGGATGCGCTGTACTTGTGCGACGTCAAGCCCTTCACGCCCGAGTACCACGTGCTGCGCTATGTTGCGCGCGAGCGTCATTTCGCTGCGGCCAACGGCATCGCCGAGGTGCACGGCCAGATAGGGATGGATGCGAACCCCTGCCCGGCTAACTGCGAGTTCTGCTCGTTTGCATCGATAAACTCCGCGCGCCCGGACGAGCGCCACGAGATGGACCTCGACACCATCCTCCACTACGCGCGCGACTACTATAGAAACGGCGCCAACTGCCTGACGCTCATGATCACCATCGACTACGACTTCGACCAGTACCTGAGCTACATCGAGGCCGTTCATAAGGAGCTCCCGGACTTTCCGATCATGGCCAACATGGGTGACTTCGACCTCCCGATGGCCAAGGAGCTCGCGGCGGTGGGCGTGGGCAGCGTGTACCATGCCATCCGCATGGGGGAGGGAAGCGTCAACAACCTGAGCGTCGACCAGCGCGTGGCGAGCATCGTCGCCGCGCGCGAGGCCGGGCTCAAGGTCTCGACCTGCACAGAGCTCATCACTCCTACGTGCGATGCCCACGATATCGTCGCCGCCTTGGAGCGCGAGGTGTCGCTCGAGCCGGAGTCCGGCTTTGCCGGCGGGTTCATCGCCGTGCCGGGCACCAAGATGTTCGATGCGCCGCGCTACTCGTGGTCCAAGATCGAGGTGTTCGCGAGCATCCTGCGCCTGCTCACCCCGCCGGGTAAGATGCCCTTCGGTAGCGGCAACCATAGCTGGGCCGAGGTAGGCACCAACCCGCGCGACGACAAGAACGAGACGGAGAAGGGCGGCATGGGCCCCAGCCTGGTCAAGAGCCGCATGGAGTTCGAGAACAAGGAGTGGACCGTGCCCTTCGGCCCCTCGAAGTTCTGGTAGGCCGCGAGGCGAGCTGTCCGCGCTCGCTGCTGTCGGTGTCGTCGCTGTCGCCACCCGCTGCTGCCC
>CAVCDT010000043.1:0-18436 GCA_963600995.1 Akkermansia muciniphila | reverse complement strand
GGTCAGGCCGCTGCAGTCAAAGCCGCTTGGGTCCTCGCCACCCCAGACGTACTTGACGCCCAAGTACTTGAGAGCCGCCTTGACGACCTCCGGATGCGAGCCCTTCTTGCTGGTAGAGCCCGTGACACCTGCAGCAGCAGAGAGAGAGTTGGCCACGCCGTCGTAGGCCAGGACCTTCTTGCGGACGCTTTCCGGCAGGGCAGAGAAGTAGTTGGCTTGCTCAATCAGGGAGTTCTGGATGACGTTGGCATTGGCGCTCACGCTGGCCGTGAGGCGCTTTTGCTCTGCATACTTGTCGAGCAGATTCTTGTTGGAATCGGACAGATCCTGCTGGAGCTGCTCGATCTCTTGGACCAGGCGCTCCTCCTCGGCCGTGATAGCGGTCATGAAATCCCAGCGGCTCACAAAGTCGCTAAAGGATGTCGCGCTGAGGAGCACGGACATGTAACGCACGCCGCCGGAGGTATAGGTGGTCTTGGCCCATTGGGACACGCGCTGCTTTGCCTGGGCAAGCGACTTATCCGTGTTGCGGATGTCCTGCTTGGTGCTCTTGATCTCCTTCTTGAGCTTCTTGAGGCGCTTCTGCTCTTGAGCGAGGTCCTCGTAAGCGGTCTCCATGCGCGCGGCCAGGCTGTTCACCTCTTGGATAGCCTCTTTGGCAGAGGCGAGCTTGGCGCGCTCACGTGCGCTCTTCTTGAGCTTGGAGGAGCTCTGCTTCTTGGTCAGGTCCTCGAGCGTGCTAACCGGCGTCTTGGTAGACGTGTCCTTCTTGCTCGAGCCAGACGATGCCTGCGAGTCGTCCTTCTTGCCGGCAGCGCTGCTGCCGTCATCGGTCTTGGAGCTATCGTCTGCTGCACCGCTATCCGCACCGCTGTCATCGGCAGCGCCTTGGTCTGCGCCCGCGGTGTCGCCAGCTGCATCCTCTGCAAACGTCGTGGCGTTATCTGCCCCGACAGCACTTGCGATAGGCACCGCGCCAAACGATGCGACGGCAGCGCAGAGCGCCACGCTCAAAACGCGATGGGCCAAAGTAGTATCAAGTTGGTTGAAGCGACGCTTGGACATGCAGCGATTATCCTTGGTTGAGACACGTGTACGTAACTCAAGATAATACGAGCATTAACCGCCCATTAACAGCCTTAGCACCAAGTTGCAACAAAAATTCAGCTCTTCTTAAGATAAGCAGAGCCGCGCTTTGGCCGCTTTGACCTAGACCTCGTACATGTACTTGAAGACCTCGAGACGCTGCATCTGGATCTGCACGCCCAGGTCCTTGGCGCACTCCTGCAGCGAGGCGAGCACGGTGTTGAAATCCGCGACCTGCTCGTCCAAGGTCACCATCATCGTCATGGAGAAGATGTCGTCGATAACGGTCTGGCGGATGTCAATGATGTTGACGCCGCCTGCGGCAAGCGCGCTGCACACGCCTGCGATGATGCCGGTCTTATCCGCACCCAAGACGGTGACGACTGCTTTTTGGGACATGAGCTGCTCCTTCGTATGGTTTCTCGTGGCTGACATGGTACCGCACGCACGCGCCCGGACTGTTTCGCGCGCGTGTATTTGCGTGCAAGGCGAGCAGCGGATCGAGCGGCGACGCCAGCGCCAAAGGCAACGACAGCTACACGCCTTGCGGCAGCGCCAACTGCAAGGCTAGCGGCAGAGCGCCAAGCCGATGTCCTCCAAGATGGGGATGATGTCGCGCACGGGCTGGCGGTCGTAGTCCTTGACCTCCTCGCTCAGCTCGTCGTAGGGCACCAGGTAGGGTGTGGTCTTCTGCTCTGCGTTGCGCGGACCGGGCTTCCATCCTGCCTTGAGGCGCTCGTCGACCCAGCGCCGGTGCTCGACATAGGCCAGATACTCGACCTCGCGCTCGGGGATCTTGGTCACGCGCTCTGCAGGCGAGCACATCTCCAACGGCACCATGCGATAGCCCAGCCTATCGACCTTGTCGACGATGGCGCGCGCCTGCGCGTAGTTGGAGTCCTGCAAATCCTGCGGCTGGTCCTCGAAGCGCTCGTAATCCGGGACGTACTCATCGCGCCTGACATGGTCTTTGTAGCGCGAGAAGAGCTCGCGGGCGATGAGCCCGATGCTGCCGTAGATACCCTGCGACTGCCTGTACATCTGCAGGTCGTGCGCATCGAGGAACCCGAAGTGCTTGAACGTGCCGGACAGATAGCTGCGCACGGACGGCTCGGGGAACAAGCCCTCCGTGATGCGCGCGAGACCCAGCTCCTCTCCCAGGGGGATGATGTCGTCTTGCGGGCTGATCTTGTGGGCGATGATATGGCCGTCCTCGTCGTAGCTGAAGAAGGGCCACTCCCCTATCGCAAGCTCCGGACCGGTGGCCGTGGTGATGCTGCGCCCGGTGGAAAGCTCGTAGCGCAGCGCAGCCAGGTAGCCCAGGTCGACCTCGAGCGGCGTGGGCGCAAGGCGCTCGCCCTCCAGCGACCCCGGCGGCAGCGTCGCGCAGGCAACGCGCCCGGCGAGGATGTCCTCGCGGCTCAAGGGCTGCTCCTCATCGGCTTGGGCAGCGGCGCTTCCCAAGCCCAGCGACTGCGGCAGGTCCCTGAAGAGCGCGTCGTAGTAGGTCTTGGCGCGCGCCTCGGGCTCGCCTTCCCCCAGGCCGCTCGACATCTCGAAGTCGATCACAGTCGCGCGGATGTCCTCCGGGGCGGGCCCGTAGCGCTTGACGCAGACGTTGGCGGCGCGCAGGTCGCGGTGGTAGATGTTCTGCTCGTGCATGTTGGCGGCCTGAGACAGCACATCGAACATGATCTTGGCGTTCTCCTTGGCGCGCTCGAGCGTCCCAAGCGGATGCAGCGGGTGCTGCCCGGTAAGCTTCATGCCGTTACTGCAGAAAGCATCGAGGTTGAGGAGTACGTCCGCCGTGCTGGCCGATAGGTTGCGCGTGCCCTTGGCTCGCACGACGGGCGCATTGCTGCCCCCGGCCTCGGGGATGTTCGCCCCGCAGAAGATCACGTCCTCCAGCGATACGCCCGCGTCCTCCTCGATGATGATGGGCGAGCTGGGCGCGTCATCTGCCGTGATGCGCCCAGAGAGCAGCTCGTAGACGCGCGGGCCGACATCGAGCAGGCCGTTGCGCGCAAGCGTCGCCGTCTCCATGCCAAAGCGGCGTGCTTGGTCCTTGGCGAAGACGACGGCGATCGCGTCGTGCACGATGCCGTCGAAGGCCTCGTACTTGCCGCGGTAGATGCGCTTCATGCCAGACGACACGAGCGGCTTCGCGTCCTCATCGACGCGAAAAACGCCCTTGCGGCCCTTGAGCGAGGGCTCGACGCCGGCGGGCGCGGGCTTATCCAAAAACGTATGCGTGAACGCCGGTGACGCGTCGACGGTTGCAGTGCGCACGAACGGTTCCTTTCAAGCGGGTCGAATGCTGCAGGGCGCAACCTGCAGAGCAGAGGGGCAGTCTGCGCGGGGATGCTACTGCAGCTCGAACTGCGAGGCACCCAGGAACACCTGGTCGCCGCGCATGGCCACGACGCGCGTCGCCACCTCGAAGTTGTAGCCGCGGGCCTTGAAGGCGTCGACCAAGGCGCTGTTGCGGCCGGGCATCACCAGGTAGCGCTCGCCCGTGCCCTTGCCGCGGCGGATGAAGGTGCCGTTCTTGGAGCCCAAGTCGATGAGCAGGACCTGCCCGTCGATCAAGTAGACGCCCAGATGACGGGCGCTATCGGCGTCGAGCAGCGTCGCGTAATGATGGCGGTGGTCCTCCTCCTGGGCATGCTGCGCCACGTACTCGCACACGTCGCCCAGCTCGTCGGGCGAGGGGGCACCCTGGAACTCGCGCCCCAGCACCATGATGAGGCAGTCCTGCAGAGCGGCGTCGCCCTCGCGCCCCAGCTGGATAGTGGTGACAACATCCGTAGAGCCGCCCTCCAAGATGCGCATAAGCACGGCGCTGCCGCTACCCTGGCGCAGGCGCGGATCTGCGGACAGCGCATTGAGGGCATCCGTCGAGACGGCGACCTCCGTATGAGAGAAGTACTGCGGGCGCGCGTTCTCCGGCCCGTAGAGCGCGCAAACGGCGAGGTTCCAGATGAGCTGCTCCTTGGCTTCGAGCCAGGAGGGAAGCCCACGGTAGCCCTGTGCGTGCTTGATCTTGTAGAGCTCGCCCAAGGGCAGCTGCGAGAGCTCGCGTGCGCGCTCGACCTGCTCTGCCGTGGCAGTGGAGAACTTGGTCGCATACGAGTTGTAGCAGCTGAAGACCAGCTCGTTGAAGCGCTCGCACACCTCGCGATGGTAGCCGGCCTCCAAAAACGCCTGGTAGAGGGCATCCCCCAAGGCCAGGACGCGCTCTTGGTCCTCCCAGAGCCTCATGGCATACAGCGGGGAGGCGTTCTTGAGTATCCACAGCGGCAGCAGCTCGCGATAGGCGGCCATGCCCTGCCCGTAGAGGCTCGCAATGCCCTGGTAGAAGCTGCTGGTCTCCTTGGCGAGCGCCACTACCGCGGCGTACTCGTCTTTGACGCGGTCGTCAGAGGGCTTAAGCCCCTCGAGGGCGGCCAACCCCTTCTCCAGGTTTGGCGGGCAGTACTTCTCGAAGACCTCGAGGGCCTCCGGCGTGCTCTTCTCGTTGAGGCGCAGGGCGGTGTTGTCGCTCCAGTCGCGCGTGACCTTCTCGTAGACGGGCAAGGCGATGCTGCTGGGAAACGCCAAGTCGATCTGGTAGCTGAGCATGTTGATGTTGAAGAGCCAGCGATCGATCTCCTTCATCTTGGTGGAGGTGAGGTCGCGGTACTCGTAGAGTTTGTTGCGCAGAACCAGGATCGGCGTGCTCATAGGGCCTCGCTTTCTTGCGGCATATTCAACCGGTTGGCAATCGTGTCTCGTCATCTCGAGCATCGGGCCATAGCGCCGTGCAGACGCGGCACCAAGGCAGGCGCACAGCTTGCGTACTCATACCCGGCAGCGCATGCGCACCGCCTTGCCCGCAGTCGCCATTATCCGACGAGTCATCTTGCTGGGAGTCGATTTTAGCGCACCTCCACAAGGGCGACACATCGTTTGCCCAGCAAGCATTGATACAATGCTACGTTAGACGTCACAAGGTTGCGCACAGGGAAGGAGGCCCGTCATGTCCGATGCTGCAAGCGGCTTCGATGTCTTTATCAGCTACAAGAACTCGGATGTAAACGGCGAGCGCACGCGCGACGCCCAGATGGCCTTCGACCTGCACGACAAGCTCGAGGAGCGCGGCATCAGCGCGTTTTGCAGCACCCTGAGCCTCACGCGCATGGGGCAGGGCGCTTACAAGGACGCCATCAACAACGCGCTCGACGCAGCCAAGGTGCTCGTGGTGGTGGGCACGTCGCTCGACAACATCCTGAGCCCCTGGGTCAAGTACGAGTGGGGCAGCTTCCACGACGACCTGCTCACCGGGCGCAAATCCGGCGGCACGCTGGTGAGCTACACCTCTGGGCTCGACCCTAACGAGCTCCCACGCGAGCTGCGCGGCTACGAGTCCTTCCTCACCGAGCAAAACGGCGACGAGCTCATCGTCGACTTCATCGCCGCAGCGCTCGAGAGCAAGATCGAGATGGGCTACGCCGGCACCAAGCTCGAGCGCAAGCTGGGCGTCATCGGGCCGGCCACGCGCAGCTTGCTCGTCAACGCAGAGGACCCGGACCCCCTCAACGGCACCACGACCAAGACCGCCAAGAAGCGCGGCAAGGGCGGCATCATCGCTGCCATATGCGTGCTGGCCGCTGCCTGCATCGGCATCGGCGCCTATATCGCCGTCGACAACCACAACCAGCAGGTAGCAGCCCAAGAGGAGCAAGCGCGCATCGAGGCCGAGCAGCAGGCCGCGGCAGAGCAAGAGGCCCAGCGCCAGAAAGAGGAGCAGGAGGCCAAGGAGAAGCTCTCGAGCTACACCGTGCGCTACCTGGTCAAGGGCAGCAAGAAGAAGCTCAAAGACGAGCTGAGCAAAAGCAGCGTGACTATCGGCACCACCGTCAAGATCACGGCCCCCACGTTCAAGAACTACACCCTCAAAGGCGACAAGACCGTCAAGCTCACCATCGCCAAAGACCCCAGCGCCAATGTCGTGACCTTCTACTACACCAAGAAGAAGGCCGCCAAGACGCCCGATAGCTCCTACAACAACGGGGGCACCAACAGCGGGACCGATAGCGGCAGCGCCTCGGGTGGAAGCAGCGGCGGCTCTGGATCCGGCGGGACGTCTGGCGGCTCGACAAGCGGGGGCAGTAAGGGCGGATCGGGCGACAAGCCCATCATCGACATCGACCTCTAGGGCGCAGCCAGCATACGCAACCCATCGGCAAAATAGACCGCAACAGCCACGGTCGCCGCTAGGCCCGGGGTTCTCAACACCTGCACTGCCATCCCAAACGCAGACCTATATAAAGCAGAAGGCCCGCCTCCTCGCTCAAAGCAGAGAGACGGCCCTCTATCGGCTGCAGAGCAGCCTATTTGACCTTGACGGTGATGGATCGCCAGCTGCTGTAGTACTTCTTGCCGGAGACCTTCTTGAACGCGCGCACCTTGACGGTGACCTTCTTGCCCTTCTGCCAGCCAAAGGCCTTGCTCGTTGTCTTAGAGCCAAAGGTGGTCTTTGCCGTCTTGGAGGCGACGGTGCGATACACCTGGTAGCCGCCGGCCCCAGACACCTTGCCCCACTTGAGCTTGTAGAGGCCGTAGGTCTTGCCGCCCACCTTCTGCTTGCCATAGCGCTTGGCTTTGAGGCTCGAGCACTTCTTGGGGCTGATCGTGAAGCTCTTGCTCACCGTGCCGGCGTAGCCGTTGAGACCTACCACCTTGATCTTGTAGGTGCCCACCTTCTTGCAGCCGCCTGCGATGTCGAGCGTGTAATCCACACCCTCCGTGAGCTTGGCGCCCTGGGCGTTCTTGACCGTGACCTTGGGCGTGAGCTTCTTGCCGCTGTAGGCAAACGACGTGCTCGAAAGCGTCACGTTCTTCGCAGCGAGAGGCGTTGCCGCAACGCTCAAAGTGTAGCTTGCACCCTCCTCTGGCGTGGCGTCGAAGTTAGCGCCCTTCGAGGCGACCGCAATGACCTTGATGTCCGTGACCGGGTGCACGATGGTGATATTGCCCGTCGACTCGTCGATCGTCGCGCCGTTGAGGTCGCCTTCGAGCTTGTAAACGACATCGCTCGCATCGGTCACCAGCTTGTTTTGGACGACCATATTGCCCGACGTGTCCCAACTGAGCCCCACGCTCTGGCCGTCGTAGATGTCCGCATCGTTGACGTCGAAGTAAGGCGTTCCCGTCGTGATCTTGAAGCTGCCTTTGACAGAGCCCTTGTACTTGCCCGTGCCCGTCACCGTGAAGGTGGCGGGGAAACCCTCGTCGGAGACATCGACGTTATTGTTGTACTCGACCACGTAGTCTTTATCCGCCTTGAGCGTCTTTGCAGGGATGATGGCGCCGCTTGCATCCGTATGCTCTCGCAGTGTGACCTTGAGGTTGTCCAACGTTATGGGCCTGCCGATGCAGGGATAGCTTTCTTCCACGCCGCTTATCTGCGCATCGCCGATCGACTCGCGCGCCTCGCCCCAAACGGCATAGAGGATCTGCAGGCCGCTTGCCCATGTGCGACGCTCGGCATCGGTGTCGACGATCTTGTCCGATGGCGACACCGCATTGCCAAAGTAATCCGTCCACCCACGCAGCTCTGTGTTCTCGCCGGTGATGCCCGTGCCCGTCACGCTGGCAAGCGCGGCGTAGGTATCGCCATAGGTGACGTACATCCTCGTCTGGCTCAAAGTGCCTTGGTTGCTGCCCACCATGGAGTCACCCACCAAAATGAGCTCGTAGCGCTTGCCCTTCCATTTGGCATACAGCGTAGCGGGCGCCGTGCCCGTGAAGACGGATTTCTCGTCGACCTTGGTGCCGTAGGTGCCGGTCGTGGCGTTATAGCTGGTATACCAGCCGTCGAACTCGTAATTGGGGCGCGCTGGCGTCGGCAGATGCCTGCCGGCAGTGGCGGGGTCTGCAGCCGTAGGGTCGTACGCATAGGTGCAGCCATACGTGGCCTCGATGGATTTGATGATGGCAGACGGTTGGTCGATGTCATCGGCGGCGACGCAGGTGTTGAAGCTCACCGTCTGCGACGCGGGCTCGATATAGAGATAGAAGTCCTTGACCGTGCTCGCTGCACCGTCGCTGCCGGTGATGATCATCCTGAACCTGGTCTGCTGAGCACGCGCCCATCCGTTGCTTGCGGTATCCGTCGCCGGGACGGCCTTGTTGTCGAAGCGGATGACGTAGTAGTCGCCCTCGATCACCGCGTCTGCGGCAGCGAGCGTGTTGTACTCATCGGCCACGCCATAGGTCTCGTACTGCAGCGTAGCGCTGTAGGTAACGGTATCGGATGCAGCCTGCGTCTTGCCGCCATCCGAGTCTTGCGGGATGGCGAGCTTTGCGATGATGTCCAGCGGGCGGTTGAGCGCAACGCGATTGCCCGAGGGATACTCGAAGCTCCACTGCGACTGCGCATCGCTCGAGACGGCGCTTTGCGCGCTCGAGCTGTCGCCGGCATATGCGGCGGCCGCCATGTCGCCTAAGGCAAACGGTCCCAAGGGGAGCATCAGCATGGCAGCGCATGTCGCCAGCTTGCATGCCCTGCTTGCAAAAGGATGTGCGTCGTATGCCAAAACCGTCTCCTCCTCGTTCGCACTATCGTCAAAAGTATAGACCACGGCTTTGTGCGCTAAGCCTAACTCCCTCTAGTTAGCAAGCGATTAAGGATACTTAAGGCGTTGGAAGGCAGGGTGCATGGCCCCTGCAAGGGCGCGGGCAACGCGAAAGCGGCACAAGCGCCCCAGCTGTAACAGCAACCGCAAAAACGCCCCGACCCAAACGGGCCGGGGCGCCTAGAGCGCTTTTGCAGCTTGGACTACTCGCTGAGGTTCTTGTTGTAGCGCGTGAAGGCTTGGACACGAGCCTCGTCGATGTTGACGGCATCGAGCGGGTTGAAGTCCTTGGGACGATGCTCGCGCGCGTCGTAGCGCTTCTCGCCGTTGAGGATAACGCGGTCCTTGGTGAGCTCACCGGTTTCCGGGTCTACGCGCAGGCGAACCTCGATGGGGAGCTTGAGCGTGCCGCGTGCCTCGTAGAGGTCGTCGTCCACCTTGGCAACGGTCCAGACGATATCCTCTGGGACGTTGATGGTAAACGGCTGCTCGCGCATATGCTGCTTGAGGTCGTAAGACGCCCAAGCCGCAACGCGGTACTCGGGAACGGATTTGTCATCTGACTTGCCGGCGAAGATCTCTGCGGCGGAGCGTTTGAACAAAGGCATAGCTTCCCCCTTTTGAAACTGTAGCCCAGTACTTCCTTGGCAGATATTCTACTGTATTTGAGGCATCTAAGGGATGTTTTCTGCCCCACTCGCCTAATCGGGATTTATTTTGACTGCTAAAGCAAAAGGCCGCCAGAAGGCGACCTCGAAGATGCTGGTAGGGGCGGTGGGGTTCGAACCCACAATCCTTGCGGAGGCGGATTTTAAGTCCGCTGCGTATGCCAATTCCACCACGCCCCCGTGGTCTGACAATCTTAGACCTTCGACTGGAAGATGACGTCGAGGATATCGTAATACCAGGTATGCGGGGGCTCGATCTGCGACTCGTCTACCTGCGAGGGCATCCCGCTCGAGCTCTCGCCGCTGTTGGAGACAAGCGTGGCATGCTCGCCGTCTTTGACCCAGCCGTACTCCTCGCGCGCCTGGTTCTCGACGCCCTCGTCCGTCTCGAGTTCTTGGTTCTTGCTCTCGATGCTCTCGTTGCGCTCGTTGACGGCATCGAGCACCGCCTGGAGCTGCTGCTCTTGACGCAGCGCCTGGTAGTACGTGCAGCCGATGGGATACAAGACGACGCCGATGATCAGCACCGATGCCACGAGCACGGCCAAGATGCGCCATCCCAAGGCCAGGTTGCCGATGAACTCCCTTGCAGCCTCGAGCGGCTTGAGGTCCTTGAGAGACGCCTTCACCTCGCGCTTGGATTTGTCGCGCTTCTTCTGATCGTGCTCCTGCTGCGCGCTCACCTGCTCCTTGCTCGCGCGGCGCCTGGTGACGTTGCCCTTGTCTTTGGCAGCAACGTTCTCCTTCTTGGCGCGCTGCTGCTGGGCCGTGGCGTCTGCGGCGGCCTTGAGCTGCTCTCTAAGCGTCCTGCCGTGTTTGTTTCTAGGTTCGTTTGGCATCGGTCGTCTTTGGGTTTTCTCTTTGATTTGCTGCACTCGATTGTAGCACGCAGCGCAAAGCGCGTACCACGTGCGACGCCATCTACACAAAGGGTGCGCAGCCCCGCTTTGGAACCGCGCACCCTCCGTCGCGCTTGCTGCCTGCCGCAAGACGCCGTCAAAGACGGCTACTAGCGGCTAGCTTTAGCGGATGTTGTAGAAGGCGTCGTCGCCTGCGTACTGAGCGCAGGTCCCCAGCTCCTCCTCGATGCGGATGAGCTGGTTGTACTTGGCCACGCGGTCCGTGCGGCACGGGGCGCCGGTCTTGATCTGGCCGGCATTGACAGCCACGGCAAGGTCCGCGATGGTGACGTCCTCGGACTCGCCGGAGCGATGGCTGATGACACAGGTGTAGTTGTGCTTCTGGGCCAGGTTGATGGCCTCGAGGGTCTCGGTCAGGCTGCCGATCTGGTTGAACTTGATGAGAATGGCGTTTGCCACACCCAGCTCGATGCCCTTCTTGAGGCGCTCGGGGTTGGTGACGAAGAGGTCGTCGCCCACCAGCTGCACGCGGTCGCCGATGCGATCGGTGAGAAGCTTCCAGCCTTCCCAGTCCTCCTCGGCCATGCCGTCCTCGATCGAGACGATGGGATAGCGATTGACCAGATCCTCCCAGTAGTCGACCATCTCGGCGCTGGTGAACTCGCGGCCCTCGCCGGCCAAGACGTACTTGCCCTTGGCGGCGTCGTAGTACTCCGTAGAGGCAGGGTCCATGGCGAACTTGATCTGCTCGCCGGGCTTGTAGCCGGCGCGCTCGCAGGCCTCGGTAATCAGCTGCAAGGGCTCCTCGTTGGTGGCGAGGTTGGGGGCAAAGCCGCCCTCGTCGCCCACGCCGGTGCTCAGACCGCGCTCCTTGAGGACCTTCTTGAGGGTGTGGTAGATCTCTGCGCACCAACGCAGGCCCTCGGTGAAGGTCTCGGCGCCCACGGGCATGATCATGAACTCCTGGATGTCGACGGTGTTATCCGCATGGGCGCCGCCGTTGAGGATGTTCATCATCGGGGTGGGCAGCAGATGCGCGTTCACACCGCCCAAGTAGCTGTAAAGGGTGAGCTCCGTGGAGTCTGCAGCGGCCTTAGCACAGGCCAGGCTCGCACCCAAGACGGCGTTAGCGCCCAGGTTGCCCTTGTTGGGAGTGCCGTCGAGCTCGATGAGCGTCTGGTCGATGGCACGCTGGTCAGTCGCCTCCATGCCGATCAAGGCGTCTGCGATCTCCTCGTTGACGTGCTCGACTGCACGCTTGACGCCCTTGCCCAGGTAGCGGGGGTCGTCCGGGTCGCGCAGCTCTACGGCCTCGAAAGCGCCGGTGCTCGCCCCGCTGGGGACCGTGGCGCGGCCGTAGCTGCCGTCGTCCAGGGAAACCTCGACTTCAACGGTGGGGTTGCCGCGGGAGTCGAGAACCTCGCGACCGTAGACATCGATGATGGTGCTCATCTGAGCTCCTCCTTCAAAAGAAATAGACGCATAACCTCATCAGTTTATCAGCGTACGCGCCCTGCTACAGGCCAAAGAACACGCGCAATCGCAGCAACGGCGCGAAGGGCTGCGCGGCACGCGGGCGCTGGCAGCTACAGGCAGGACGCGAGCGCACCTGCCGCCCGCACCCCTCCCCCGATCCCGGCTGCGTCACGCTGCCCTGCCCGGCGCAAAGCGGGCGCACCATCCACATCCCAAGCGCAAAGCGACCCCGCAAGCCCATCGGGGCCTGCAGGGTCGCAGTCTGCCTTGCGGCGGTAGTACAGCCGGTGCGCTTCTAGATCTTGAGGTACTTGCGCATCGCCCAGATCGAACCCAGGGCACCGACGATCACGCCGGCGACAACCAAGACGATGTAGATCATCGTGTAGACGCTGGGGTCGACGGTCAATGGCAAGAAGGTGACCATGGTCTCCAGGTGCGGCATGGCCGTGCTGCGGATGACGCTGATGCAGATGATGGCGAGCACAGCGCCCACCAGCGCCTGCAGGATGCCCTCCATGACGAAGGGCCCGCGGATGAAGCCGTTGCTCGCGCCCACCAGGCGCATGATCGATATCTCCTTGCGGCGGGCGGTGATCGCCAGGCGGATGGTGTTGTTGAGGAACACCAGCGAGATGAAGACCAGCAGGATGATGGCGGCGATGCAGCCGGCGCGGATCAGGTTGACCACCAGGAACAGGCGCTCGACCGTGCCCTGGCCGTACTTGACGGAATCCGACGGGTTGTCCGGGTTGTCCGCGATCTTGGTGAAGGTCTCGTTGGAGAGGATCGCGTTGGCGGTCTCCTCGACACGCTGCGTGTCCCTGAGCTCGATTACGTATGTGCGCGGCAGCGGGTTGCCGTCGAGCTGGTCGACGATATCGGTGTTGTTAGTGGTCTGCTGCTTGAACTCCTCCAAGACGGCGTCCTTGTCCATGAAGGTCACGCTCGCGACGTTGCCCTCATCCGTCTCCATCGACTCGAGGTACTGTGTCAAGGCGTCGATCTGCTTGTCCTTGGCGGTATCTGCGATGTAGAGGCGGATGTTGACCTCCTCCTCGAAGCTCGTGGTGACGTTGGAGATCATCGACGAGAACATGATGGAGATGCCCACCATGAACAGGCTCAAGAACAAGGTGATGATGCCGCCGACCGTGGTGCCCAGGTTGCGGCGCGAGCTGACGAGGCTCTCTTTGAGGAAATAGACGATCTTAGACATCGTAGCCGTACACTCCCTTCTTCTGGTCGCGGACCAACACGCCGTTCTCGAGTGCGAGGACGCGGCGGCGCATCTGGTCGACCATCTCGCGGTCATGCGTTGCGACCAGGACGGTAGTGCCCGTGCGGTTGATGCGCTCGAGCAAGCGCATGATGCCCAGGGAGGTCTGCGGGTCGAGGTTGCCGGTGGGTTCGTCGCAGATCAGCAGCGGCGGGCGATTGACGATGGAGCGCGCGATGGAGACGCGCTGCTGCTCGCCACCGGAGAGCTCGTCCGGGTACTTGTTCATCTTCTCTTCCAAGCCGACGAGGCGCATGGCCTCCGGCACGTAGGTGTTGATGACGTGCTTGGACTTGCCGATAACCTCCAGCGCGAAGGCGACGTTCTCGAACGCCGTCTTGTTGGGGAGCAGCTTGAAGTCCTGGAACACGCACCCGACGTTGCGGCGCAGGTAGGGAATGCGCCAGTTCTTGATGGTGCGCAGGTTCTCTCCCGCGACGATGAGCTCGCCGCTGGTGGGGATGACCTCGCGGTTGAGCATGCGGATGAACGTCGACTTGCCCGAGCCGGAATGGCCCACCAAGAAGACGAACTCGCCTGCGCGGATATCCAGGGAAAGCCCTGCAAGCGCCGGCTTGTTGGGCTGTGCGGGATACACCTTGGTCACGTTGCGCAGCGAGATGACCACGTCGCCCAGCGTCTGCTGGCGGTCGTCTGCTGCGAGGTCTGCGTACGAGCCCGTGGCCTGGGTTGCCACAAGGTTCTCGTTGCCGACGTACATGGATTTCTGCGTGCCCTGGCCCCGCTCGGGGACGATGTTGCGGCGGTCGCCCGCGGATTCACCGCGTCCGTAACGGCCCTGTGCCGACCTGCCGTCTTGCGTGCGCACGGTCTGCGCGTGTTCTGTGCGGCCCGGCTGACGCTGCCCTCGTTGGGAAGCAGCCGGCTTGGATGCCTGGCGAGATTGACCAGATACCCCATGAGCGCCGCGCGGAGTCTTGCCAAATTTTAATGCCACGTTTAGCTCCGTTCGTAATGCGTTGTATGGGAGTTACCCCAGAAAGGAGATTCTAACGCTGATTGCGATGTTGTCCTAGCGCAAACCTCATCGAGCACAGAGATTTCATAAGGCTTAAGAAAGCTGCGAAGACAGCAGCAGCCCGCCGCAAAGGCAGGCTGCCGAGCATGTGCGCAATCCCGAGCCAGCAGGAAAATGCCGTACGTCTATGCCGCCAGAGGCTAGAGGGCGGCGATGACAGCCTGGGTGAACTCGTCGCTTGTGGCCGCACCTGCGGCAGAGCCGCTCACAATCTTCTTGATGTCGCCGGTGAGATGCTCGCCTGCCGCATAAACGCGCCCTATAGCCGCGCGGATCTTATCGGCAGCCTCTTTCTCACCAATATGGTCGAGGAGCATGCAGCCGCTTAGGAGCTCTGCCGTGGGGTTGGCGATGCCCATACCCGCGATATCCGGGGCCGATCCGTGCACGGCCTCGAAGATCGCCACGTCGCTGCCGATATTGGCGCCGGGGGCCATGCCCAGGCCGCCCACCAGGCCCGCACACAGGTCGCTCACGATGTCGCCGTAGAGGTTGGGCAGGACCATGACGTCGAACCTGGACGGGTCGATGACGAGGTTCATGCAGGTGGCGTCCACGATCATGGTCTCGAACTCGATGGAGGGGTACTGTGCGGCGACCTCTTGGGCCGTGGCCAGGAACAAGCCGTCGGAGCACTTCATGATGTTGGCCTTGTGCACGGCGGTGACCTTCTTGCGCCCATTGCCCACGGCGTACTCGAAGGCGGCGCGCACGATGCGCCTCGACCCGCTTGCGCTGATGGGCTTGAGGCTGATGGCACTGTCGGGCTTAATGTCGCCCAGGCCCTGCGCTGCCGCCCAGGAGATGAGCTCCGCTGCCTGCGGGGTGTCCTTATCGGCCTCTATGCCCGCGTAGAGGTCCTCTGTGTTCTCCCTGAATATGACGATGTCCACGTCGCTGTAGCGCGCACCCGTACCCTCGATCGACCAGACGGGACGCAGATTGGTGAACAGGTCGAAGTGCTTGCGCAGCGCCACGTTGATGCTGCGGAAGCCAGAGCCCACCGGCGTGGTGATGGGGCCCTTGATGGCAACGCCCGTAGAGGCGATCGCGTCGAGCACGTGGCTGGGCAGCGGGGTGCCGTACTCGTCCATGACGCCCGCGCCCGCGTTGACGACCTTCCAGTCGATATCCACGCCCGCAGCGGCGATGACGCGCTGCATGCAGGAGGTTATCTCCGGGCCGATGCCGTCTCCGGGGATGAGGGTGATGCTGTGCTTGCTCATGAAGGGCTCCTTTCTTCGAGCCTTAGGCTATGGGGTAGCGCCGCCCGCGCTTTGCACCGTACCGCAGCGTAGCAAGTGCAGAGGCGACGGCGGGTTTGGCGGGCCGCTAGTCGTTGGGAACGTCCTCGTTGACGCGGACGATCTCGCCGCTTGCGACATCGCGGGCCGCAGATCGCTGCTCGATGGGGACATAGGGGCGGCTGCCCTCGAAGGACTTGTACGCCGGACGGATGATGCGGCGGCCGGATGCGAGCTCCTCGAAGCGATGCGCGCTCCAGCCCGCCTGGCGTGCCACGGCAAAGAGCGGGGTGAAGAGCTCGTCCGGGATGCCCAGTGCGCGGTACACCAGGCCGGAGTACATGTCGATGTTGGCGCAGATGGCCTTGGTCGAGCCCTTGACCTCGGCGAAGAGCTCCGGGGTGAGGCGCTCGATGGTCTCGATGAGCTTGAAATCGGCCTCGAACTCCGTGCCGGCGACCATGCGGCGCGCGAACTCCTTGCAGATCTGCGCGCGCGGGTCGCTCAGCGTGTAGATGGCATGCCCCATGCCGTAGATGAGCCCGGTGCCGTCGTTGGCCTCCTTGCGCAGGACGCGACGCAGGTAATCGGCCACCTGGCCCTCGTCCTGCCAGTTCTCGACGTTGGCCTTGAGGTCATCGCGCATAGCCGTGACCTTGAGGTTCGCGCCGCCGTGCTTGGAGCCCTTGAGGCTCGAGATGCCTCCTGCGTAGGCGCTGTAGGCATCCGTGCCGCTCGAGGTGAGCACGCGCGTGGTGAAGGTCGAGTTGTTGCCCCCGCCGTGCTCAGCATGGAGCATGAGCATGATGTCGAGCATCTTGGCCTCTTTGTGCGTGTAGGACATATCGGGGCGCAGCATGGTGAGGATGGTCTCCGCCGTGGAGAGGCCGGGTGTTGGCGGGTTGATGTACATGCGATGGCTCGAGATCTGCTTGCGCGCAAGGTAGCTCAAGACCGCCAGGCGCGGCAGGCGCGACATCAGCTGGATCGCGACGTCGACCTCGTGCTTCTTCGAGATGACATCGGCATCCTGGTCATAGGAGTACAGCAGCAAGACGCTGCGGGCGAGCATGTTCATGGTGCTTGCCGAGGGGCTGTTCATGATCAAGTTGGCGACAAAGCCGTCTGGAAGCTCGCGTTGACTGTCGACCATCTCCTTGAGGATCTCGACGTCCTGGTAGCTGGGAAGGTCGCCGTCCCAGAGCAGGAAGGCGAGCTCCTCGTAGCCAAAGCGGTCCTCTTGGACGGCGTTGCGCACGAGGTCCTTGATGTCGTAGCCGCGCAGGGTGAGTCTGCCTTCTGCGGGGACCTTGACGCCCTCGTCCGTAAGGTAGCCGTGGACGTTGCTGATAGAGGTCACGCCCGCTACGACGCCCGTGCCGTCCTGGTTGCGCAAGCCGCGCTTGACGTTGAAGGTGTTGTAGCACTCCGGGGGGAAATCCGTGTAGGCGCCAAAGTTCTTGTAGAGGGCAAAATCGTCGTGGTTGACCATACGTGCCTCCTGACCATGGGGATAAGCAGAGCCAAGGGCCGCTTAGCGGCCGTCTGCGCACTCGGTAAGACCATCGATTATACAAGCCGCAGGTTACGGCCTCATTGCATGCGAGCTACCCCGGTCAACGGCGCCGCAGCGCACAAGACCCCGCATGTGCGGGGCCTTGGGATGCTCTATTTGCGGCAATGGGCGCGCCGCTTGCAGCGGTCGTTCTGTTGGATGCGGCACCCGGCTGAGGCTCGCGGCGGCTAGAGGGCGCGGCGGCTCTCGATGCTGCGCGCAAGGGTGACCTCGTCGGCGTACTCGAGCTCCCCGCCCACGGGAAGCCCGCTTGCCAGACGCGTGACGGTGATACCCAGCGGCTTGATGGTGCGCGCGAGATAGCTCGCCGTGGTCTCGCCCTCGACATCGGGGTTGGTGGCCAAGAGGACCTCGTTTACATCTTCGCTGCCCAGGCGGGCGATGAGGTCGGCGATATGGAGGTCGTCCGGCATCACGCCGTCCATGGGGTTGATGACGCCGCCCAACACATGGTAGAGGCCGTGGTAGGCACCCGTGCGTTCGATGGCGTCGATATCGCGGGGCTCGGCCACGACGCAAATGGCGCACGCATCGCGCTGCGGGTCCATGCAGACCTCGCAGAGCTCGCCCTGCGCGTAGTTATGGCATCGCGGGCACAGGTGGATCGCGTCTTTGACCTCGAGGATCGCCTCGGCAAGGCGACGAGCCGTCTGCTCGTCGCTGGTGAGGAGCCAATGCAGGATGCGCTGCGCGGACTTGGGGCCCACGCCGGGCATGCGCTCGAGCTCCTCTTGCGCATGCCTGATGGCGGCAGCTTGCTTCATGGCTTAGAACAAGCCCAATCCGGAAAGACCGGAGGTCACAGCGGACATGCGCTGGCTGGTCATGGCCTGCGCGTCGGCGATGCCCTGGTTGACGGCCGCGACGACCATGTCCTGCAGCATCTCGACGTCATCGGGGTCGACGGCCTCGGGGTCGATGGTGATTGACTTGACCTCGAGCGCGCCGGAGACGACGGCGGTGACCATGCCGCCGCCGGCAGTCGCCGTGACGGTCTCGAGCGCGGACTGCGCCTGGATCTCCTCCATCTTCTTCTGCATCTTCTTGGCCTGCTTCATCATGGCCTGGGGGTTCATCGCCATCGGATGGTCTCCTTATCTGCTTGAGCCTGCCGCTGCGGCAGGCATCTGTCACATATCGTCGCGCAGGATACAACGCCCGCGCCATCGGCGTTTGCCATTGTCGCACGCCTGACGCGCACAGCGCCAAACGATTGAGAAACAAGGACGTCCTGCCGCGCAGCAGGACGCGATGCGCAGCAGGGTACAGCAAGCGGGTCGAGGTCGAGAGACACGCAGCAGAGCGAAGCACGCGAGCCGCCCGCAGGGCTGCGGGGTATACGCGCTAGACTTCCTCGAACTTGATGCCGCCGCCAAAGACGCTCAGCGTATCGGCGAGGTTGTTTGCCGTGGCATCATCCACCGGCGAGCCGGTGCCGAAGCCCTCTGCAGGATCGGGCTCTCGGGTCGCGGCCTCCTGCGCCGCGGCTGCATCCGCTGCCGCATCCGCCTCGCGCTGGGCCATATAGGCGCCGGGGTCGAAACCCCCAAAATCGCCGGCAGGGGCCGGCTCTGCAGCAGGGGTAGGCG
>CAVCDT010000042.1:9920-18700 GCA_963600995.1 Akkermansia muciniphila | reverse complement strand
GGCTTCACGTTCCGCCGCCGCAACCGCATCATCGCCGGATTGTCGATGCTCTTGGTCATCGCGGAGGCGGGCCTTCCCAGCGGGACGTTCTCGACTGCGGATGCTGCGCTTGCGGCAGGCAGGGCGGTTGCCGCCGTCCCCGGTTCTATAAACTCGCCGTATTCGAAGGGCTCGAACCATCTGATAGCCCAGGGGGCCATACCCCTTGCAGACGAGGAGACGCTCGATGTGGCTATCGACAGCGCGTTCACGCAGCTCCCTCTGACTGTGGCGCCGGGCATGCCCGTGGGGTCGGGGCCCGCGCGATGGGATGCGCTTGTGAAAGACGATCCCGTGCTGGCGGCGCTTGCAGCCGATGCCTATACGCCAAGCGAGCTTTGCGCGCACTTCGGTCTGAGCGCCTCCGAGCTTGCGAGCAGGCTTTCGAGTTACGAGATGGACGGGCTGGCGCAACGGGGTCGGGATGGGCGCTATCAGGCGATAGGGGCTGCCTAGGCGCTCGGAGGGTCCGTAAGGGGCAGATGCGTGCAGCTGGCTTGGGGAGCCAGGGTGGGTGCGTGTCATCTGGGGCCGGGCAGACGACGCGACGATGGCATCCGCCCCGTGCGGCAGGTGCGTTTTCTGGAGCGCAGTTGTCCGAGAGCGCGCTGCCGCAGCGGCGGCGCTTGTGCGCTTAAGGGTATACTTTGCCCCGTATTGCAGATAAACCAGGGAGGCAAGATGGCGTTCGAAGAGGTGACGGTAGTCGGGGGCGGCCTTGCCGGGTGCGAGGCCGCATTGCAGCTTGCCAGCCGCGGGGTGCCCGTACGGCTCGTCGAGATGCGTCCCCATACCCGCACCCCTGTCCATGACGGTGATGCGCTTGCGCAGCTCGTCTGCTCGAACTCCCTCAAGGGGACCACCCCCGGCTCTGCGGCAAACGGCATCAAGGAAGAGCTCGCGCTTATGGGCTCGTTTCTGCTCGAAGCTGCCAAGCGGACGGCCATACCCGCTGGCGGCGCCCTTGCTGTTGACAGGGAGCGCTTCAGCGCCGCCGTGCAGGAGATGATCGACCAAAGCGCCCTCATCACCGTCGAGCGCCGCGAGGTGACCTCTATACCGCAGGGTCCCGCCGTCATCGCCACGGGGCCTCTCACCTCTGATGCGCTGGCTTCCCAGCTGGCTTCGGAGCTCGGGCACGAGGGGCTCGCGTTCTACGACGCCGCCGCGCCCATCGTCGAGGCGGATTCCATAGACCGTGACATCGTCTTCGCCCAGTCTCGCTACGGCAAGGGCGGCAGCGCGGACTACCTCAACGCGCCTTTCGACAAGGAGAGCTACGAGGCGTTCGTCACAGAGCTCGTCGCGGCAGACCGCGTCATCGACAAGCACTTCAAGCGCCGCGAGCTTTTCGCGGCATGCCAGCCTGTGGAGGAGGTCGCCCGCACTGGCATGGATGCGCTTCGCTATGGCGCGCTCAAGCCTGTCGGACTCACCGATCCGCGAAGCGGCAGGCGCCCTTGGGCTGCGGTCCAGCTACGCGCAGAGAACGCCCAGGCCACGGCCTTCAATCTCGTGGGGTTCCAGACCAATCTGCGGTTTGGCGAGCAAGAGCGCGTCTTCAGGATGATCCCGGGTTTGGAGCATGCGGAGTTCTCGCGCTTCGGCGTCATGCACCGCAACACCTTCGTCGACACGCCGCATGTCCTCACCAAGACCCTTTCGCTGCCCAAGCGCCCGGGCGTGTATCTGGCCGGCCAGCTCACAGGGACCGAGGGCTATCTTGAGGCTGTGGCTTCGGGGTTGTTCGTCGCGCTCAACGTCTATGCGCATCTATCCGCTGCGCCAGAGGTTGAGCTTCCCGTGCATTCGTTCCTGGGTGCGCTTTTCGACTATGCGACAGATCCGGCATGCGAGGACTACCAGCCCATGCACGTCAACCACGGCATCCTGGAGTCCATCGAGCCCAAGATCAAGAACAAATCCGCCCGTCAGCTCGCCAACGCACAGCGCGCCCTCGACGAGCTCGCTGCTTATATCGCGGCTAGGCCCGATGTCTTCGGCTGCGGCGGATTGAGCGCCCAAGCGCATTAGGTTCTGCCGGTGAGCACGCTTTCTGAAATCTGCACTCGCTTCGATGCGAAGGGCCTCGATGCGGGGGCTGCCGCGCATGCTAAGGACTTCCTGCGCTGGCTGGCCGTCGAGCGCGCTTACTCGCAAAACACCGTGCGAGCCTATGCCGTCGACTTGTACAGCTATCTGGATTGGGCAGCCCGTTGCGGCTTGGACCCTCTGGGCATCGACCATAGGACCTTCAGGCGCTTCATGGTCGAGATGGAGCGCGGCGGCTATACACGCAAGACGGTGAGCAGGCGCCTTTCGGCCGTGCGCACGTTCTTCGACTACCTCAACATGCGAGAGGTCGTCTTGGGCAATCCGGCTGCCGCAACGGCCACTCCCAAGCCTGCCCGCGAGCTTCCGCGCAAGACGTCTGTCGCAGATGTCACCCGTCTGGTCGAGGTCTGCGCGTCATCTGCAGATCCTGTCGATATGCGCGACACCGCTTTTCTAGAGCTTCTCTATGCAACGGGCGCGCGCATAAGCGAGCTCGCCTCGCTGCGCCTTTGCGATGTGGACGATCGCAGGCGAGAGGTGCGCCTCATGGGAAAGGGGTCCAAGGAGCGCATCGTCCCCGTGCATGACAAGGCGTTCGACGCCGTAAGCCGCTACTGCCGCGAGGGGCGAGCGGAGCTTGCGGGTGGCAAGTTAGCCCCTTCGCTTTTCCTGTCGACGCGCGGCAACCCCATGAGCGCAGACGCGCTGCGCCGTGTGTTCAAGAAGCGCGCTGCCCAAGCCGGGCTCGATGCCTCGCTGCATCCGCATGACCTGCGCCACAGCTTTGCCACGGACCTCGTCGAGGGCGGGGCGGACTTGCGCAGCGTCCAAGAGATGCTCGGGCATGCGAGCCTGTCCACTACGCAGATCTACACTCATCTCTCGCTCGCTCACATGCGAGATACCTTAAAACAAGCGCACCCGCGCTCGTAAAAATGTGGTATAGTACTGAATCCGCGTGGCATGAGCTATGCAATTTTTTCGGTAATCAGCGGCTCGAAGCCGTTTATGAAGCAAGGAGAACGAGAAATGTCTAAGGTTTGCTCTGTTTGTGGTAAGCACCCCGTCGCCGGTCGTAGCATCAGCCACTCCCATCGTGTGACCAACCGCACCTTCCGCCCCAACATCCAGCGCGTTACGGTGGTGGAGCCCAACGGTCACAAGCACAAGGCCAACGTCTGCACCAAGTGCCTGAAGGCCGGCAAGGTCGTCCGCGGCTAAGTTTCTCGCGTCATACCTGCTAGTTCCAAGAGGCCTGAGAGGGCCTCTTGTTGTTTGAGAGGCAAAAGCATGGCATACAAAGCACCCAAGGGTACCCAGGACCTGCTCCCTAGGCAGGCTCGCGCTTGGCAGGCGTTCGTCTCGAAGGCGTCGGAGGTCTTCGCGCTCTACGGCTACGAGCCTATCGAGACCCCGGCTTTCGAGAAGTCGGAGCTCTTCTTGCGCGGCTGCGGCGAGACCTGCGACGCTGCCACCAAGGAGATCTTCTCGGTCTTCTCCGTCGGTGCCGTGGCAAGCCTCAAGGAGGGCGCCGCTCTCAAATCCGACCAAAAGCTCGCCTTGCGCCCGGAGGGTACGGCAAGCGTCGTGCGCGCCATCGCAGAGCACAACCTGGTCGGGCAGGGTGCCGCCCCCGCTAAGCTCTTCTATGCCGGTCCGATGTTCAGGTGCGAGCGCCCGCAGAAGGGCCGTCTGAGGCAGTTCCACCAGGTGGGCGTCGAGTGCCTGGGTGCCACGGATGCCTCCGCAGACGCAGAGATGATCATCATGTGCATGCGTTTCTTCGAGTCTTTGGGCATCGCTCGCGACTCGATGACGCTGCTCATCAACTCCATGGGCGACGACGCCTGCCGCCCTGCCTACACCCAGGCGGTCAAGGACTACATGGTCGAGCATGCAGACGGCCTGTGCGAGGAGTGCCGTCGCCGCATCGAGACCAACCCGCTTCGCGCCTTTGACTGCAAGAACCCTGCGTGCTTCGAGGTCATGGAGCATGCCCCGCGCTTCAGCGACCATCTGTGCGGCGACTGCAGTGCGCGCCATGAGCAGGTCAAGGCCTATCTCGAGGCCGCCGGCATCTCTTATGTGGAAGATCCCCGCCTCGTGCGCGGGTTCGACTACTATACGGGCACTGTCTTCGAGGTCCAGGTCACCCAGGGCCTCGGCTCGCAAAGCGCGATCGGTGGCGGCGGGCGCTACGACGGCCTCATGGGCGAGGTAGGCGACCGCGACCTGCCTGGCCTGGGCTTCGCCGTCGGGTTCGAGCGCATCATGCTCGCGCTCGAAGCCCAGGGCATCGACCTAGGCGCCGATGCGCCTGCAAGTGTCTACGTCGCCTGCGTCGACGACTCCGTGAGGCCCCAGGCGTTCTCCGTCATGCAGGATCTGCGCGATGCCGGTATCCCTGCCGTGGGCGACACCCAGGGTCGAAGCCTCAAAAGCCAGTTCAAGGTCGCCGGCAAGAGCAACGCCGCTTTGGCGGTGGTGGTTGGCCCGGACGAGCTTGCCTGCGGTCAGGTCAAGCTGCGCAACTTCATCACTCATGACGAGCAGCTCGCAGACGTCGCAGGCGTCGTCGAGGCCGTGCGGGCGATGCTCTCCTAGCCAGCGCATCTGGGTTTTCCTGGCGGGTATGCCGCCTTGCCCCGTGCAAGGCCGCATGCCCGCCTGTTGCTTTAAGTGGGCAAGTTCTCGGCTGCCCGCATAGCCTGCAGGGGTTATCCTGTACGGACGTGTTTTTATTGGAAGGGCGGTCCACTGTCTATGGTCTCGCCCAAGATCTGAGGAGGGCATGCAGTGCCTACTGATTTTCTGAACGCTTACTCCATGCACACCCATACCTGCGGGCAGCTTATCGCGGCAGATGTCGACGCCACTGTCACGCTGTGCGGCTGGGTCGGCAAGCGCCGCGACCACGGCGGCCTGATCTTCGTTGACCTGCGCGACCGCGCGGGTATCACGCAGTGCGTCTTCGACCCCGACCATGCCGCAGACGTCTTCGCACTGGGCGAGAAGATGCGCCCCGAGTGGTCGATCAAGATCACCGGCTTCGTGCGCATGCGTCCCGACGATACCGCAAATCCCAACCTGCCCACGGGCGAGGTCGAGGTCGTCGTGACAGACTGCCAGATCCTCAACGAGTCCGTTACGCCTCCCTTCCCGCTTGAAGACGGCGTCGAGACCGATGAGCTCACGCGCATGAAGTGGCGCTACCTCGATATCCGCCGTCCGGAGGTCGCAGGTGCCCTGCGCCTGCGCGACAGCGTCACCTGGTCGCTTCGAAGCGCTCTGCACAAGCGCGGCTTCACCGAGGTCGAAACTCCCATCTTGGGCAAGTCCACCCCCGAGGGCGCGCGTGACTTCATCGTCCCCTCCCGTCTGAGCGCAGGCGACTTCTACGCCCTGCCCCAGTCTCCGCAGCTGTTCAAGCAGCTTTTGATGGTGGGCGGCATGGAGCGCTACTACCAGGTTGCCAAGTGCTTCCGTGACGAGGACCTGCGCGCCGACCGCCAGCCCGAGTTCACGCAGATTGACATCGAGATGTCCTACATCACAGAAGACGACGTCATGCAGATGATGGAGGACGTCATGGCAGAGGTCCTCGAGCAAGCGGGCATCACCGACATCACGTTCCCGCTCGACCGAGTCCAGTACTCCGATGCCATGAGCACCTACGGCATCGACCGCCCGGACCGCCGCTTCGGCATGAAACTCGTCGACTTGTCCCAGATCGTCGCGGGCTGCGGCTTCAAGGTGTTCTCCTCCGCGCTTGCCTCTGGCGGTGTGGTCAAGGCCATCAACGCCAAGGGCGCAGGCGACATGCCCCGTGCCCAGATCGACAAGATCGGCGAGCTGGCCGTCAAGGCGGGTGCGAAGGGCATGGCCTGGATCGCCTACCGCGGTGACGGCTCTGTCACCAGCCCTATCCTCAAGTTCTTCACCGACGAGGAGATCGAGGCCATGAAGGCCGCCCTCGACGTCGAGGCCGGCGACCTCGTGATGTTCGGCGCCGACAAGGCATCTGTCGTCAACGAGGTTCTGGGCGTTATCCGCCTGCATATGGCCAAGAAGCTCGGGCTCATCCCCGAGGGCAAGCATGACATGCACTGGGTGGTCAACTTCCCCATGTTCCATTACGACGAGGACGAGAAACGCTACGTCGCCGAGCACCATCCGTTCACGCGCGTGCGCGACGAGGACCTCGACAAGATCGAGGACGACCCCATGGCATGCGGCTCGTACTCCTATGACCTGGTCATGGACGGCTTTGAGGTGGGCGGCGGCACGGTGCGTATCCACACCCCGCAGCTGCAGCGCCGCATCCTCAAGCGCATCGGCATGAACGACGAGCAGATCGACGAGCAGTTCGGGTTCCTCGTCAAGGCGCTGTCCTTCGGCGCGCCCCCTCATGGCGGCATCGCCTTGGGCCTCGACCGCCTCGTCATGCTCATCGGCGGCTTCGATTCGATCCGCGACGTCATCGCGTTCCCCAAGACCTCCTCTGGCGCAGATGCCATGACCGGCGCCCCCGCAGCCGTCACGCGCCGTCAGCTCAAGGAAGTCTCGCTTTCCCTCGATCTGTAGGAGCATGGCCATATGACTGTACTTCGACTGAGCAAGACCTACTGCCCCACGCTCAAGGAGGATCCGGCAGACGCTGATATCGCCAGCCACAAGCTCCTCATGCGCGCGGGCATGATCCGCAAGATGGGTTCCGGCATCTACACCTTCCTGCCCTTGGGCCAGCGCGTGCTCGCCAAGGTCAAGAGGATCATCCGCGAGGAGATGGACGCTGCGGGCTGCCAAGAGGTCCTCATGCCCATGCTGCAGCCCGGCGAGCTGTGGCACGAGTCCGGGCGCTGGGACGACTACGGCCCCGAGATGATGCGCCTCGAGGACAGGCACGGTGTCGAGTTCTGCCTGGGGCCCACGCACGAGGAGCTCATCACCGATCTGGTGCGCGACGAGCTGCGTTCTTACAAGGAACTGCCTGTCATCCTTTATCAGATGCAGGACAAGTTCCGCGACGAGCGCAGGCCGCGTTTCGGGCTTCTGCGCACGCGCGAGTTCATCATGAAGGACGCCTACAGTTTCTCGGCGACCGAGGAGTCCCTCGATGAGATCTACGACCGTATGTCTGCGGCCTATGCGCGCGTCTGCGAGAGGCTGGGGATGGACTACCGCATGGTCGAAGCCGACTGCGGCCAGATCGGCGGCAGCGAGACCTGCGAGTTCATGGCTCTTGCCGATGCAGGCGAGTCCGACCTCGTCCACTGCACTTGCGGCTATGCGGCAGACGCCGAGGCCGCCAAGGTGGGTGTGAAGGTCGCCGATAATCCCGAGCGCGAGCTCGAGAAGATATCCACCCCGGGCGTCCACACCATCGACGAGCTCGCCGCTTTCCTGGGTGTCGCGCAAAACGCCTTGGTCAAGGCGCTTTCCGGTACGGCAGACGACGGCGTCACCTACGTGATGTTCGTTCCCGGCGACCACGAGGCCAACGACATCAAGTACGCTGCCATCGCAGAGGGCTTCCGCCTGCTCACGGACGAGGAGATGATTGAGCGCGGCTTGGTCAAGGGCTCCATGGGCCCGGTGGGCCTGCCCGCAGGCGCCAAGGTCATCGCAGACTCCTCCCTCGAGGGCCTGCAGTCCTGGACGGTCGGCGCAAACGAGGACGGCTTCCACTTCCTCGGCGCCAAGCCCGGCCGCGACTTCGAAGTCGACGCCTACATGGACCTCGTGATGGCCAAGCCGGGCGATCTGTGCCCTGCCTGCGGCTGCGAGCTTTCCGGCGACCGCGGTATCGAGGTCTCGCAGGTCTTCAAGCTGGGTACCAAGTACTCGAGTGCCATGGGGGCCACCTTCATGGACGTCAACGGCAAGGAGCAACCCTTCGTCATGGGTTGCTACGGCATCGGCGTCACGCGCTCTCTGGCCGCGGTGGTTGAGCAGCGCAACGACGAGTCCGGTATCGCTGGCTGGCCGGTGAGCATCGCCCCCGCAGAGGTCGTCGTCATACCTCTCGTCAAAGGCGATGACTTGGTCGAGCCCCTGGCCGACAAGCTCGCATGCGACCTCGCAGCGCACGGCATCGAGGTCGCCTACGACGACCGCAAGGAGCGCGCGGGCGTGAAGTTCGCCGACGCAGACCTCATCGGCTGGCCCTTCCAGCTCGTTATCGGAAAGAAGGGCGCCGCTGCCGGCGTAGTCGAGTTCAAGGACCGCGCAGCCGGCACCAAGGTCGAGCTTCCCGTCGAGCAGGCTGTCTCGCACGCATGCGCCGTCGTAGAGGCGGCGCGCAGGGACTGCGAGGCCAAAACGGAGCTTCTGTAGCTTTACGGCGCGCAGCAGCGGTTTCAATCGAAGGGACGGGGCATCATGTCCCGTCCCTTTCTTTCACGGTATGCGCTGTCATTGTCGAAGCGCTCGCCGTTTGGGGGCTGCGTTTGACATAGGGTGCTTGGTACAATAGGCACTTGTATGTACCGTGCCTGAGAGGTCGTGCCCTTGCAAGCTATCGCCAACAGTACCGCTCGATGCGCCGATGCGCTCGCAAGGCTTCTCCTGTGCGTTGTCCTCGCATTTGCCTCGTTTGCGCTGTGTCCGGCAAACGCTTCTGCCAAAGACAGCCAGACCAAGACCGTCAAGGTGGGATGGCTCCTCAACAACCAGGGGTATTTGAG
>CAVCDT010000042.1:7323-9910 GCA_963600995.1 Akkermansia muciniphila | reverse complement strand
GGCGAGTACATGTCGGGTTGGGGCTACGAGTACCTCCAGACGCTTTCCTATTACACGCCGGGTTGGAAGTTCGAGTACGTGACGGGCAGCTTCGGCGAGCTGATGGAGAAGCTCGAGTCCGGCGAGATCGACCTCATGTCCAATATCTCCTATTCCGAGGAGCGAGACGGCAAGATGCTCTTCTCGAGCAACCCCCAGGGTACGGAGCGCTATTACATCTACGCTAAGTCCAGTCGCGACGACCTTACCAGCGGCGACCCCGAGGCCCTCAACTCCCTTGTCATCGGTTGCAACCGGGGCGTCATGCAGACGCAGGTCGCCCAGCAATGGCTTAAGGAGGAGGGCATCAGCTGCAAGTACAGGTACTACAGCTCGGCTACAGCCCTCTACGAGGCGCTCTCCGACGACGAGGTCGACGCCATCGTCATGAACGACACTCTGTCGTCCGAGGATGCGATGCCCATGTTCTACGTGGGGGAAAGCAACTACTACCTCGCATGCTCGACAAAGCGCCAGGACCTGATGGACGACATCAACCATGCCATGGTGCGCTTGCAGAGCACCAGCCCCCGCTACAACGACGAGGTCAAGTCACGCTACTCTGTGAGCAACGGCGGGTTGACGGAGCTCACCAAAAGCGAGGAGAAGTGGCTTTCTAACCATGACGGCGGCATCGTGTTCGGCTATCTGGAAGACTCGCTCCCCTATGCCTCGACGGCCGCAGATGGATCTATGGAGGGGTCGCTGACTGCGCTTACCTCGTATCTTGGATCCCAGTACGGCGTCGAGGTCAAGACCGTGGGCTTCAGCTCCCGCAAAAGCCTCGATCGAGCGCTCGAAAGCGGCGACATCGACGTCGCCATGCCTGTCTACAGGGATTTCTGGCTAGCCGAGCAATCCGGCCTCATCCAATCCTCCGCTATGGCAAGCTGTTCGATGATCGCGCTCTACAGCGCTTCGAGCCTCGAGGCGGCCTTGCAGGACATCGCCACCTATCCGAGCTTCCTTCTAAGCGACGATGCGATCGGCGTGCTCTACCCTGACGCTTCCATACTCTCCTGCGACTCTGTCGTCGCAGCGGTGAAGGCCGTTCAGTCCAAGCGCGCATCGTGCGTTATCGTCCCGGTGGCTGCGCTTGACGAGCTGCGCGAGAGCTCCTCGCTCGACGGGCTCGCCACAGCCCAGCTGTCGGATTCCATCGAGCTCGCATGTTGGATGAGGCAGGGTGACTGCGATCTCATGACCATCGTCGACAAGGGCATCGTCGCGTCCCAGTCAAAGATCGCCTCCTTGTCCCAGTCGCCGAGCACCAGCTCCTCGGCGCGAAGCGCGCTTGCCGTGTTCATCGACGAGCACGCCGTCGCCTTTTTGGTATGCTGTGCGCTTTTCCTCATCGTCGTCATCGCCGTGCTCGCTTGGGCCCTGGTGAGCGCGAGGAAGGCCCAAAGGAAGGCCCAAGCGGCTAACGCCGCCAAGACCGCGTTTTTGGCGCGCATGAGCCATGACATACGCACGCCGCTCAACGGCATCATCGGCTTGCTCGAGATAAGCGCGCTGCATCCGCAGGATGTGGAGCTCGCCGCGAGCAACCGGGCCAAAGCCAAGGTCGCGGCCGACCATCTCCTCACGCTCATCAACGACATCCTGGAGATGAGCAAGATCGAGGATCGCTCCATCGTCTTGGAGCACAAGCCCTTCAATCTCGTGAGCCTTATCGACGAGGTCGACGTCTTGGTGCGCATGCGCGCATCCGATCGCGGCGTTTCGCTGGTGACGGATGCCGGCGCGGGGGTCGAGCACCCCGATGTTCTGGGAAGCCCGCTTCACGTGCGCCGCATACTCATCAACTTGCTCGACAACAGCATCAAGTACAACAAGCCCGGCGGGAGCGTGAGCCTTGCCACCAAGACGCTCGGGGTCCAAGACGGGCGGGCCGTCTGCCGCTTCGTGGTCGCGGATACGGGCATCGGCATGTCGGAGGAGTTCGTCGAGCATATATTCGAGCCCTTCGCGCAGGAGCGTGACGACGCTCGCAGCAACTTCCAGGGAACGGGCATGGGCATGTCCATCGTCAAAGCGCTCGTGGATAAGATGGAGGGCACCATACAGGTCTCGAGCAGGTTGGGGGAGGGGACGACCTTTACTGTGACGCTGCCCTTCGACCTTGGTGACGTGCCGTCCGACCAGCCTGCTGCAGATACGCCCTGCGACGAGGAATGCTCGATCGAGGGGGCGAGCATCCTGCTTGTAGAGGACAACGACCTCAATCTCGAGATAGCCCGCGAGTTCCTCGCGAGCTTGGGTGCGCAGGTGACGTGCGCGCGTGACGGCAACGAGGCGCTCGAGGTTTTTTGCGCGCATGCGCCGGGCAGTTTCGATGCCGTGCTCATGGACGTTATGATGCCCAACATGAACGGCTACGACGCCACCCGCGCGATCAGGTTGTCCGGTAGGGCAGACGCTATGACCGTTCCCATCATCGCCATGACCGCAAACGCCTTCGCCGAGGATGTCAAGGCGGCGCGCCAAGCGGGGATGAACGACCATATCGCGAAGCCCATCGACATGGCTGTCCTGCAGCGTGTTA
>CAVCDT010000042.1:0-7313 GCA_963600995.1 Akkermansia muciniphila | reverse complement strand
TTGGCTATTTGCCGAAGAACGCCCAAAACCTTGATTACACCCTTCGCAAGCCTATAGAAATGCTGTATGATATCGAACTGCTGTGTGGCCCGTCACCACACGCAAGGTCTCAAATAAGCGCCTGCACAAGGGGTGCAGGGTTAATTTGAATGGAGTTTTCTCAATGGTCGTCATCCGTCTTGCCCGTCATGGTGCACACAAGAGCCCCTTCTACCGCGTCGTCGTCGCTGATCAGCGTAAGCGCCGCGATGGCAGCTACATCGAGCTCGTCGGCACCTACGACCCCCGTCTCGAGCCCTCCGGCATCAAGCTGGACCTCGATGCCATCGATGCCTGGATCGCCAAGGGTGCCCAGCCCTCCGAGCGCGTCTCCAAGCTCATCGCCATCGTCAAGGGCACCGATAAGCCCGCCAAGGTTCAGGCTCGCGCCGCCCTCAAGGCCGAGCAGAAGGCCGCTGCAGAGAAGGCAGCTGCCGCTGAGGCAGCTAAGAAGGCTGCCGAGGCCGAGGAAGAGTAGAAGCCATGAGCAAGAACCCGGCTGATGTAGCAGAGCTGGTCCGCTGCCTGGTCGAGCAGATCGTCGATGAGCCGGATTCCGTCTCCGTCGAGTCCATCGATCGCGCAGAGGGCGAGATCGAGGTTCAGATCACCGTTGCCGAAGGCGATATCGGCAAGGTCATCGGCCGTCAGGGCCGCATCATCAAGTCCATCCGCACGCTCGCCCGTGCCGCCGCATCCCAATGCGGTCTGCACGCAGAAGTCGAGCTGGCAGACTAGTCTTGTCGGGTACGCCTTATCGCATCATCGGCCGCGTAGTCAAAGCGCGCGGCTTGGAAGGGAAGGTCCTGGTGCAAAGCACCGAGGGCCTTCCTTTCTGCATTTACGAAGGTCTCGAGGTTCATATCGTGCCCCCGTTGCTCGATGTCGCGCGCTGCGGTGCGGTGGCAAGCGTCGAGGGGGAGTCCTATGAGTCCGGCTGCATCGCGATAGAGGGCATCGACTCCATCTCGCAGGCAGAACAGCTCGCAGGACGCTACCTGCTCGCCTTGGAAGAGGACCTCGACTTGGATCCTGCTCAGGATATGGTCCTTGTCATAGGGCGTGCCGTGCGAAGCGACGACGGGCGCATGCTCGGCCATGTGAGCGAGTACCTCACCACCAAGGCAAACGACGTCTTGGTGATCGAGCGCCCTGATGGCAGCGAGCTTTTGGTCCCCGTCATCGAGCAGACGCTCGTCAGTGTCCCGCAAGCAGACGACGAGCCCCTTGTGGTCCATCTGTTGGAAGGTTTGGAAGAGCTGTGATCGTCGACATTGTCTCGGTTTTCCCCGAGATGTTCGCAAACTATATGTCGCTTTCCATCATGAGTCGCGCCCAGAAGAAGGGTGCGCTCGAGTTTCATGCGCATGATCTGCGCAAATGGACGCATGACAGGCACCGCACCACCGATGACGAGCCCTATGGCGGCGGCCAGGGGCTTCTCATGACCTGCCCGCCGGTGTTCGAGGCCGTAGAGGAGCTCTCTCAAGACGGCCCTGCCCCTACGGTCGTCTTCTTCACACCCACGGGCACGCCTTTTACCCAGGCAGAGGCCCGCGAGCTTGCCGCTTGCGAGCGCATGCTCATGGTCTGTGGCCGCTACGAGGGCTTCGACGAGCGCGTCTACACGCTCGCAGACCGCATGTACTCGCTCGGCGACTACGTGCTCACAGGCGGCGAGCTTGCCGCGATGGTCGTGACGGACGCCGTCGTGCGCCTTCTGCCCGGCGTCTTGGGCGATGATGCCAGCGCTGTGGACGAGTCCTTCGAGGGCAGTCTGCTCGAGTATCCCCAGTACACGCGTCCGGCGAGCTTCAAGGGCATGGACGTCCCGGATGTCTTGCTCAGCGGCGACCACGGCAAGGTCGATGCCTGGCGGCGCGAGCAGTCTGTGGTGCGCACGGCGCTTCTGCGCCCGGATCTTATCGAGCGCGCGCAGCTTTCCAAAGAGGAGCTGGCGCTCGCACAAGAAATCATCGACAAAAACCATAGATAGGCGACTGCCGCGCGGTATCATGTATCTTCGTATGTGTCCGCAACCCTATTTGTTTACGCAGGTATGAAGCATGTCTGATTTGCAAAGCCAAAACGACAGCCAGCCCCAGCAGGCCAAACCCTCTGCGGGCTTGCGCAGCACCATCCTCGAGTTCGTCGTCATCATCATCGTAGCTTTGGCCATGGCGTGGGCGCTCACCACCTTCGTGGTCAAACCCTATCGCATCCCCTCTGGCTCGATGCTCGAGACGATCCAGCTCGAAGACCGCGTCCTCTCAGAGAAGATCAGCTACTACATGGGCGAGCCCCAGCGCGGCGACATCGTTACCTTCGTCGACCCGGAGGATTCCTCGCGCGTTCTCATCAAGCGCGTTATCGCCACCGGCGGCCAAACCGTCGAGCTCAAAGACGGCATCGTCTATGTTGACGGGCAGGCGCTCGAAGAGGACTCCTACACCTTGGGCAAGCCCAGTTACGAGCTCGACTCCATTGCCAATGTCACCTACCCCTACACCGTGCCCGACGGCTATATCTGGGTCATGGGTGACAACCGCACGGATTCAGCGGACAGCCGCTATTTCGGGGCCGTGCCCATCTCCAGCGTGACAGGCCACGCCTTCTTCACCTACTGGCCGATATCGTCCTTCGGCTTCCTCAACTAATCCATCCGCAAACCAGCTGACAGGGGAGTACTCATGCTCACTTTCCAAGACATCATCCTCACGCTGCAACGCTATTGGGCAGACCAGGGCTGCATCGTCTTGCAGCCCTATGACTCCGAGGTAGGCGCCGGCACCTACCATACGGCCACCGCCTTGCGCGCGATCGGCCCGGATACTTGGCGCACGGCGTACGTGCAGCCCTGCCGCCGTCCGGCAGACGGCCGCTATGCCTCCAATCCCAACCGCATGCAGCACTACTACCAGTTCCAGGTCCTCATGAAGCCCTCGCCGGACAACATCCAAGATCTCTACCTCGGCTCTCTCGAGGCCATCGGCATCGATCCCAAGAAGCACGACATCCGCTTCGTCGAAGACGATTGGGAAAGCCCCACGTTGGGTGCTTGGGGCCTTGGCTGGGAGGTTTGGCTCAACGGCATGGAGGTTACGCAGTTCACCTACTTCCAGCAGGTGGGCGGCATCGAATGCGACCCCATCCCCGCCGAGGTCACCTACGGCTTGGAGCGTCTGGCGATGTACATCCAAGGCGTCGACAGCGTCTACGACCTTATCTGGACGAAGTGCCCCGACGGCACGGTGTTCACCTACGGCGACGTCTTCTATGAGAACGAGCGCGAGCAGTCTGCCTACAACTTCGAGCATGCGGATGTCGACACGCTCTTCAAGCGCTTCGAGGCCTGCGAGAGGGAATGCCATCGCCTGCTGGATCTGGGCCTGCCCCTTCCCGCTTACGACAACGTCATGAAGTGCTCTCATGCCTTCAACATCCTCGATGCCCGCGGCGCTATCAGCGCAACGGAGCGCACGGCCTATATCCTGCGCGTGCGCGACGTCGCCAAGGCCTGCTGCGTGAGCTATCTCGAAGAGGTCGTCGAGAAGGGCGGCTCCTACATCCCGTCGCAAGACGGCCCCGTCGACAAACGCACGTCCGATGCCCAGGAGGCCTAAAGCCATGACTAAGAACCTCATCTTCGAGATCGGTACCGAGGAGATTCCCTCTGCCGCGCTTTACAAGGCAACAGACCAGCTCAAGACTCTGGCCGTCAAGGCGCTCGACGACGCGGGCCTTGCCCATGGCGATGTCGAGACCTGCTCGACGCCGCGCCGTATGATCTTGTCCGTGGCAGACCTTGCAGAGTCCACGCAGGCCGTTCAGATCAAGTCCAAGGGCCCTGCTGCCAAGATAGCCTTCGACGCAGACGGCAACCCCACCAAGGCCGCCGCCGGTTTCGCTCGCGGCAAGGGGCTCGACGTGGCAGACCTCACGGTCGAGACGGACGATAACGGCGACTCCTACGTCTACGCAGTCGTCTCCAAGCCCGCCGTCGCTGCAAGCGAGCTTCTGGCAGGCATACTCGAGGGCCTTATCCGCGGCCTGTCCTGGCCGCGCTCCCAGCGCTGGGGAACGGGCCACGATACCTTCTCGCGCCCGGTGCGCTGGCTTGTCGCCTTGCTCGGCGAAGACGTCGTCGACGTCGAGTTCGCCGGGCTCAAGGCCGGGCGCACCACCTACGGCCACCGCTTCTTGGCGCCGCAGCCCGTCGAGGTCGAAAGCGCTGATACCTTCTTTAGCCATTTCGAGGCGATGAAGGTCGTGCCTTCCGCCAACGAGCGAGCCGCCATCATCCGTGAGCAAGTCGCCGCTGTAGAGAAAGAGCTCGGCCTTAGGGCAGATATGCCCCAGAGCACCTTCGACGAGGTCGTCAACCTGGTCGAGTACCCCACGGTCATCGTCGCGCACTTCGACGAGGAGTTCCTGTCCGTCCCACCCGAGATCATCACAGACGCCATGCTCGAGCATCAGCGTTACTTCCCGATGTACCGTGCCGACGGCAGCCTCGACAACGCCTTCATCGTCACCGGCAACGGAGACCCTGCTTGCACGGACTCCATCCGCGACGGCAACGAGCGCGTTGTCCGCGCGCGTCTGTCCGATGCCGCCTTCTTCGTCCGCGAGGACCGCGCCAAGCCCCTCGAGGCCTACGTCGACGGCCTCAAGTCGGTTGTGTTCCAGGAGAAGCTCGGCACTGTCTACGATAAGACGCAGCGTATCTGCACCATCGCGACTGCCGTGTGCGAGCATGCCGGCTTCGACCTCCAAAGCGACACCGCGCGCGACGCCCTGCGCGCTGCCCTTCTGTGCAAGGCGGACCTCATCACCGGCGCAGTGGTCGAGTTCACGTCGCTGCAAGGCGTGATGGGCGGCCATTACGCACGCTACAGCGGAGAGACCGAAGACGTTGCAATTGCCATCACGGAGCACTACCATCCGCGTTTCTCCGGTGACAAGGTCCCGGCTAACATCGCCGGCAAGATCGTCGCCCTCTCGGACAAGATGGACACCATCTGCGGCATCTTCGCAGCCGGCATGGGCCCCACGGGCTCCTCTGACCCCTATGCGCTGCGCCGTGCGGCACTGGGTATCTTGAGCATCCTGCAGTCCGGGCTCGACGTGAGGATCGGCGCCTTGGTGGACACCGCGCTCGATGCGTATGTCGCCCAGGGCATCGAGTTCGACCGGGCTGCCATCCGCGCGCAGGTAATCGACTTCTTCATCACGCGCACCAAGGTCATGATCAAGGACTCTGGCAAGCAGGTTGATGCTATCGACGCTGTCTTGGCCGCGGGCATCGAAGAGCCCATGGAGCTCGTGGCCCGCGTCGACGCCCTCGAGCAGGCGCGCACCCAGGACCCTGATTCCTTCGCAGACCTCGCCATCGCCTTCGCGCGTGCCAACAACCTGCGCGATGCGTCTGAGGGCTCCTCGTACGACGAGTCCGCGCTCAGCGATGTCCAGGCCTCTTTGAGCAAGGCCATCGTTACGGCCGAGTCCGCCGTGTCCACAGCCCTCGAGGCAGACGACTACGCTGCTGCCCTCGCTAAGCTCGCCGCCTTGCGCGCACCTATCGACGAGTTCTTCGACAAGGTCATGATCAAAGACGAGGATCCCGCCGTGCGCAGCAACAACATGAGGCTCCTCAACCGCTTCGCCGACGTCTTCTCCGGCGTCGCCGATATCTCCAAGCTCGCGGCGAAGTAGCTTGCGGGGTTCCGGCAAGGTAGGCGCTGCGGCTCGGCTCATGCCCGGCCGCGCGCCTACCTGCCTCTGCTCGTGGGGCAGGGTGCAGTGCGTCGCCATTTGCGCGTTATTCGAGAAGGGGTGTTCGCTATGAAGAACTGGATTCGCCAAGGTGAGCGCGTCGAGGGGTTTCCCACGCTCCATATCATCTCCGACGGTGCGGGCACCACCGCCGTCACCGCCGCCAGGGCGGCCGCTGCCAACTACTCCGTCACCAACCCCACCATCGAGCTTCTGCCCGATGTCTCCGATGCCGATATGGTCAGACGAGAGCTCGAGGAGCATCTCGCGCATCATAGGACCTACTACGGCATCGAGCCATTCATCATCTTCTACACCTCTGCGGGCAAGGAGATCTCCAGCGTCATCGACGCCTTCGCCGATGCCAACGATGAGGTCATCGCCGTGGATATCCTGCGCGCCCCGACCCAGGCTCTCATCCAGGCGACCGGTGTCGTGCCCCACGCCAAGGCGGGTGCGCTGCGTGCCCTCAACGACACGTACTTCAAGCGCATCGAGGCCATCGAGTTCACTATCGCCCACGACGACGGTTGCATGCCGGAAGAGCTCACCAAGGCAGATATCGTGCTCGTGGGCGTTTCCAGGACCTCTAAGACGCCCACCTCGATCTACCTGTCCCAACAGGGATACAAAGTGGCGAACGTCCCGCTCGACCCTTTGACCGAGCCCCCATCCCAGCTCTTCGACGTCGAGCCCAGCCGCATCTTCGGGCTCATGACGGTACCCGAGGTTCTCGTGGACATCCGCAAGCGTCGCTTGGGAGAGGCCGGTGGCGTCGCGCGCTCCTATGCCGATTACGAGCAGGTCTGCCGCGACCTCGAGAAGGCGCGCGCCCTTATGCGAAAGCTCGGCTGCATCGTCGTGCGCACGGACAACCGCGCCATAGAGGAAACCGCCCAGGAGATCTTGCGCTACTTCACCAACCTGCACCCTTCCGAGCGCTTCTCGGCGAAAAGCGTTGTCGCGGCGCGCATGATAAGCGCAAGCGAGGGTGACTAGGAGGCCTGCCTCGCACCTGTCCTTTGCCACGAGTCCTTCGTCCTTCGAGCTGTTGATTCGCGCTGCGAGCCGCGCTCTCAGGTCGTTTCCGCTTGTGGACTAACATAGCATCGACACACTAATCCCCCTATTTACGGAGTAGTATTTAATCGTATGCATGTGCCGCAAGGCGGCGATGCCAGCGCGAACCTGTCGCGCTTATTGCAACCTACTCGTAAAAGGAGAAGCAAGTGTCTGAGAACGTTCAGCGCGTGTTTGCGTTTGGCAAAGACGCAGCGGGCAACAACGTCACCGAAGGTGATAAGTCCATGAACTACACCTTGGGCGGCAAGGGCGCAAACCTCGCCGAGATGGCCAACATCGGCCTGCCCGTCCCTCCGGGATTCACCATCTCCTGCCAGACCTGCGTCGAGTACTCCTCTAACGACAACACCTTCCCCGAAGGCGTCGTCGAGGATATCCAGAAGTACCGCGAGGATCTCGAGGCGCGCATGGGCAAG
>CAVCDT010000041.1:0-18746 GCA_963600995.1 Akkermansia muciniphila | reverse complement strand
CGCCCAAGAAGCCCGCAAAGACAAAACGCAGCGTGCGCTCTGGAATACGCGTCACGAACCTCGCGCCGAACATCGCCCCGGGGATCGAGCCCACAGCCAGGCACAGGCCCGCCATGTAGTCGACGTTGCCCAGACAGACCTGCGTGAGCACACCGGGGATAGCCAAGATCATGATGGCGATAAGCGACGTGCCGCTGGCCTTGTGCATGGGGACGCCCAGCCAAGCGGTCATGAGCGGTACCATGATGAACCCGCCGCCGACACCCACGTAGCCGCTTGCCAGCCCGGCGATGAGCCCGATACCAAAGCCGGCAAGCCCCAGCCTGGGCGTGAACGTCCAATCCGGCGCAGCAGCAGCCTGCCCAGCGGGAGTGCCGTCAGCCTGGTTATCGTCATCATCTTGCACAGGAGAGACATCCGCTGTCGACATGACGACGCGGTTCTCGCGGCCGGGCTGCCCCTTCTTGGGCATCTTGAACGCCTTGCGCAGCATGTTGAAGGCGCTGTAGGCGATGATCAACGCGGCCACGGCCATGATCGCCCACCCGGGGCTCATATTGCCCAGCATCGCACCCAGCGAGCTTGTGATCGCACCGCCCACCCCCAGGCACAGGCTGAGCTTAGGAAGCGCTGTCTTGTTGCGCAAGTGCGCAATCGTGCCGCCGATACTCGTGAAGACAATGGTGAACAGGCTCGTCGCCGATGCGGTGACGGCCTCGAGCGCAAAACCGAGGCGCAGCACCGGCACCATGAGCGTTCCGCCGCCTATGCCCAGCAACCCGCTGAAGATGCCGATGGCAAAGCCCGCGACGATGAACATGACAACCTGCAGAAGATCCAAAGCTGCTCCTAGCGCTCAAAACGATACGTTCGACTTCATCCTACTCGCATATCGCAGCAGCTAGCGGCTCCAGGTCATCCAGTGCATATTCGTAGCGAATCTGTGCGAGAGCGGCCTCTGGATGCACGAACACCAACTCGACCCTGCTAGCCATGCCGCTCTTGAGCATCGCGTAGGCATAGACGCTGGCCTGCAAGGCGTAGCGCTCGCGCAAGACAGACTCGCTTGCGCCAACACCCGTCTTGTAATCAACGACGAGCGCCTTGCCTCCGCGCTGGTCATAGCACAGCAAGTCGATGAAGCCCTCGACCTCGATGCCATCCACGCAGGTGAGGAAGGGCTGCTCAGGCAGGTGATGGGCAAACGAGCAAGCCTCCGCGAAGAGCTCGCATCCCATCCACTCCCCTATTGCAGCCTGTAAGCGCTCGCAACCGGCATCATCAAGCTGATAGCGTCGCATCGCCGCATCGATGCGCGCGGCCAATCGCCCATCATCGAGCCTCAACGCAGCGGGGTCATCCTGCATGGCGATCCACTGTGCGACAAGATGGAACGCAGAGCCCACCGCCGATACGGTATCCGCCTTGCGCTGCCTGGGGCGTAGGAGAGCGAAGGAGGACGGCGCTGCGTCCGGCAATTGCTCCGTACTCGCAGGTTGTTGCCCAGAGACGGCATCTGGGGCAATCGCAGCACCCCGAGCCCCCGCGGCATTTGCCGAATCAGCGATGCCTGCAACAGCCGACGCCTCCCCGTCGCCTGCCGCACCTAAAACTCCCGCCTGACCTGCAGCGTCTTGCTCCCGTGCGCGCTCCTTTCTGGCCTTTGCGATAGAGGAGTACGATTCGATGCGCTTGCCGTCCTGTGACTTGCTGTAGAGATAACACGCGCAATCCGCATCCGCCAGCAGCGCATGGAAGCGCGGCTCGCGACCAGCGCTTTGAGCGCCGTCGCCTGCCATCTGGCCGGCAACTCCCCCGCCTGCGGCACTCGCAGCTACAGCAGTATCGCCAGCTCCCGCACCTGCTGCCGCGCCATTAGCAGCGGCACTGCCCAGCTCTGCGCTTGCGCTGTGATCGACGTAGGGTACATCCTCGACGATGCACTCGACCAAACACCCCGTGTCGAGAGAGAAGATGCCGCCCTTGGCGGGGAACCCGCCGGGAAACAGCACCGCTGCAACATCCGCAGCAAGCCCCACTCCAAGCTCGCCCTTGCTCCCGAAGCTCTTGTCCGAGCTCGCCAAGATGAGCATGTCGCGCGCACGGGTAAGCGCCACGTAGAGCAGGCGCTGCGCCTCCTCGTCCTCGCGAGCGGCATTAAGGCGCAGGGCATAGCCCCCAAAGCCCAAAGCATCTCGTGCGGACTCCAGATTGTCTGCATAGGAGGCGCATTCTGCCGCATGGGCCTTGACATCGCCCGCACCCTCGCCCGTATACGTTGCGGGAAGCGTCATGTACCTGCCGCCGCCCTCTGTGAGCACGACCGCCTCCTTGCCGCTTTGCGCATGCGAGCTGCGCGCATACTGCGCCACCGCCACGATGGGAAACTCCAAGCCCTTGCTCGCGTGGATGGTCATCACCTGGACGGAGTCGTTGCCCAATGCCACCATCCTCCCGGGTTTGCCCTTGGCGCCCGCCCCCTCCTGTGCCATGTCGCACATCATGCGGAAGTGCTCGCCCGCACCCACGGCGCTGGGGCCGTGCTCGCTCTCGAACTGCGCCACGAGGTCGATAAAACGGTTGACGTTGGCTGCGACGGCAAGACCCGCCGCACCGCCGCCTCGCAGCTCCTCAAGCCAGCCGCAGCGCTCCAAGACGCCTGCGACCACATTAGACAGCGGCATATGTCCAAGCTGCGCCCGCGCATCGCTCAAGATCTGATAAGCCCTCACCAGCGGGTCCGCACCGTTATAAGGCAGCTTGCCCACCTGATATGCCATCGCATCGAACAAGGAGACCTTGGGGCGCGCATCGAAAGGACCGGGATTGCGCAGCTCGCGCTTGGCGACGATGCGCAGGGACAGCAAGTCGCCGTCGCTTATATCGAACAAAGGCGAGGCCAACACGGCGAGCAAGGGCTGATCGTCATCCGGGAGCTCGAGCACGCGCAGCAAGGCCGTGCAGACGAGCACCTCGGGCTGCAGATAGAAGTCGCTGCCCCCGCTTACCGCGCAAGGGATGCCGCGCTGGCGCAGAGCCGCCAGATAGGGCCCCGCCTGCTTGGTAGAGCTCATGAGTATCGCCATCTGCCCGTACAAGGCGCCCTTGGCCGCAAGCTCCTCAAAACGATCGGCGATAAAGCGCGCCTCGGCCTCTCGCAGATCCGCCACGCTGGTATAGGCGCGCCCGCTATCCGCTTTCTGGCCCGATGCCAAGTACATGGTCACGCGAGGTTGGCCCGGGACTGCCCAAGAATAGTCGCGAGCGTTAGCAGGGCCTGCGCTTATGCGAAGGAACTCCTCGCCAAAGAAGGACGACTTGCTAAAGATCGACTCGACGAAGGCCAGGATATCCGGATGGCTGCGGTAGTTGATGTCGAGCGAGACCTCGAGGCTTCCCGCCTGCTGCATCTGCGCGCGCATGGCCCTATAGGTCTCGAGGTCTGCACCGCGGAACCCGTAGATGCTCTGCTGTGCATCCCCCACCGTGGTGAGCGTGCTTAGGCTCTCGTCGCAGAAGTTCTCTACGATGCGCACCTGCAGGATATCCGTGTCTTGGAACTCGTCCACCATGATGCTCCCAAAGCGCTCGCGATATTCCTGCGCTATATGCGGGTTGGCATCGAGCAGCTTGTAGGTGCTCATCAGCAGGTCGTTAGTGTCTTGCACGCCGCCTGCGCGCTTGAGCTCCTGATGGCGCGCAGCAGCTTGCGAGGCCAGGTCCAAAGCGAGCTCGAGCCTCGAGCGCGCCTGCGCAGCACCGGCTATAGCGCGTATATCGGCCACAAGGTCGAACGCAGCGGCAAAATCCTCCCTGAAAACCTTTTTAAGGGCGCCGCCCTTAGGCGGTGCGCAATCCTCGAGCTCTTTTGCGACGGCATCCCAGCTCAAGTCATCGCATGCAATCAGATCGCGCGCAACCGCAATGGCGAGCTCCAAGCGGTCGAGCTGCTTTACGCACGCCACACTAGGCGACTCCCTCACACCGAGCTCCTCGAGCGAGGCAAGATGCCCCTCGAGGGACTCCGCAAGCGCGCGCAAAGAGCGCACAGGGTCGCCTTGCACTTGGGGGCCGAGCGAGAACTCCGCGACGCCCGCAGGCGCCATCTCTATCAAAGAAGCCAGCTGCGAGACGAGCGCACAGGCACCAGCGGGGCCAAAAGCCTCGACCAGCATCTCCATCGCATCGCTACCCAGGCCCTCGTCGACTGCCTGCTGGAGCAGCGCGGAGCTTTCCTCCTCAGACAGAAGCGGCATGCCCGGGTCGATGCCCGCCTCGAGGGCATGGGCGCTCAAGATGCGGTTGCACATCCCATGGATGGTTGATATCCATGCCCCGTCGATGAGGAGGGCCGCATCTTCCAGCCCCTGGGCGCGTAGCTCCGCACGCACACGGCCCAAGAGCTCTGCCGCCGCCTTGTTGGTGAAGGTGATGGTGAGCACGTTGTCCACGCTTTCGAGAAGCGGCCCGCTCTTAGCAGAAAGCCCGTAGGCGAGCTTCTTGGTGAGCGTGAACGTCTTGCCCGTACCGGCACCTGCTTGTATGAACAGCGCACGGCCCTGGCACTCGACCGCCTGCTGCTGGTTTGGCGTCAAAGGGCTCATGCGCCCCTCCTCTCTTGGCAAAAGCCTGCTGCCAGGCAATACTCGCAGGCATCGGTGCACAGAGGGCGCGGAGCGATATCGCCCTCGCGCATGCGCTTGATGAGCCCCTCTACCTCGCGCTCAACCGCCTTTAGGTAATCCGGATAGCTTTGCAGCGAGACCTGCCCGGGCAACGTGTCGAGCTTGGGGCGCATCTGCTCTGCCGGACCCCAGTCGATGCCCGCGGCGTAGACACCTCGCAGCATGTTCTTGGCGTAGCTGCGATATACGCTGCCCACCACCGTGACGTCGATGCCCTGGGCCTTGAGGCAGCGCTCGACCAACAACGCATAGATATCGGTCTGGATCCTGTTGGGGAGCTCCTGCCCAGCAGAGAATCCGTAGCCGCTCGCGAGGCCGGAGAGCTTGTAGTCGATGACCACGGCGCGGCCCTTGGCGTCCATATCGATGCGGTCGACCTTGCCGCGCACGCGCACGCCCGCATAGGTCATGGGGTCGCCGTTAGCGTCCTCGAGCTTGAGCTCGAGAAACGCCGGCGCAAAGCCCGGCAGGAAGCTCGCATCGCGTACCACTAAGTCGAGCACCTGCTTGCGCACAACCTGCACCTCTTGCCTGTCGCGGTCGCAGATGAGGTTAATGCGATGGCGCTCGACCTCGTGCGCGAGCTGCCAGTCAAACGATTCGTTAGCGACGAGGAGGCACTGCGCGAGGTTGTCCTCGGTGACGCGCTCGATGCCCTGCTCCCTCAAATTGAGGTAGAAGCGTTCGAGCACTGCATGAGCCAGATTGCCCTTGGCGATCTGATCGAACGGCTTGTCGATGGAGTTGGCCCCGATCCTGCGGCATATGAACCAGCGGTACGGGCAGCGGTAGTAGTCCTCGATGGCCGTAGGGCTGAAGGTCTCGTTGTGGGTGTCGAAATCAGGGAAGAGCAGGTCACGGGCCTCTGGTATCACGCTGCCACGCTGGGCATCGACGCGTGCGAGCACCGGCCCCGCAGCCGATGCGAACACATCCGCCTCGCAGACACGCTTCCCAAAGCCGCTCTCTACCAAGGCAACGGGCAGAGCCTGCACAGGGGCGTCCTTATCCGCATCTGTGCGATAGACGGCCATGAGCTCGTCCCAAAGGGCGCTTTGACAGGTCTCCTCACCCTCGAGGTTGTGCGCAACCCTATAGCATGCAAAGCCCTTGCGTGCAGACTCGATGGCATCGAGCAAGCGCAGGCGTTGCGAAAGGGCCTGGCTCTGCTGCACTTGGGCGCCCATATCCGCAAGGTAACGGTCGAAAGGCGAGGGTGCCGCCGCCATAGGGTAGCTGTCCTTATCCAAGCGCGCGAAGACGACGTAGTCGACGCTGTCGAGCTGCGGAAGCTGCGAGACCCCGGTGATGAGCACGTGGCTGTCTGCATCTGCCGTAGCGCGCGCGAGCGTCACGTCAAGCGCAGCGATGTCCTCGAGCGAGGGCTCGCAGCCCAAATCGCCGCAAAGCTCCAAGTACTCCAAGATAGCGTTTGCGCAGGCGGCATCGTCTTGTATGCGCTTGGGATCAGGGCTTACCGCGTTGGCATTGGAGAACATAAGGCGCACGCGCTCTGCAATGTCCTGCTCTGCCAGCAAAGGGCGCACCAAAGCCAGCTTGTCATCCCATATCTTCGAGCCGATACGCCCCTTGATGCCGCTTGCAAGGTCTTTCAGGCGCTGCTCGTGGCTAGATCCCGCCTGCGCACGCCACGTAGACGCAAAGGCCCTGCCCGTCTCATCGCTAAGGCCGCTGTAAGGCGAGCAGGCAAAGGCGATCGAATTGACGTAGCCATCGTCTTCTTTTGCAAGCAAGCGCTCAAACTGCAGGAACGCCGCGCCAAAGGCCGTCTGCTGCACCTTGGCGCGCAACTCGCAACGCACAGGCAGGCTCTCTTTGGCAAAGCAGGCGAGCAAGCTGGCAGGAACAGCCGCCATGGTGGGGAACACAACCGCGATGCGGTTATAGGGGATGCCCTCATCCACTGCGTCTCTAACGAGGCCGGTGAGCACCGCGTCTTCTGCGTGGGCACCCAACACCTCGACCGCCTTGAAGCTGCCGCTGCAGGCAAGAGGTGTCTTCTGGGCGCTAAAGAGCCGCTGGCGTAAGGCCGCAAGCTCACCCGTATCGCCCTCATCGACTGCGCTATCTCCTGCAGGAGCAATAGCGCCCTCTCCCGCGGTGCCGGCACCAGACGCAAGCTCCACCACTATCGTCTGGCAAGGCAAGTCGCGTGTAAGAAGCACAAGCTCGCAGGCATCGCCCAGAAGCCGCGCCAGACGATCGTGGCGCACCGCTGTCATGTCGACACCCACGAAAACGATGGCCCTGCCGGTGTTTGCCGCAGCGACCTGCCCCAGCACCAGCGAGGGCTCCGTAAGGCCCGCCTCCTGCAGCGATTTGCGATAAGCGTCCAACGCACCCGCAACAGAGGCATCCGGGCATGGGACATCCAAAGAGAGCGCATCTTGGACAAACGACGCGAACTGATCCAGGTACTTACTCGACGGCTGCAGACCCGCAAGCGCAGCGAGCACCGAGCGCAAGAGCAGATGGCGCTGACGGGAATCGAGCAGCTTGGTGCCGTCCCCCCAAAGCTCCCATTGCGCCTCGAGCCAATGCTCGAGCGTATCCACCGAAACCCCTGCGACAAACGCATGCGCGAAGCGCGCCTTGAGGCGATGCTCCCATGCAGAGCTGCCCACGATGACGTCAACGCGAGCGTGCCTTTGCAGCAAGCTGGCAACCTGTGCGGCGCAGGACTCGACCAAAGCGCGCTGCGACGTGCACACAACAGATGTGATGCTCAAGCGCATCTCCTCTCGATACGTATTGCTCGTGAATATCATAGCCTTGGGGTGTGACGCAGAAATCCGCTGATAAGAACCAACGCGCCACAGCGCCGGCCCCAAAGGCAACGGCGGCGCCGCAACACCCCGCAGCCCTACACCAGGCCCAGCTCCAAGGCGATGTTGCGCGCATCGGCACGGCGCCTGCATCCCAGCTTGGCAAAGATATGGCTCACATGCGTCTTGACCGTGGGGAGCTTGACCCCCAGCTCGTCGCAGATCTGCGCGTTGGATTTGTCCTCGCACAAAAGCTCGAGCACGCGCTGCTCGGCTGCCGTGAGGGGGTTCTCAAGCATCTTGCTGCTGCGCCCAAACGCGGGAAACTCCCCCAACTCGCCTGCAGCGAACGCCTTGAGCTGGCAGGTGAAATCGCTTTCCTCCCCAAAGTCGAGCTCTTCGAGCAAGGGCCGCAAGAGGTCGCCGAACTGCTCGAAGATCCCTATGTAGGAATACGGTTCCGCGCACTCGATAGCACCGAGCAGGGCGCGCCGCCAGCTGTCGTTTCCCAACTGGCAGTCGCAGATCGCCACGATGATGTGGCAGAAGACATCGTTGAGAACGCGCTTTCTATCCGGGCCGGAGACCTCGACGTTGTCGATAGCATAAAGCGCCTTGCGGTACTCCCCGCGCACCAGGTAGGCGAAGGACTGCGTCATATAGGAGTAGCTGCGCTCGGGCAGAGGCTGGCCAAAGAGCGGGGGCGCCTCTGTCACAAGCCAATCGGATACGACGCTTTCCTTCTTGGTGTACAAGGCGATGCGGCAGCGCAGCGTGCGCGTCCGCTGCAAGAGGTCGCTTGACGTCTTGCCGTTGGCAAAGCTCTTGAGCATGGCGTCGACCACCTCGAAAGCCGCGTTGGCGTTGCCAAAGTAGAGCTCGCCGCGCGCGATGATCGAGTTGACGGCGAACTCCATATCTCGCAGGCCCTCCCTGTGTATCGCGGGAAGGGCGCGAGACAGCTCATGGAGCTGGAACTTCTTGAGCCTGCCCTGGCCAAAGGCGTACTCGGTCGCTATATAACGTGCGAAGAAGCGCCCCTGCACCCCGAAGACGCGCTCGAAGTCATCCTGGTATGCACTGATGTCGCCCCCTTGCTCGAGCATGAGGTCCGAGAAATCATGGATGCCCCCTAAGAACCCCGGGGACCCGGCCACGAGCGAGCACTTGGGTGCCGGCACCTGCGTCTCCTCGAGCATGTGCGCTACCTCGTGCAGGGACTCGATATAGCCGCTTGATCCGTACTGCGGCAGCACCAACTTGAGAAACGCATAGCGCATGCGCGCCTCACGGCGGCGAACGGGGTCATTGGTAGCATCGCGGGCAAAGGCGAGCAGCTCCTCGCGCCATTGCTCGGCCTCCAGCGTGCGCGACTGCAGGGAGCTCAACACGCTCATGCCGTAGATGAGCAAGGGCGAGTTGAGAATATTGCCGCGCGAGACACGCAGGTAATAGGGCTCTGCCCCGCGATAGTTGTCCAAACGCACGTAGGACCTTGCGTTGTCGATGAGCTGCTGGCGTATCAAGTCCTCGCGATGCGCCCGCTCGAAGCACTCGAGCGCGCGCACGACGTCGCCTTCCTTGGAGTAATAAAAACCGGCGCACGTGAATATCTCCTCACGCTGGGCATCCGATACCATCAGGCGCACCTGCTCAGCCAGCGACCTGCGCCAAAGCCCCTTCATGCGCAAGGCAGTGCTGTCCCCGGGGTCGGGCTCGAAAGCGGAGCTCGTCTTGCGCAGGCGCTCCAGGCGCTGGCCAGCGGCCTCGTCATCGGTGACAACGCGTGCAAGCGCCGGGGTGAAGCTCTCGAAAAGCGATAGCCTGCAGACCATGCGCTTAGTGGGGGTATCGAGTCTGTCGTAAACCTCCGATATAAAGAAGTCGTGGATCTCTCGCGCGCTCTCCCTGCCCAAGACCCCGTCGTAAACCTGCCCCGCAGCGAGCCTGCGTGCGATAACCGCCACAGCAAGGGGATAGCCCCTGGTGTGCTCCACGATACGATTGAGATCAGCCGAGCTGATGCTCGCACCGTAATCGTTAGCCAGATGGGCGATATCCATGGCTGGCAAGAACAAATCACGGTCGCTAAAGACCTTGACGAGCCCGCGGATGCGATAAGGCGACAGCCAAGAAGGCACGCATCCCCTGGTGAGCACCAGCACGCGCATGTGCGGGACGCTATCAACCAGGGATCTGACGCATTTGATGGTATAGCTGTCATCGAGCTCCTGCGCGTTGTCGATCACGATGCAGTCGAAGTTTCGCGCGCCGATAAGCTCGCGCACCTCGAACCCCGCGAAGGCGTCGATGTAATAGGCTTTGCGCCCCTCAAGCAGGGCCTGCACCGTCACAGTCTTGCCACTGCCGCATCCTGCTGCGAAGACGATGGCCGTGCATGTCTCCCAAGCCTCATCAAACGAGCGCCGCAATGCTCCAGGCACCCTCACGGGGATATTGATCGCGGGGAAGTCCTTCATAGCTGTCATCCTTTGGTCTGATACCTTCATCAGACTTTATCATGCCCAAGCCCTGCCCTTGCATCGACGCAGGGCAATCGGAGCGATGTGGCGAACGTCGAAGGAAACAAAACGCACTGTAGGAGTGCAAAATTCCTCGAAAATCGCACTGTAACAGTGCGATTTTTACTAGAGCCTGCGAAAACTTATCGCAAGAAGGCTTCAAAGCCTGTGAAACGTATCGCAGAACAGCATCGAAAAGATCCTCCCGGATAAATGCCCTGCCGATGGGACCGGCCAACAGGCGGGCATGACACACGAAGAAGGGGCCGCCCAGATGGACGGCCCCCGAACAGTGCTGCAGGTTCTGGCTTGCGATATAGCCTACCTGCCGGCCACGACCTTGACGGCCTTGCCGCTGTTGGCCTTCTTGAAGGCCTTGGCGTACTTGGCGACGTACTTGCTCACGGTCTTCTTGGAGCCGGACACGTCGACGACGACCTTTTTGACGCTGGAGCCCCTGAGGCTGCCGGACACAGAGGAAGCTGTGAGCTTCTTGGAGGACAGCACAACGACGGTGACCTTGGTGCCCTTGAGGGCCTTGGCGCCGATGGAGGAGAGCTTGTTGCCCGTGGTCACGGTCTTGAGCCTGCTCGCACCGGAGAACGCCTTGGCACCGATGGTCACGGCGGATGCCACGTCGACGCTCTTCAGGGCAGCGCAGCCCTGGAAGGCCTTGGCGCCGATCGTGGTGGCGGCAGGCACCTCGACGGTCTTGAGCGAGGTGCAACCGGAGAAGGCGGACGCGGCCACGGTCTCTGCCGCGGGGGCCTCGACAGTAGTCAGGCTCGTGCAATCCTTGAGTGCGCTGGCGCCGATCTCCTTGACGGCGGGTGCCTCGACAGCAGTGAGGCTCGTGCAACCAGACAATGCGCTAGCGCCGATGGTCTCTGCCGCAGGGGCGCTGACGGTGGTGAGGCTCGCGCAGTCCTTGAAGGTGGACGGCGCCACGGTGGTCACGGTCTCCGGAAGGGTGACGGTCTCGACCTTGGTGCCCTCGAAGGCGGACTCGCCGATAGTGGTGACGCCTTCGGGGATATCGACGCTGGTGATCGAGGTGCCCGCAAAGGCGGAGGCTCCTATCTCGGTGACGGTGGAGGGGATGGTGACCTTGGTGAGCTGGGTCTCGCCGGCGAAGGCCTCGTCTTGGATCTTGTTCACGACGTAGGTGCTGCCGTTGAGCTCGACGGTCTCGGGCACAGTCACCTCGGTGACCGCGCTATCCGCGTCGGCAGAGCTGGAGACGCCGTTGAAGGCGACGGTACCGGCGGCCGAGCTGCCGTCGGGCAGAGTGGTCACAGCGTTGTCGACGACGGTGACGTCGACCTTGGCACCGGTGCTGGTGTCAACGACGGTCTCGTCGGAGCCGCTCTTGGGCAGCTTGGGGATGGACGTCGTGGTGGTCGCGCCGCAGCGGCTGCAGGTGCCGGTGGAGACGCCCTCAGCGTCCTCGGTGGCCGGCGTGGTGGTGGCCCAGGTGTAGCTGTGGCCCAGGGCCGGGATGCTCGAGCCAGAGGAGTACACATAGCCGTCGAAGCTGCAGTAGGTTGAGCCTGTGGAGCCTGCGGAGGTGCAGGTCGCCGCACTACCAGAGCCGTAGGCTATACCCTCGCCCGTTGCGTGAACAGTGTAGGTAGAGCCGACGTGATGGATGTCGTAGCCCTCTGCAGGAACGCAAGCCTTGGGATCAGCGGAGAACGTGCCGCCAGTAATGGCAAGCGTAGCCCCGCTATCAACAGCAATATCGCCAGTAAAGCTACCCTTCTCGATTTTGAGAGAGCCCTTTTCGACAGAAATGCCAGCGTCAAAGCTTCCGCCGGCAACTGTTACGTCGCTAACTGCACCCTTGACATGCAACTTGCCCTTGAAATCACCGCCGGTCACAGTCAGCTTTCCGGGGTCACAGGGAGATTCACAGCCGCAGTTCTCAATAGCCCAAAGAGTCTCCGCTATGAACTCGCCTCCGGTCACAGTCGCGGTCCCATGATTCTGGAAAGCGTCTTGCGTGTAGTTTTTAAAAGTTCCCCCAGTGATAAGCAAATCCGAAAGATCGTCATTTTTTACCGTGTTAAGACCGCCTTCATACAGTCCGCCATTTATCGTCAACTTGACAAGGGAGCCATTAACACCAGGAGCAGTCTCATTGCAATCATTGCCGTTCGCCGCTTTGCAAGCATACCACCCGTTATCAATAGCACTCGAACCAGAATCATTCTGCGTCAGCTGCACCTGATTGAGTGTCATCTCTCCCAAGTTCTTAAGCACGTACCACTTGCTGCCCTTAAGAACAGAACTTTGGACAACCGTCGACGCACCGGGGGCGGTGTAAATCGCACCAGAACCTGCCACAGCGGCGCCATCAATAGTTCCACCGTTAATCAAAAGATTTTTGCCGCAGTTATGTATGGCATGAGTTGTACTCGCGGTCACTGTGAAGTTGCCCAAGTTAAGCGTAACGTCATTGGCAGTAACCTTGATGCTCGTAGTGATATTAGAGGTCAGCGTGTACGTACCAGACGTATTGATCTCAATCAGGCCATTCGCACCAGGCTCAGGAAGAGATTGCGTATCGCCAGCAACGACACCCGTATCCTCAGCGCCGCCCTCGGCTTCTGCCATTGCAACAGCCGGCGCGAAGGCGACGACCATCGCAGCGCTCAGCGCGCTGGCAAGCACTTTCTTGCTCAACTCCGTAGACTTCTTGCTCATAGTAAGCCCCTTTCAACTAACTCAAGCCCTGCCCAATCCCGTTAAGGCAGGACGTTGTTACCCACAATCAAACGAATCGCACAGGCTGCCCGGCCTGCGATGCGCAGAAAAGCCAAGGCCCGTTACGACCCTTGGCACGCATATTCATTTGAACTATGTTTTGCCGCCAATACGCAGGCGACATTAGAAAAAGCGCTGTTAAACCTCGCAGCGCATTGCGCAAGGAGAGATCTGTATACCCCCCCCCCGGACGCTTTCTGAAGAACCAAAAACGCACGGAGCCCCGCACTGTGCCATCTGAGCCTCACAGCTAAAAGCAACATCTTTTACACGGGTCAAACTCATAGCAAACCTCTTTACGACCTTGCAGACCTCGATTTTAACAACTATCTGTTAAGGAATTGCCCTGCTTTGGTCAGGAATTTTTAAATGTGTATTAAAGGAGTAATTAATTACCCTTTTGAGAAAGAAATCCTACCTGAAATGTCAGGATTTGGCCACTTAGGCGCTGGCCTACACAAATTACGCTGTCAGCTCAGGCACCGCCGCAATGCTCGAACCCGCCAAAGACGGCCTTCGAGTAGAATCATCCGCAGGCTTTTTATAAGGAGATGCACAAGCGCAATGGAGAAGCAGATCATCTTGGCAAGCGGCTCGCCACGGAGGCGCGAGCTCATGGCACGCGAGGGTTTTGACTTCAAGGTCATCACCAGCAAAGCGAAGGAAGACTACGACCCCGGCCTGCCCCCGCACGACATCGCTGCGTCGCTCGCACAGCTCAAAGCGCAAGCCGTCGCCACAACGCTCGATGCGCAGCAGCTCCAGAACTCGATCGTGATCGGCGCGGACACCATCGTCACGTTGGACGGTGCCATCTATGGCAAACCTGCAGATGCAGTGGATGCCTACCGTATGTTGCAAGAGCTCTCTGGAAAAGCGCACCAAGTCGTCACCGGCGTCTGCATCATCGATACAGGCGAGCCAGACACCTTTGCCTGCACCACCAACGTCTACTTCAAAGACCTAAGCCGCCAGCAGATCGAGGGCTACGTCGCAAGCGGCGAGCCCTTAGACAAGGCTGGCGCCTACGGCATACAGGGCCTGGGCGGCGAGCTGGTAGACCATATCGAGGGAGACTTCGACAACGTCGTGGGACTGCCCATAGGGCAGCTAGCGCCCCTGCTACGCAGCAAGCTGCAAAAGACTAGCTGCGCTTGATCTTGAGTGCACAGACCAGGTAAGCCACGGGCACAACGCCAAAGAGCAAGGCATAGAGCACGATGCTAAAGACCTGCCCGCCTATCGAGGCAGAATAGACCACAAAGACGAGCACCAACAGCAAGGCGATGATCGCCGCCGCGATTGCAGCGACCGCCGCCTTAGGGTGCGTCGCTGTAAAGACGCCCAAGATCGAGGGCGGGATGACGGCCACGCCCAAGACGATGCCCGCCAGATAGAACGCGTAGGCATACGAGTACGCGGCATTGCTGCTCATCACCTCTTGGATGCTATGCAGGCGCATCCCGCAGTAGATGAGCAGGACGATCCCTGCCGCGAACATGCACACGGACAGCCCCATCAGCAGCCTGTGACCCCAGGTCTTCTCGAACACCTTGAGGTTCTCGCCCGGGCCTACGCCGTACTCCTCGTGCTCTCTCTCAACTTTGCCGTAATCGTTCATCGTTATCCTCGGCCCCCGCCCAGGGCCCTCGCTCTCTTATATCGCGTGACTCTAGCTCTCTATTATCGTGCTCTCTTTGCACTTGGGGCATTTTACGGCAATCTTGCCCTTGCCGCGCGGCACGCGCATAGCCTGCTGGCAATGCGGGCAGGTAAGGTACTTGTAGTTAGCCTCGTCACGCTGCTGGCCGGCGTCCTTCTCGCCCCCGAAGGCACCCTCTTTGCGCGCCCTAGAGGCCTTGCCGGCAGCACCGCCTGCTGCTTTGCGCCCGCGCTTTTTCTCGAGGCTAGCGCGCTTGGCGAGATAGCGGTCGTTTTCTGCCCTGCGAGCGGCCTGGTTTCGCGAAAAGACCCTGAAGAAACCGTAAAGGAGTACGACGGTGCCCACTATGTTGGCGATGCGCCCCACTACATAGAAGGCATTGCCACCCACAAACGTCAGGATATTGCACACGACTGCTATGGCGAGCACGACCACCGCCACAGCGAAGATAGCGCGCGCGAGATCATCATAGCCGTAGCGCCCCCGCATGAAATTCTGCAAACGCTCTTGGAACTTGCCCATGTTGCCGCTCCCTACTATCTAGATCTTGGTGTACATAACGTCGTCTGCGCTGGCGATTTTGATGCAGGTAACCGCCGCATCTCGTGCAGCCGCGCAGCGCTGCACGGTGTCGAGCGCCAAAGCACCCGGCCCGCATTGGATAAAGGTGTCGACACCATCGTCGATCATGGCATCGATCGTCTGCATCCACATCACCGGGCTTGTGATCTGGTCGCCCAAAAGCTTGGGCGACTTTGCGTGCTCAAACAGCTTGCCGTCGAGGTTGTTGTAGACAGGCAGCTCGCCCGGACCAAAGAGCGTACCCTCGAGCGCTCTTGCCATACCCGCAGTTGCAGACCTCATGAGCGCGCAGTTGGCAGGGACGTTACCCGGCAGCGCTACGGCTGCGTGGCCTTCCCTCCCCCAGCGCGCGCAAAACTCTTCGAGAGCCCCTGCGTCACCAGATACCGCCATCGTCTGCGGGTCGAGATAGGCAGAGATCGCCAGCGGCTTGCCCGTAGAGGCATGTACCTCGCTGACGAGCTCCTGGGCGCGTGTTACATCGCATGAGCCCAAGACGACAATGGACCCCTTGTTGAGGTGCGCCGCCATCGCCATGAGGGCTCCTCTGCGCGCAACGAGCTCCAAAGCGGAATCTGCATCGATGGTGCCGGCTATCACATGCGCCGCATACTCGCCCTCGAACATGCCCGCAACGCAAGAGGGCTCGATACCGCGCTCGCGCAGCGCACGTGCAACGACGATCGAAGCAGTCACCAGGCAAGGCTGGGCGTTTTGCGTCTGGTCGAGCTCGTCTTGCGTCTGGTTGGCGCACAGGTCGAATATATCCAGCCCTGTTGCGGCTTTGGCGTCCTCGAACATATCGGCCGCCCATGTATATCGGCCCACAAAGTCAACGCCCATCCCAGCCACTTGGCTGCCCATACCCGGACACAGAAACGCTATCTTTGCCATGCGTGCCCAACCTCCCCTGCTCTTGCCTGTCCCAGTGCGCATACCGGCGGTGAATACAAATCTGGGGTCTCTATCCACCCTTTGCCACAAAGCCGGCAAAGACAGGCTCAAGACCCCAGTACCACGCAAGGCAGCCCAAAGCACCTTGCGCATAAAGCAACAAGCTACTTCAAGCTCTCGACATGCTTGACGATGTCGCCCACAGTCACGAGACCCTCGGGTTCGCCGAAGTCGATGCCCTCTGCATCCTCGAGCTCGCAGATGAGCTCGACCATATCCAGAGAGTCGATGTTGAGGGAATCAAGGGTGGACTCCTCCGTCACCGTGGAGGGATCGACGGAGAGGTTGGTCTCGAGGATATTCTTGACGGTGTCGATAACAGCCATGATCGTCCTTTCTAGAACCTGCAGCGCAACGGCGCAGGCAAACCTGCATTTGGCTCAAGTTTACTCGCACGCACGCGCTGCGTCACGAGCGCCCCACCCTAGATGCCGAGCCGTAATCTGCGACGGCAGCAACGGCAGTGCTAGAACTCCTCCCAGGAGCCCTGGGGGTAGGTGACCTTATGGAACACCAAGCCGCAGGCAGGTGCGTTCTTGCCGGCTGCACTGCGGTCGCATGCGGCGAGCACCTGCGCTACCCAATCCGGGTCGCGCCGCCCGCACCCCACTTCGACCAAAGTCCCCACGATGGTGCGGATCATCGAATGCAGGAAGGCATTGCCCACCACCTTGACCACCAGGCAGCGCTCCCCCATCTGCTCCTCCCAGAAGAGCTCTATCTCCTTTATCTCACGCACGGTATTCTTGCCGATGGCGCTTTCTGCCTTGCAGAAGGACTTGAAGTCATGCTCGCCTACCAGATGCTGCGCAGCTTGACGCATGGCCTCGATGTCGAGGTTGCCCTTCTCCCACCAGGCAAAGCGCCGCATGAAGAGCGGCGGCACGCTACCACAGCAGATACGGTAGCGGTACTCGCGCCAATCGACGCTGAAGCGCGCGGAGAAATCAGGGTCGCATGCCTTGGCAACCAGATGGACGCTGATGTCATCGTCCGTAAGAGCATTGAGCGATTTGACGAGCGTATAGCTCGACTTGCCCTCCAAAGCCTTAGCCGGCACGTCGCAGCTCACATACTGGTCGAGCGCATGCACGCCCGTGTCTGTCCTGCCAGCGCACACCGTGGGCACCTCGCACCTGAAGACGATGCCCAGCGCATGCTCGAGGCATTCTTGCACCGTGCGAACACCCTCGTCCTTCTGCTTTGCGAAACCGCAAAACGCCTCCCCATCGTATGAGAAGCCGATGACAAGTCGCGTAGTCTGCACGATAAAGACCTTTCTGATCTGGAAGGTTCTGATGGGTCCATACTCTGGATGCGCTCTGCCAGGGATTTGACTCGACAATCTGTATACACGCCAGCTCCGCGCGACGCATCCGAGTTGACTGACCTTAGCACTATAGCAAGACGACAATCGCTACCATCGCCGCAAGGCCCGCAAAGCAAACAGCGGCATCGCGAGCGCGCATCTTGCTCTCATACAAGCTGCTGCGCTGCATAGCGCCATAGCAGCGCGCATCCATAGCACGCGCGAGGATATCCGCATGCCTGAACAAAGCGACGAACAACGGCGTGAGCGCATGCGTCCAGGCCCTCACGGCAGCTAGGGCACCGGCGCCCTCGAACGCGGCGCCACGCGCCTGCCTTGCACGCTTGACCGCATAGAACTCACCGGTAACAGTGGGGATAAATCGCAGTGCCATCGATACGATCATACAAATGTCGTCGACGGGCACGCGCACATAGCGTAGCGGGCGCAAGAAGCGCTGCAAGGCTTGGACAACCGCCGTTTGGGAGGTTGTGGCTGTGAGAAGCGCGCACGCGGCGATCACCAAAGCGATGCGCAAAGCAAAGAAAAGCCCGATGACAAAACCGTCCAAAGTAGCCTGCATGCCCCAGAGCAGGTCAATGCGCTGTGTAAGGCCCAAACTCCCAACCGATGATGCCGCCGCGTCCGCGGCCTGCATACCAGCTTGCGCGGACGAAGCCGGAGAGAGCGTATGCGCCAAGACCGTGAAGGCCAAGAGCACGGCTACGGGAGCGATGCCGCCCAGCATCTGCCGCATCCCCAAACGAGCCACGCAGAACCCCACGATCAAAGCAAGCCAGAAAGCGCCGAGCGCAACCCACGAGGTGCAGGCGATGCTGCAAATAGAAAAAGCGCAGGCCAAGATAATCTTGACCTGCGCGTTCGTCTTGTGAATACCGCTAGCAGAGGGCACGTATGAGCCAAATGCCAGCACTTAGTTCACCTAGAAGCTAGAAGCAAGCTGCCGTAGGAGATTTACTCCTGGGTAGCCTCGGCCTCTGCGGTCTCCTCTGCGGGAGCCTCAGCAGCCTCGACGGCCTCTGCCTTGGGTTCCTCGGCCTTTGCCTCGGCCTTGGGGGCCTCGGTCTTCTTGGCCTTGGGAGTGCAGGGCTCGGTCACGAGCTCGAGGATGACCATGGGGGCGTTGTCGCCCTTGCGGGGGCCGAGCTTCATGATGCGGGTGTAACCGCCGGGGCGGTCCTGCCACATACCCTGAGCAGCCTTCTCGAACAGCTCGCGGACGAGCTCCTTATCGCCGACCTTGGCGATAGCGAGACGACGGGAATGAAGGTCGCCCTTCTTTGCCCAGGTGATGACGCGATCGACCTCGCCGCGGACTTCCTTGGCGCGCTGCTCGATCGTCTTGATGCGATCGTTGGTGAACAGGTTCACCAACAGGTTCTTCTTGATGGCCTTAGTGTGGCTGGCGTCAGTGCCAAGCTTGCGGCCCTTCTTGTAATGCCTCATTGCTTCTCCTAC
>CAVCDT010000040.1:0-19063 GCA_963600995.1 Akkermansia muciniphila | reverse complement strand
AAGCTCAACCATGCCGATGGCGGCACTATGTTCATGGACGATTACACCAAGTGCCCCTCTTATGCTGTGAACAACGAGCTCTTCGCCGATTACGCGGGTGCTGCCGACGGGCGCATCAAGATCGACCTCTGCATCCATGCGGAGTACACCACCCCCGAGGGCATGATCCGCGGCGTTGTGGAGGAGGCCGCCAAGCGCGATGCCAACATCCATCTGCATATGAGCGAGACCAAGACAGAGCACGAGGAGTGCATCGGCCGCCATGGCATGACACCGGCGGCATGGTTCGACAGCCTGGGGGTCTTCGACCATCCCACTACGGCGGCGCACTGCGTGTGGGTGAGCGATGACGATATCGCGCTCATGGCGTCCAAGGGCGTCACGGCAAGCCTCAACCCCGCATCCAACGGCAAGCTCGCCAGCGGCTTCGCACCGGCAGCCAAGCTCATCGCCGGCGGCGTCAACTGCACCATCGGCACGGACGGCATGGCGTCCAACAACACGCATAACATCCTGCAGAGCGCCTACCTGTTGGCCGTGAGCCAGAAGGGCAACGACCTCGATCCCACGGTGCTCACTCCCAAGGAGATCTTGCAGATGATGACGGTCAACGGCGCCAAGTCGCAGGGACGCAGCGATTGCGGCGTGCTGGAGGTTGGCAAGCGCGCAGACCTCGTGGTCATGGACATCGACAAGCCCTGGATGCGTCCCGTCCACGATATGGCGACCAATATCGTCTACAGCGCCAACGGCGCCGATGTCGTCTTGACCATGTGCGACGGCAAGGTCCTCTACCAGGACGGCAGCTGGACCACCATCGACGTCGAGCGTGCGGCAGCCGATGCAGACGCCGCCGTCGAAGAGATCCTCGCAGCTCTTGCAGCCGATAAGGACGCTCAGTAGTCCAGTAGGGGAGCAGGCGCATCATGCCCAGCGAGCTGTATGGCGATGCGGTGACGTTTTTTGCGCGAGTATCGCATGCCGTGTCTGTTTGCTGTGCTGGCATGCTAAGATAGACGTAGCGCGGGGCAAGCCCTCCGCGGTATTTCTAAAACTGTGTTAGACTTCGACCGCCGGCCAGGGCGGTCGAAGTCGTTTAAGGGTTTATTTGCTCAGGAGCACCAAAAAGGCGACGACCAAAAGCAGCAAAATCGCTTCTTCCATACGCGCCTCCTTTCTCGGAGGGCACTAGGAAACAGACAACGAGCCCCGCGCTGCTTGCGACACTCTATCAAATCGCTGTTTACGCAAAGGCAACATGCTGGAGCGGTTGGAACCCCAAGGCGATGCTCGCTGCAGATTGTTAGCGCAACTTGGCAGACGCAAGCGCAGGCTGCGTCTATAATCCTTCTTTAAGTAAAACTTCAGACTGAGTAGGGCAAATCAGCCGAAAGGCTGAGACGCAAAGCCATAGGGCCTGTAGGATGGCAGCCGGTTGCAACTTGCGGAGCGCTGCCGTTGCGACAGCGCTCCTTTTATGAGCGGTTAGGGTTGGGTGTGGGCGATATGCACGCAAAGAGAATGACGCGCTTCATCGCGTTGGTGTTGGTGGGGCTTCTTGCAGCGGCAGCGGTCCTGACGGGCTGCAGCGCGGCAAAGGACTCCTCGACAAAAGACAGCGACAAGCTCACCGTCTATCTGTGGGATCCTGCCTTGGTCACAGAGCTCACGCCCTATCTGCACGAGCAGCTCCCCGATAAGGACATCGAGTTCATCTCGGGCAACAACGATGCGGACCTCTACAGCTATCTCTCAGAGCATGGTGAGCTTCCCGACATCATAACGGTGCGCCGCTTTGCCGGGACCGATACCACAGATCTCCAGCCCTATCTCATGGACTTCACGTCCTACGACGTCACGTCGGAGTTCTCGTCGTACTCGCTGCAGTACTACAAGAGCAGCGACGGGCAGTGCAACTGGTTGCCCATCTGCGGCATCCCGCAGACGATCATCGCCAACAAGACGCTCTTCGACAAATACGGGTTGGACTTGCCGGAGAGCTACGAGGACTACGTCAAGGCCTGCAAGGTCTTCCACGACAACGGCATAAAGCCCTACTCGATCGACCTCGCGCAGGACTGGTCGAGCCACGAGATGGTCCAGGCAGGCGGCATAGGTGAGCTCACCAGCTTGGACGGCATCGCATGGAGGGCCCAGGCCGAAAGCGCCCAGGGCGACATCGAGTTCGACAGCAAGCTGTGGGGCAAGGTCTTCAAGCACACCAAGAAGCTTTTGGAGGACTCTTACCTCACCGAAGACGACCTCGAAGTCGATACCGCTACTGCGACGCAGCTCTTCATTGACGGCAAGGCTGCGATGTTCCACGGCTCGCCCGTTAACCTGATTCAGTGCCAGCAGCAGATGGACGACGAGCTCGTGCGCATCCCGTACTTCTCGCAGACATCCGACGAGGGCTTCATCTACATGACGCCTTCGCTGCACGTCGCGTTCAACAAGGACCTCGAGAGCAACGCAGACAAGCTCGAGACGGCGATGGATGTGCTCGAGCTGATGCTCTCTAGCAAGGGCCAGAAGATAATCGCGAACGGCAACAGCATCATCTCCTTCAATCCCGGCGTCGCCTCTCTCACCGATGGGATGACCGGGCTCGAGGAGGAGATCGACGACAACCAGTATTACATCCGCTACTCGTCCCAGAAGTCCTTCGCGGCAAGCACCGAAGCCGTGCGCGGATTGCTCACCAAGACGATGAGCACGGACGAGGCTTTCGAGACCTTCTGCAGCGTCATCAACAGCTCAAGCGACGACGATGCCGCTGCCGCAACGGTGACCTTCGAGAACAGCTACAGCCTCGCGCTCAATGCCAACGGCGGCAGGGATGCGGCGTCCTCTATCCTGACTACGGTCAAAGACGCGGTAGGCGCCCAGCTCGCCTTCGCTCCCTGCTATCAGTTCACGTCCTCCATCTACGAGGGCGAGTGCACGCAGAAGAGGGCGGGCTTGATGATCTGCAACAGCTCGAGCCCGTCTCCGCTGTATTGCGAGACCCTTACGGGCGCGCAGGTGAAGGAGCTCGTGCAGGGCTGCCTTGTGGGTACCGTGGGTGACTTCGCCCCGCAGAGCAAGTACGAGCTGCCTGTCGCATCCGGGATGAAGCTCGTGGTCAGGAGCGACGGCCAGGGCTACGCGCTCGAAGACATCCTGGTCGACGGCGCATCGATCGACGATGCGCAGGAGTGCAGCATCATCCTCACCGACGGCGCAGTCTCGAACCTCGACAGTGTCAAGGCAGATTGCAACCTCGAGACGCTTGCCGATGTGACCTTCACGAGCGTCTGGACGCAGGCCCTGGCCGATGGCCAGCAGCCTGCACAGCCGCAGGACTATATCGAGGTCCGTGATTAGAAGATGGGTGTTGCTGGAAAAACGACTAAGCTGCAAAAAGTTGTTGTTGTTGTTGTTGTTGTTGTTGTTGTTGTCTGCGTTCTTATCGTTGCTTCCGCGTTGGCGGGCAGAGCGCTTCTCAAGCAGATGGACAGCGCCATCGAGCAGAACGGCAAGACCAATATGCAGGCGGTTGTCGAGCAGGTGCAGCAGGCCTACGAGCTGCAGGTCGAGAACTACTACAGTCGCCTGCGCGTAGTAGGGCGCTATGTGTCCAAAGACGCCTCTCGCAAGGGCAGCGAGCTCAAGTTCCTCGTCACGCAGCTGCAAGAGGAGACGGGTTCCCAGGTCTTCTTCATCAAGGACAACGGCACGGCCAAGACCATCGACAAAGAGGAGCGCAGGCTCGACATCTCTACTACGCTTCTGATGAGCCTGCGAGAGAACCAGAGCATCGCCAAGCTCGTCTCATATACCAGCGACGGCAAGAGTCAAAGCGGCTTTTTGCTTGCGATCCCGTGCGATGAGTACTCTTTCGACGGCCAGGCCTACACCTCGGTCGGCGTGCTGGTGGATCGCTCCCAGATGGACTCCGCCCTGAAGCTCTACGCCTATGGCGGAGAGGCGTATATCTTCGTAATCGATGCAGACGGGGACGTAACCTACTCCAACCAAGAGGACGAGAAGCTCTTCCAGAACTACATGCTCCTCAAGCACTTGCAAAAAGACGATGCTCTCACGCAAGAGCAGATGGATGCGCTCCAGGCGTCTTTTGCCAACCAGGAGACGGCAGTCGAGCTCTTGGGCGGCAGCAGGGCTTATTACCTGGGCTATATCCCCGTTCAAAACAGCAGCTCCACGTTGGTCTGCATCGCTGCCAAGGGCGTGATCGAAAGCTCGCTGATCTCTTATCAGAAGATGGTCTTCTACTCTGTCCTGGCAGTGGCCCTGGTCATGCTGGTCTTGCTCGGTGCGGTCTTCTTCAGCCTCTCGCGTTTGAGCGTTGCCAGCCAGAGGGCGCGCTTCGACAGGGAGAGCCTGCAGCAGCAGCGCGAGCATGCGCGCAATCTCGAGGCCCTCAACGCAGAGCTCAAAGAGGCTCAAGACGCCACCGTGCAGGCGTTGCAGTCCGCCCAATCTGCCAACAAGGCCAAGACGGCGTTTCTGTCCAATATGTCCCATGACATCCGGACTCCCATGAACGCGATCATCGGCATAACCTCCCTGATCGAGCATGACGCCGGCGACGAGGCCAAGGTGCGCGAGTACGTCAGACGCGTGGAGGCGTCCTCGCATAATCTCCTGTCCCTTATCAACGAGGTCTTGGACATGAATAAGATCGAGGCGGGCAAGACGACGCTCAGCTATATCGACTTCTCCATGACCGAGCTCGTGCGCGATATCGAAGGTATGTTCCGCCCACAGGCAGAGGCCAAGCACCAGGAGCTCGAAGTCGAGGCGGCAGGTATCCAGCATGACTGGCTCAGCGGCGATGCCGTGCGCCTGATGCAGGTGACAAGCAATCTCTTGTCCAACGCCGTCAAGTACACGCCAAAAGGCGGCGAGGTACGCCTTCTGGTCGAAGAGCTCGCATCCGCATCGGCGTCGTATGCCAAGTTCCGCATCGTGGTCTCTGACAACGGCATAGGCATGAGCGAGGACTTCAAGGACAAGATATTCGACGCCTTCACGCGCGAGGAGAGCACGCTCACCAATAAGATCCAAGGCACGGGCTTGGGGATGGCGATTACCAAGAGCCTCGTCGACCTCATGGGCGGCACCATCGCCGTGAGCAGCACCAAGGGCAAGGGGAGCAGCTTCGAGGTCATCATCGACTTGAAGGTCGCCTCGCAGGCAGAGGCCCCGCTTGCACCGGGCCGTCAAGACGGCCCGCAAGAAGAGGTGTCGCTCGAGGGGATGCGCTTCCTCGCCGCCGAGGATAACTCCCTCAACGCAGAGATCTTGGTGGAGCTGCTCAAGCTGGAGGGCGCGCAGTGCACGGTTTGCGATAACGGCGCCCAGCTCGTCGAGATCTTCGAGAGCTCCAAGCCCGGCGATTGGGACATGATCTTGCTGGATGTGCAGATGCCCGTTATGAACGGCTACCAAGCCGCGAGTGCGATCCGCGCGAGCTCTCACGCTTTGGCCACGAGCATCCCCATCATCGCTATGACCGCCAACGCGTTTTCCGAGGATATCCAGGCGTCCCTTGCCGCGGGCATGAACGCCCATGTCTCCAAGCCCGTCGATATGGGCGTCCTCAAGAAGACGATAGGCGATATCCAAGCCGATTGCGGGGTCTAGGGCCCAAGGGCGCCCATCTGCAGGGGCGAGACCCTTATTTTCAGGTGCTTTTCAGCCTTAGTGCAGGATAAAGTTGTAGACTATCGACCATATGATTTTCGACGAGAAACAAAAGGGAGGCTTCATGACCATCGTCAAGAAGATTTCCGTTGTCGCTGCGTCTGCGGCTTTGGCAGCGTTCACCGCCGTGGCGCTTACCGGCTGCGGCGAGCCCGTTGCCGCCACTTGGGATCACGGCAAGGTGCTCGAGAGCGAGATCACCGAGACCGCGACCACGCAGCTGAGCTACCACACCACGTCCGACGGCTCGACGGATGCGGATTCTTGGAGCGATTACATCGCCAACCGCGAGTACGACACGAGCTCCAGCTCCGCGGACAGCTCGGACTCCGATAGCTCGGACGACTCCTCAAGCGACGACTCCAGCTCTAAGAAGAGCAAGAAGAGCAAGAAGAGCAGCAAGAAGAGCTTGAAGAAGAACTCCAAGAGCGACAGCGATTCCAGCTCTGATAGCTCCGATAGCGCAAGCAGCGATGACTCCAGCGATGAGAGCAAGGGCGACGGCACGGTGCAGGAGTACCGCGAGTACCTGATCAACCAGGCTATCCGCGAGCAGGTCATCGACTATGAGATCGAGCAGCGCGGCATCGAGGTCTCCGACGACGAGGTCGACAGCGCCGTCGACTCCCAGTCGACCATCTACGAGTCCTATTACGGCGGCGGCCACAAGGGCACCTTCGAGAGCATCCTTAACCGCTACTTCGGTATGACGCTCGACGAGTTCAAGGAGAACGTCAAGGAGGATCTGGCCCAGGACAAGCTCAAGGAGGCCGTCGTGGCCGAGCAAAAGGGCGAGTCCACCGATAGCGCCGATGACAGCGACAGCTCGGACAGCTCCGATGATTCCGCTGACAGCTCCGATGAGAGCACGGATTCTTCCAACAGCAGCGACAGCTCCGACGATAGCTCCACCATTGAGTCCGATGGCGACAACATCGCCACGAGCGACGACAGCTCAAGCGACGACAGCTCCGATGACGACGACCAGATCTACGACGACTACATCGATAACCTTGTTGCCAACGCCAACGTCAAGATTAACGACGCGCCCTCTGACTTGAGCTACGACCCGGCCACGGTTGCCGCTAACGCCGCAAGCGAGTCCGCCGATTCCGCCGATAGCGACGATTCCAGCGACAGCGAAAGCTCTGCCGATAGCGCGGATTCCTCCGATGACTCCAGCGATACGGATGCGAGCACGAGCGACTTAGACGCAAGCGACAGTGACAGCGCCGATAGCAGCGACAGCGATGCGGATGCCGATAGCTCCGATAGCTCGAGCAGCTCGGATGACAGCGCCGCTAAGGAGGAGAGCAGCAAGTAGCCTGCCGCCTCGACGTTGCGAGATAACACACGTGCTCCAAGGGCCGGCCACAGCGCCGGCCCTTTTTGCGCCAAGCGTCTTATGTGCCTTGCGTGCCATTTGCCGCCTGCGCTGGCAACAGTCAGGCGTTAACGGGTATTCTAGTTGCGTATGTGAATCAACCGGCAAGCGCCGCATCCGCCATTGGGGCGCGCTTGAAGCCGGCTTCGAGCATAAGGAGAGGGCAACAGCATGAAGAACAAGATGACCGTCGCCGATGTCGATGTCGCCCATAAGCGCGTGCTTCTTCGCGTCGACTTCAACGTTCCGCTGTACGAGGGCATCGTCATGGACGACACGCGCATCCGCGAGGCGCTGCCCACCATCAAGTACCTGATCGAGCACGAGGCGCGCGTTATCATCGCCAGCCATCTGGGTCGCCCCACCGGCGGCGAGTTCGAGCACCAGTTCTCCATGATGCCCGTTGCCATGCGCCTCATCCAGCTGCTCGGCCAGCCCGTGAGCGTCGTTGGCGGCCCCATCGCGGGCGAGCAGGCTCTCTCTGCGTCGCTTGCGCTCAAGGACGGGCAGGTCATGATGCTAGAGAACCTGCGCTTCAACAAGGGCGAGAAGCGCAACGACCTCACCTTCGTCAAGCAGCTTGCCGCCTTGTGCGACATCTACGTCGACGATGCCTTCGGGGCCTCGCATCGCGCACATGCCTCTATCGCCGGCGTGCCGCAGTTCGTCCCGGCCGTGGGTGGCTTCCTGCTCGCCAAGGAGATCAGCACGCTCACGGGTATGCTCGAGGATCCGGAGCATCCCTTCGTCGCCATCCTGGGGGGCTCCAAAGTCTCCGATAAGATCGGCATCATCGACAACCTCATGGACATCGCGGATACGATCATCATCGGCGGTGCGATGTGCTTCACCTTCCTGGCCGCCCAGGGGCTCGACGTGGGCACCTCCAAGATGGAGGCCGATATGCTCGATACCGCCAAGGGCATGATGGAGCGCGCCGCTGCCAAGGGCGTGAACCTTATGATCCCTACGGATGTCGTCTGTGCGGATATGTTCGCCGAGGGCGCCCAGACCAAGACCGTCGCCGTCGACGCCATCCCCAGCGACATGATGGGCCTCGATATCGGCCCGGATACCGTTGCCGCTTACTCTGCCGCTATCGCCAACGGCAAGATGGTCTTCTGGAACGGCCCCATGGGCGTCTTCGAGTTCCCTTCCTTCGAGGCGGGCACCCGCGGCGTCGCGCAGGCGGTGGCCGATTGCGCCGGCCAGACCATCATCGGCGGCGGCGACTCCGTGGCGGCTATCAAGAAGTTCGGGCTGGCAGACCAAGTCTCCTTCATCTCGACGGGCGGCGGCGCCTCCATGCAGCTGCTCGAGGGTAAGGAGCTTCCCGGCGTCTCTGCGCTCATGAGCAGGGGGGAGTAGCATGTCCCTCTTCAAACGCGGGCCGCAGGGGCCTCGCACCTACACGGGACAGCGCCTGCCTATGATCGCGGGCAACTGGAAGATGAACAAGACGATGGACGAGGCCATAGAGCTCGTCCAGCAGGTCTCCTACGGCATCGAGCCCAAATACGACCAGTGCGAGGTCGTCATCTGCCCTCCGTTTACGGATATACGCAGCGCGCGCGTCGTGCTCATGACCGATAACTCGCCCGTGCGCTTGGCAGCCCAAGACGTGCATCCCGCTCCCAGCGGCGCTTACACCGGTTGCATCAGCGCGGCGATGATCGCGAGCTTGGGGTGCCGCTACTGCATCGTGGGCCATAGCGAGCGCCGCGAGTACTTTGGCGAGACCGATGCCGATGTCGCGGCCAAGATCGCGGCCCTGCGCCAAAACGGCCTCTATCCCATCATGTGCTGCGGCGAGTCGCTCGAGGTGCGCGATGCCGGTCAGGCCATCGAGTTCGTCACCTCGCAGGTGCGTGCGGGCATGGCTGGCATGGAGGCAAAAGACGTCGAGCAAAGCGTCATCGCCTACGAGCCCATCTGGGCCATCGGCACGGGGCGGACGGCAACGCCAGACCAAGCCCAGGAGGTCTGCGCCGCTATCCGCGCCACGGTGCGCGATATGTTCGGGAACGAGGCGGCAGATAGCATCCGCATCCTCTACGGGGGTTCCATGAACCCCGGCAACGTCGACAAGTTCATGCCTATGGCAGATATCGACGGCGGCTTGATCGGCGGCGCATCGCTCAAGCATGACAGCTTCCTGGCCTTGGTCCACGCAGCACAGCTCAAGTAGTACCGGCTCCAGACGGCCCTAGCGGCTGCCTTGTGCCTTGCGTTGTATCTCAGTTTGCGCACTATTAGCAAAGCGGCTACGCCTCGCACTTTTATTACAGAGAGCGAGGCGTTTTTCTTGCCGTAAAACCCAAGGTCAAGAGCCAAAAATGCTATCGGGGGGGGTAGAATATATAGCTTAGGAATGTTGAGATTTTACGACCTTTGGGAGTCCCCATGAGAACCTTGATGGGAAGCCGTCTTCGCTTTGTCCAGCTCGCGCTCGCGCTGTTTGTCGCCATAGCGGCGTTCTTTGCCGTAGCCGTGCTGCCAAACTGCGCCTATGCCGATGACAACCCCAAGGCGACGGTAGAGCGCTGGAACAAGCAGGGCGGGTATTCCGGGGTCGAGAAGTACAGCGACATCTCCGCGGCCTTCAAAAACGTCAAGGCTTGGGGCAACAACAGCAACACAACTACGGTCTCGATTCATCTCTATGATGATTTCAACTCAAACAGCTACGGGGTCATAGAGTTCGTGGGTGGTGCGACTTACTATCTCTATCTCCATGGTCATATGATCAACCGCGACGAGTCCGATTCTACGTACTACGGCTCCGGTGATGGCGAGGTTCTCTACGTCAAGGACGGCTCGAAGCTCACCATCAACGGTGGCAGCCAGGGCGAAGAGTCGCTCACCAAACATCCGGGCTATTGCGTGGTGGACAGCGAGGGGGGATACCTCTGGCAGGACGGCTCGGGCGTTGGCCTTGATACCCCTCTCTATGGCGGCGTGATAACGGGTGGTGCCTGCGACAGCGGCGCGACCGCCGGTGGCATAGCTGTGTCAGGCTCCAATGCAGAGCTCCATCTCAACAACGTGACCATTGCGGGCAACGTCGCAGATACCAGCATCTGGAAGTCTTCCAGCGGCTATGCCGGTGGCGTGGGCATCTGGGGCGCTGATTCCGTGCTCGAGATGGACAACGCCAAGATCTGCTACAACAGCGCAGAGATGGATGGCGGCGGCCTGTATATCTGCCGCAAGGCCCAGGTCACGATGAAAAACGGCAGTCAGATCAACCACAACAGGGCCGTACGGCAGGGTGCCGGCGTCTATGTCGAGGGCAACGAGACCAACTTCACCGTCAAGGGCGGCTCGGAGATCAGCGACAACTACAGCAAGGAGTATGGCGGCGGCGTGGCCATGCATGCTAAGGACGCCACGCTTACGTTGGACAACAGCAAGATCAACAACAACCAGACCCCTAAGAGGGGCGGCGGTATCTATGCGTCGTACAGCAACGTCACCGTTGTGCTCAAGAACCACAGCCAGATGACCAAAAACGACTGCCAGACGTTTGGTGGCGGCGCCATCTATGCGGATGAGAAGTACTTCAAGCTCGAGCTCTACAACTCGGAGATAGTCAGCAACAGCACCTGCGGCCTCTACATCGACGCGGGCAAGGCGACGGTCAATATCCTGGAGAACTCCAAGCTGTCAGACAATTACAGCTACGGCATCTACTATTCGGGATCTGACGGGTCCATCAATATCAAGGATTCCGTCTTCAGCAATAACGGCTCCTACTACAGCGCCGGCATCTACAACAAGTACGACGGCACGACGATCAACATCATAAACAGCAAGCTCTACGGCAACACGGGCGGCGGGGCCGATGGCGGCGCCCTTCATCTCGAGGATGAGACGACGCTCAACATCAAAGACTCTGAGATCTATGACAATCGCGCCGAGAGAGGCGGGGCCATCTATGTGGCCGATCTCTCGACGATCAACATGGATAACTCCCATATCTACAACAACCACAGCTCTGATGCTACGGCCAGCGGCGACGAGGAAGGCGGCGGTATCTGCTTCAAACCCAATGCCGCTTTCAGCTCTGGCACGATGACGCTCAACATGGAGAACGGCTCGAGCATCTACGGCAACAACACCGATGGCGTGTACAACGAGGACTACGACCTGCGCATCATCTCCAAAGACCGTACGGGCAGCATCCATGACAACACCACGGGAACATCCAGCTCGTATGACAAGAGGGCTTATAACGGCGCCGGCATTTGTTCGCGTAATGGCTCCCTCTATGTCGAGGGCATAAGCATCACCGGCAATAAGATCGGCGGTGACGGCTGGCTGTATGGCGAGGGCGGCGGCGTCTATGTCAAGGACCCGTCTTCATTCACACTCAGAGACGTCACGATCACCGGCAATGTCTCCCGCCAGGGCGGCGGCTTGTTCTTCCAGAGCTCCAAGTACCGCAACTTCACGATGCAGGGTAAGGTCGTGATCGACGATAACGAGACCCTGTACCGCTGGATAGGTAACTGGGGCGCCACGACCTTTACGGAGAAAAACGCCAACAACGTCTATCTCTCCAGTTCGAGCCAGACTATATGCGGTGGCGATAGCGATGACACCTATCTCAAGCCCACAAGCCATATCGGCATTACGGGCGAGTACGGTTCTTTGCCACGCCAGCTCTCTGGCAATCAGGCGTTTGTCACCAAGATCAAAGACAGCTACAAGCAGGTCCTGTTCTCCGATGTGGACAACCGCACGGTAGAGCTCGACGGCAACTACCTCTATCTCAAGAACGGCGAGGAGAAGTTCGACCTCACGATCGTGGCTGCCAACGGCACGACCACCAAGGAGAAGATCGGCCGTTCCAACAAGGTGGAGCTCAAGAGCGCCGATTATCCCAAGTACGTAGATGCTAATGATCAGAGCAAGGGTACGTACCTGCTCGACTATTGGACCTTGGAGTCTCCCAACGCTGCAACCAAAACGGTCAAGACATCCGCAGGCACGTCGATGTTCTTCATGCCCTATGGCGATACCACGGCTACCGCCCACTACACGACGGACATCACCGGCGTCCAGCTGGGCTTGGAGGATAGCAGTGGCGATCAAGGCAACCTGGGCAAGAAGGAGAACGTGAGCATCTCCTCGCTCACGCTTACTGATTGCGAAGGCAAGGCGAGCAAGGTCTCCGAGTCCCTGCTCAAGGACCTGACGGTCGAGAGCTGCAAGGCCGCAGACGGCACAGGTAGCGATGCGGGCCTCAAGAAGGTCACCTACGTGGTCAAGATCCCCGCCAGCGTTTTCGAGAAGCTGGATATTCCCGTGAGCAGCGAGCGTGTCTCCTCTGCTGTTACGGCCGTAGCGGCATCTTCCCTTGGTAGCAAAGAAGACAATGCCTGCAAGGTCGAGGCAGCAGATGGCGGCCTCAAGATAACGGCCACGGTCGCCTTTGGCGAGCAGCGCACGATTACCGTGAAGGGTTTGGACGTCAACAAGGTGAGCGCTACTGGAGCGGACCCGACGATTGACGGCGTCACGTCTGCGCTCAAGGTTGCAGATGGCGCGTCTGCTACTATCGCGCTGCCCAAGGCCACTGGCTGGAATTTCACTAAATGGGATATACCCGAGGGCACAACGGCGACGGTGGACAGCGCTAGCAACTCCGTTACGCTTGCAAACGTCACGCAGGATGTGACTCTCGACGCACTCTACGAGCCCTTTGTGAGCGCTGTCGATATCAATATCTCCGTCCCCGAAGCCGGTGGCACGCTTCCCAAGGCGCTGACCTCTTGCAGGGTTACGGGCACGAGCTTCTCTGGCTTGGATGTGACCAACTCCATCAACAAGTACGGTCTGAAGGTGGAGTGGAAGAAGAAGGATACCAGTGAGGTCTTGCCTGTGGATTATCAGGTCGAGGCTGATACCGAGTACGTTGCGACAGCCACGGTGACCTTGGGTGCTGATACACCTACGACTGACCAGGGTAGCTCCAAGACCAATGTTGCGACAATTATGGACGCTGCAAACAGTGGAGGGACCGAGGTCGCCTACAGCTATGCGTTTGCAGATAACATCTCCGTCGCCGTTAACGGCATCGCGGCTATAACCAAGCGCGATGCAGGAGCCCATCAGGCTGTTGTGACCTTTTCTATCAAGACGGGGCAGGCCAAGGGCTTCGACCATATCGTCACCGATCTAAGCGACGTCAAGGTCGTGAAGAAAGCAGACAGCAGCGAATATCTGCCGGGGACGATCGAGGTGGCTCTCGATAAAGAAGGCACCAGCAGGAAGAGCTGCGCTGCGACGTGGGAGGATTTGAAGGATGTTGAGGTAAGCGAGTCCGGCGAGTTCACCGTTAAGGGAACGTTCTCATACAACAGTGTCAAGTATGACACGAGCCGCACCTTCCGCTTGACGGACATAGGTGCACCCGCTGCGAGCATCGATAGTGGTACGTACGAGAAGGGCCAGAAGCTCAGCCTGTTGGCCGGTGCGGGTTGGAGTATGGGCTCAGATGATGTCTCGATTAAGTACTGCCTCGTGTCGGGTGAGCAGGAGAAGCCTGCGGCAGATGCAAAATATAACGATTACACGGCAGACGACCCCATTGTGCTCAACGCCAGCGGCGCCTATACGCTCTTTGCCTATGGTCAGATCGGAGAGCGCACAACGGAGTTCGCCCGCTATGTGTATACCGTCAAGGCCCGCAGCGCTATAGAGGTTTTGGATGGCAAGGCATATGTGGATGGTGATATCGTGACGGAGGCCCTCGAAGGCGACACGGTCACGATCAAGGCCAAAGATCCCGCCAAACGTAAGAAGTTCGCAAGTTGGAAAATCTTGGACGGTAGCGCCGTTGAGTTGGCAAATGCTGATGCCCAGGAGACGACCTTCACCATGCCGGGTAACGACGTCTCGCTAGAAGCTACGTATGAGGCTTCGTCTTATTTGGTGACCTTCGATACGGGGGACTGGACAAGCAAAATCGCATCGCAGGAGGTAAAGGTCGGTGGCAAGGCAACTAAGCCGGTGCCTGACCCAGAGCGCACCAACTGCGAGTTCCAGGGTTGGTATGCCAATGAAGCCTGTACCGGCGATCAGTACGACTTCGACACGGCCCTTACGGGCGATATCACCCTGTATGCCAAGTGGAAGGTTAATAGGTATCTGGTTACGTTTCTCTATAACGATGAGAACGATACAAGAGTGGATAAGCAGGTCGTCTGCAACGAATGCGTGGCAGAGCCCGATACGCCCAAGCGCAACGGTTACGAGTTTGGCGGTTGGCAGCTCGACGGCAAGGCCTACAACTTCAACGAGCCTGTCACGCAGAACATCACCCTCATGGCAACTTGGTACGCGATCGATGATACGGAGTACGCCAAGTCCCTTGATATAGAGTTGCCAGAGATCATCGCAGGCAGCGAACTTCCCGCAACGGCGAAGGTCACGTTGAGCCGCTACTACGGCAAGCAGACGCAGGTCGTGGCCCAACTCACATGGAGCACGCTGGAAGGCGACGCGGTAGAGGCCGGCACCAAGGCCAAGGGCGGCACAAACTATGTGGTCGAGGCGAGCATCGCCCCCTCCATCAACCCCGCCGTCGAGTATCGCTCGACCATGCTCGTCACCTTTAACGGCAAGAGTGCTTTGGGCGTGAGCGTGGGCAAGGGCTCTGTCCTCGAGGCTACCTACGGCTTTACCGTGGCGGCAAAGTCCATCAAGAAGGCAGAGCTCTCCTTGTCCAAGACCAAGTGCGTCTACGACAAGAACGGCTGCACGCCTGCTGTCACGCTGCGTTTGGACGGCAAGGAGCTTGTCCTGGGCAGCGACTTCGAAGTGCGCTACCAGGGCAGCACCGAGGTAGGCCGCGCTTATGCCATCGTCACCGGCTGCGGCGATTACACGGGCACCCTTGTCGCCGCCTACAAGATTATCCCCACCAAGGTCAAAGGCATTAAGGCCAAGGCCAAGGGTGCGGGCAAGGTTAAGGTGAGCTGGACCAAGCACAAGGCCCAGACGGATAGCTTCCAGGTGCGCTATGCCGCGAGCAAGGCCGCCTTGAAGGCTGGCAAGGGTAAGACGATCAAGGTCAAGGGCGCAGGCAAGAAGTCCTTCGTCATCAAGGGCCTCAAGAGCGGCAAGCGCTGCTACGTGCAGGTGCGCGCCTGCAAGACTGCCGTGGGCAAGATCTATCGCTCTGCCTGGTCCAAGGTGAGAAGCGCCAAAGTCAAATAGAGCGGCCGCGCGCCCTTGGGTTAAAGCCCTGCGCAGCTGGCGCTGCGCCAAGATGCGTCGCGCCTATCGGCGCGACCGGGCGAGCTAGCGGGCTTCGCCCGCATCCGCTCGCCCCTACGCGCACCTGCGACGTCCCCCTTGTCGCGATCTTGCCACGATTGCGACTCCTCGACTGGGGCTTGAAACGACTTTGGGGCACCGGGCGGTATCGAGGGCAGAAACGGTGCACAACCGCGTAGGGGAGAGCGACGCGCACGCAGTGCGCAGCTCTCCCGATAGGTTTCGGCACGCTGCGGCTTGCAACGGGCTCGTTGCGCTTGATGGTGCAGGTAACGCCTCGCTCCCTGATTGCAGGCCGGCGAGGCGTTTTGCGTTATGCTTGGGCGCGTATGTAACGCATCGTCTTCGAAAGGCGCGACTTAAGATGAGACCTGTCTTGCTCGCTATCATGGATGGCTTCGGTCTGGCCGATGCAGGCCCCGGCAACGCTATCTCGCTTGCCAAGAAGCCCTATCTCGACAAGCTCTTCGCTACCTGCCCCTCCACCACGCTTGCCGCTAGCGGCACGGACGTGGGCCTGCCCCAAGGGCAGATGGGCAACTCCGAGGTAGGCCATCTCAACATAGGCGCCGGGCGCATCGTGCACCAGGAGCTCAGCCGCATCAACATGGCCTGCGAGGACGGCACTATCGAGCAAAACGAGGTTCTCTGCGCTGCTATGGACCGCTGCATCGAGAACAACCGCCCGCTGCATCTGATGGGGCTTCTGTCCGACGGCGGCGTGCACTCGCATATCGACCATCTCGAGGCGCTTGTCCGCATGGCGGCCAAGCGCGGCGTGCGCGATATCCGTATCCACGCCATCACCGACGGCCGCGATGTCGACCCCAAGAGCGGCGTAGGCTATATCAAACGCATCGAGGACTTGTGCAAGGAGGTCTTCGACAATTACCACGGTTGCTGCGCTGCTATCGCCACCATCTGCGGGCGTTACTATGCCATGGACCGAGACAACCGCTGGGACCGCATCAAGTATGCCTACGATGCCATCGTCCGCGGCAGTGGGCGCGGTGCCATGCGCGATGCGGCGGTCAGGTTCATGGAGAGCTGCTACGCCAACGACGAGACCGATGAGTTCATCTTCCCTACGGTGCTCGACCACCGCGGCGTGAACTCCGGCGATAGCGTGATCTTCTTCAACTTCCGCCCGGATCGCGCTCGTCAGATAACACGCGCAATGACCGAGGGCGCATCCTTCGATAAGGACTGCTTCGACCGCGAGTTCGAGTCCTTCCCGCATTTCGTGTGCCTTACGGAGTACGACGCCACCTTCGATTTGCCGGTGGCCTTCCCCAAGAGCTTCCCGCAAAACACCTTGGCCGATGTCCTGGCTCAAAAGGGCTTGCGCCAGCTCCACATTGCCGAGACAGAGAAGTACGCCCATGTCACGTTCTTCTTCAACGGCGGCATAGAGGAGCCCAAGGAAGGGGAGGAGCGCATTCTCATCCCCAGCCCCAAGGTGGCGACTTACGACCTCAAGCCCGAGATGTCCGCGCCAGAGGTTACGGATGCGCTCGAGGCAGCCATCAAGGAGAACAAGGCTGATTTCTACGTGGTCAACTACGCCAACTGCGACATGGTGGGCCACACCGGTGTGATCGAGGCCGCTACGGCGGCGGTCGAGGCAGTCGACGCGGGTCTTGCGCGCGTGGTCGAGGCCATCCGCGCTGCGGGCGGGGCGGCGCTCATCACAGCAGATCATGGCAATGCCGATAAGATGCTCGCCGATGACGGTCAAAGCCCCTATACGGCGCACACCACGGCCCGTGTGCCCTTGGTGCTTGCTGCGGCAGACCCCAGCCTGGGGCTTGCCTCTACAGGGGATGCTCGTCTTGCCGATATCGCGCCCACGATTCTCGATTTGCTGGGCATCGAGAAAAATATCGAGATGACTGGCAAATCGCTGTTGACACGCTAGAAGATTCGCGTATGATATTCATCTTGTGACGCGCAAAACGTCACGCAAGTAAGAGTCAAGTTGTTAGTAGGTGTTATGAGCGTCCCGACTCCTGTTCTGTATGCAGTGATTGTCATCTGGGCAATCTCCGCAATCGGACTGATTGTCTTCGTCTTGCTCCATTCGGGCAAGGGCACCGGTCTTTCCGAGGCTATCGCAGGCAGCGTGTACGGTGGCGATACGGGCACCAGCATCGTGGAGAAGAACCTCGATCGCATCACGGTCGTCTTCGCGGTAATCTTCATCGTCTGCCTTTTGGTGATGATGGTTATTTACCCGGGCGGTTCGGTAGGTTAAACTACTGCTTGCTCTTTTAATGTGTCGGAGTGGTGGAACGGCAGACACGCTAGCTTGAGGTGCTAGTGCCCATATCTCGGGTGTACGGGTTCAAATCCCGTCTCCGACACCAACACAAACGCGAAAGCGGAGAACTCAAAAGGTTCTCCGCTTTCTTGCATATTGGGCAAGTTAGCGCTCCAAAACACAGTGAGCGCACCCAAACACTGTTAGCAGGCCCCAACAGTGTTTCTGTAAGCTCTTCAAACGCGGCTAGGCGGGCTCCTAGCCTAAGAGGGGGTCTCTATGACACTCAAGACAGCCCAAGACCAGCCGCAGACGGCTCAAGGCGCAGCAATTGCACTGGAGACAGCGCAAAGCATTGGGCAGGCGCAGGATGCTGCGCAGGGGCAGGCTGGCGGTGCATCGGCTAAAGGCGAGCGCACGCGCAAGGTAAAGCGCACGCTGGGCATCGTCCTTGCCGCTAACCTCGTTGTATCGGTAGCAAAGATCGCGATAGGTACTGTTACCGGAACATCCTCTGTGCGCGCCGACGGTATTCACTCGATTTTCGACTGCGCGGGAAACCTCGCGGGGCTGGTGGGCATATCCATCGCCTCGCGTCCGGCCGATGCGGAGCATCCCTACGGGCATGGCAAGTTCGAGACCATCGCAAGCCTGGTGATCGGGCTCATGCTGCTCGTCGCCGCGGTGGAGGTGGGCAGCGGGGCGATCAAGTCGCTTGCTACGGGCGAGTTCGCCACGCAGCCCAGTGCCTTGTCCCTGGCTATCATGATCGCCACCCTGGTGGTCAATTTGGGTTGCAGCGCGCTCGAGCGCGTCATGTCCAAGCGCCTTGGCAGCAGCGTCCTCGGGGCCGATAGCAAGCACACCTTAAGCGATGCCCTTGTGACCATCAGCGTTATCGTGGGCTTGGTCTTCGTCAACCTGGGGTTCCCTATCGCAGACCCCATCGCCACGGTTATCGTCACCGTTGCCATCCTGTGCACGGCCTTCGACGTCCTGCGTGACGTCAACCGTGTCTTTAGCGACGAGGCGCGCATCGATGCGCAGGTCGTGGCCAAGGCCGCGCTCGAGGTGGATGGCGTGGTGCAGTGTCATCACGTGCGCACGCGCGGGCTCGAAAACGAGGTCTACATGGATATGCACGTGCTCGTGGACCCAGAGCTCTCCATCGAGCGCGCTCATCGCATAGGCGAGCATGTCGAGCAGCATATGGTCGAGAGGTTTCCCCAGGTGTGCGAGGTCGTCGTCCATCTGGAGCCCGCGACAGGAGAGGAGCTCATCTGCCCGCTGCTCGAGCATAAGCAAAGCCTCATCGCCTAAAGGGTGCCCGCGCAGCTTGCGCTGCGCCTGATTACGTCGTGGCTAACGCTGCGACCGGGCGAGCTAGCGGGCTTGCGCCCGCATCCGCTCGCCCCTACGCGCAC
>CAVCDT010000039.1:0-19308 GCA_963600995.1 Akkermansia muciniphila | reverse complement strand
GGCAAGATGAGGTCGACGCCCACGTGCTCGTCGTCCGGGAACATCAAGCCGGCGTCCACCAAGATGATGTCGTCGCCACACTCGAACGCGGTCATGTTCTTGCCGATGGCGTCCAGACCGCCCAGGGGGATGATCCTGAGCTTGAGACCGTTGCTCTTGCCAGAGCGGCCGCGGCCGCCGCGGCTACCGCGGCGGCGACGTGCGGACGGGGTCTTCTCGCCGCGCTGCTGCCTGACGCTGCTGCTGGCAGCGCTGGGGTTGCCCTTCTTGGGGGCGTCGTTTGTGTTGTTGGGCATGAAGGTTGTGCTCCTCAATGCCTGCGATCATGAACAGGCGTCTTGCTAACGGATATCTCCGACTTGGCGAAGCACCTCTTCCATCTGCGAGCGCTGCTCGCCTGTTGCCTTGACCAAAGGAAGCCTCAACCCTCCCACGCCAAATCCCAGGATATCCAGGGCCTCTTTGGCCATGATGGGGTTAGCGGTGATGAAAAGCTCCTTCATGAGGGGGCGCAAGGCGTCGAGGGCCTTTTGCGCCTCTTCCTCTTTGCCCGCCACGTAGAGGTCGATAACCTCGCGGTAGCGCGCAGGGGCAACGTTTGCGATGGTAGATACCACGCCGACGCCACCAAAGCCCATGATCTGGAGAACCTCGTCGTCGTTTCCGGAGTAAACGCAGAAACCGGACGGGGCCTCCTTTGCGATGGTGGCGATTTGGTCCATTTTGCTGCTAGCCTCCTTGATGCCCACGATGTTTCGTACACCGTGCGCCAAGGCCAGGGTGGTCTGAGCGGTCATGTTGATGCCGCTTCGACCGGGGATGTTGTACATGAGCATGGGCATGTCGGGCGCGGCGTTGGCGATAGCCGTGAAATGCTCGACAAGACCCGCTTGAGGCGGCTTGTTGTAGTACGGGACAACGGTCAAAAAGCCGTCGATGCAACCCAGCGAGGCGTACTCGCGGGCATCGTCGCAGCTTGCCGCCGTGTTGTTGCCACCGCAGTAGGCGATGACCTTGGCGCGCCCGCCTACGGCAGACGCCACCGCGCGAAAGAGCTCGAGCTTGTCTGTATGCGAGATAGTGGGAGACTCGCCGGTAGTGGCGCAAACGGCCAAGGCGTCGCAACCCCCATCGACCAGACGGCAGGCAAGCTCTTGCGCGCGATCGAAGTCAACGTTGAGGTCTGCGTCGAAGGGCGTGACCATCGCTGCCACTAGGCGGCCGAATACAGGTTCAGACATGTTTGCTCCTAAGCTCCAAATAAGCGACTGTAAATCTTAGCGTTAATCCATCAGCTTTTCCAGACCCACGACCAGGCCCTCGAGCTGCCCCACCTTGCGCACGGCGAGCAAGACGCCGGGCATATAGGAGCTGCGGTCGATCGAGTCATGGCGGATAGTGAGCGTTTGACCGGCGCTGCCGAAGATGACCTCCTGATGGGCCACATAGCCGTTGGAGCGCACGGAGTGGACGGGGACATCGGCGACGAGCGCGCCGCGCGCGCCCTCCATGCCCTCAAGCTCTGTCTCCTTGCCGGGAGACGTGCAGCCAAAGTCGCGTGCGGCGGCGATCATGTTGGCCGTGCGCACCGCCGTGCCGCTGGGGCTGTCCTTCTTGCCGTTGTGATGGAACTCGATCACCTCTGCATCGGGGAAGAACTTGGCTGCCTGTTGGGCGAAAAGCATCATGAGGACGGCGCCTGTGGTGAAGTTGGGAGCGCAGAAAAGCGCTGCATCCCCCGTGGCGGCCGTGTCGAAGATCTCTTGGAGCTTCTGCTCGGAAAGGCCGGTGGTGCCCAAGACGCAGTTAATGCCCGCGCCCAATGCGCAGCGCAGGTTTGCCTCTGCGGCATCCGGGCGCGAGAAGTCGACCAGGACGTCGGGATGAGAGGCGCTGATGGCGTCTTCGAGCTTGGTGTAGACAGGCGCGCTTGCAGCACCTGCGGTCTGGCCCTCTTTGGCAAACGGGTCGAAACCCGCAACGAACTCCATGTCCTGGGCCGCATCGACAGCGCCGATGACGGTCGAACCCATGCGGCCGAGCGCGCCGCTCACCAAAACCTTGATCATGTGCTAAATCATCCTCTCGATATCTTGGACGTCAAACGGACTTACCACAGCGACCGAGAGCTCCTGCGCAAGGAGCTTGGCGGCCGCATCGTTTACCTCTTCGAGCGTGCAGGCGTGATATGCGCTGCAGGTCGCCTCATGCGAGACGGGCCTCAATCCGCTCGAAGCCATCTTACCCAGCCTGAGCATGCGGTTATGGGCAGATTCCATGCTTAAAACGTAAGAGCCGCATACCATCTCGCGAACGCGTTCGAGCTCTGCGGCATCCAGGCCCTGGCGCGCCACCAAGGCAAGCTGCTCGCGTATGACCTGCATGACCTGTGCGATGTTATCCGGGCGCGTGGCAACGCAGACCTCGAACTGCCCGGCTTGGGCATAGAGCTGGCTTGAGGTGTAGACGGAGTAAGCGAGGCCGCGCTTCTCGCGCACCGCGAAAAAGAGCCTGGAGGACATGGTCCCGCCCAAGGCGGAGTCGACGATCTGGCACGCGAAACGACTGGGGTCCGCTGCCGTGACCCAGGGGACGCCCATGATGATATGGGCTTGCTCGCCGTCGCGTCTAAGCGCGGCGAGCTTCGAGGTCACGGGTACGGGCACCTCGACCGCATCGCCTTGGATGCCCTGGGGCATGTCGCCCAGATAGCGCGAGGCAAGCTCGAGCAATCTGCCATGGTCTATCTGCCCGCATGCCACGACCACGAGATTGGAGGCGACATAATGCTGCGCATAGAAGGCGCGCAGATCTGCCGCTGTATAGCCCGTCACTCGCTCGCTCGTGCCCAAAACGGGTTTGGAGAGCGGGTGAGAGCCGTAGAGAGCCCGGCAGAACAAGTCGAAGGCCACGTCTTCCGGCTCATCTTGTGAGCTTGCGATCTCCTCCAAGACAACCTCGCGCTCGAGCTCGACTTGGGCGGGCTCAAACGCCGGGTTGAGCATCATATCGGCCATAACCTCGAAGCACGGCTCGAGGTTGCCGGTGACCATGCGCGTATAGAAGCAGGTGTGGTCCTTGGTGGTGAAGGCATCGAGCTCTGCGCCCAGCGCGTCGAAGCGCATCGAGATATCCAAGGCGCTGCGGCTGGCGGTGCCCTTAAAGAGCATGTGCTCCATGAAATGCGCAAGCCCCTCTTGGCCGGCGAGCTCGTGGGACGATCCCGTAAGCACCCACAACCCCAAGGCGACGCTTTGCGCGCCGATCATGCTCTGCGATATGACGGTGATGCCGTTTTCGAGCGTGGTCGTGCGAACAGACAAGAAATCTCCTTTGCAGATAAGACGGTGCAGCAGGCAGGATACGCTACTTGAAATAGGGCTCGTAGGCGATGCGGTCGTTGAGCGGATCGCCAGGGAACATATAGCGGTAGAGGTCGACGAAGTAGTCGTCTGTCATAGACGCGATGTAGTCGACCACCACATCGTCCGGGCGATGCTCGAGCTCCCAAGCGTAGTCATGGCGCATGAGGGCGTTGTGCGCATGGTGCCTGAATATCGGCGAGGACTCATCTCCCGCTGCGATGTCGTCGATAAAGCGGTTGTAGAGCCTGGCCATCATATCCTCGACCACCTCGATGCGCGCCCTCACGAAATCCGTCTCGTAGATCTTGGCATAGTTCTCCTTGCGGATGGCGTCGATAGCCTCGAAGACCTCTGCGTCCATGGCGATATAGTCATGCCCCAGGGAGTTCTTGATGATGTTGCGCGTGAGGTTGTAGATGATCTGGTGGTTGAGCGTGCCCACAAGCGGGCTTTGCTCGTAGGAGTCCAAGTCGCGCAGATGGACGCGCGCGGCGTCCTGGCGGTCCTTTCCCACGTAGGCGATGATATCGCTGATGCGCACGACGCAGCCCTCGAGCGTCGAGGGGCGCAGGTCGGCGATGTTGGATTGGTCGAGATAGCAGCCCTCGAGCAAGGCGTCGAGGTCTGTGAAGCTGTCACAGGGATCAGGGCGGTACTCCAAGAAGGCCTTCTCACCGCAATGGGTGAGTATGCCGTTATAGGTCTGCAGGCACAGGTTGGCGTCTGCCATGACGCGCAGCAGGCGCACGCTGTGGACGTTGTGGTTGAAGTAGCGGCCGCAGCGGGCATGGTAGAGCTTGCTCAAGTAGCGCTCGCCCTCGTGGCCAAAGGGGGTATGGCCCAAGTCATGTCCCACGGCTATGGCCTCGATGAGGTCGAGGTTGAGCCCGAGCGCCATGCCGATAGTGCGCCCCACGCGGCTCACGAGCTGCAGATGGAAGCTGCGGCGCGTGACGTCGTCGTTTCTCACCAAGCTGAAGACCTGGGTCTTATCCGAGCAACGGCTGTAGAAGGGGTTGTGCATGATCTTCTCGACGTCCACCACGAAGGGCGGCCGCGCCAAGTAAGCATCAGGCTCGAGATAGCGCGCCATGCGCTCGCGCACGGCCTGGCTGTCGCGGCAGGCATAGGGCGACAGATGCGAGGTCGCAGCCTCTTGGTTAGCGCGCAGAAGCTCTTTTTGCTCGCGCGTGAATTCGAACAAGGGATTGCCCGTCAAAAGAAGACCTCCCCCTCCCAAGAAAAGCGGTAGCTCGTTTACGTCTTGCAGACAAGATACACCAGCACTGCGACACGAAGGCCGGCATAGAAAAGTGCGCTCGGGATACGCGCGAAGGCGGCAGGCACATGCCCACCGCCTTCACATCAGCGCACTCAAGAACTTTGCAGGGAACCGAGTGCCTATACATGCGTTCTCGAATGTGCTCTCTATCACCTGGCCTACAAGGTTATGGAGAGCAGCTGTCCCAATAGATGCCCTCCTTGATTTCCGGACGACATGAAAGGTAAAGTATCTGGTAACCGTATACTCAAGCAAAAACCTCGAAAAAATCGGAGGAATTCGTGAGCGAGCAAGACACCTTGTACACTACCGGCCAGTTTGCCGAGCTATGCGGCGTCAAGAAGCAGACGCTGTTCCACTACGACGACATCGGCCTGCTCAAACCCGCACGCGTCGATGACAACGGCTACAGGCGCTATACCCATGCCCAGTACCAAGACTACCTGCTCATATCCTGCCTCAAGGAGGCAGGGATGTCACTTGCAGAGATAAAGGACTACCTCGAAGAGGACGATCCGCAGGCGCGCCAGCACACCGTCGAGGTGCGCCTCGCCGCACTCGACAACCGCATCGCCTATCTCATGAACGTCCGTAAGATCTTGGCGAGCTCGTTTGCGAGCATGGGCGGCGTCGTGGGCAGCAAAGAGGGAAACAACGACGAGATACGCCTGGAGAACCGCCCCGAGCTTGCGATGTGGTCCTCCAAGCCGCTCGACCAGATGGACGACAAGGAGCTTGTCGAGCACGTGGCGAGCATCGTGAAGCGCGTAGAGCCGAGCGCCGTCGTCCTCTCAAGCGAAGACGTGCTTGCCGGCATCACGGACAACCAGAAGCTCCTCTTGGTTCGCAAGAGCGAGACCTTCACCCAGCAAGACGCGCTCGAGCTGGGGCTCGAGGAGTTCGTGTTCCCCCAGGGCCGTTACGGCGTGACAGACCAGCAGCCCGGCGAGACGCCCGAGGACGCCTACGCGCGCCTCATCAAGAGCATGGAGGACTTCGACGAGGTGCCGGGGCCGTACTTCTTCGAGGAGTACCCGATGGCAAGCGCGCAGGCTGGCAGCGCCCCCCTGCAGATCGCCGTGGCGCTCATCCCCAAGGACCCAAGCGACCTGTCGGTCATACACTAGGCAGCGTACGGGGCTTGCCTACCGCAGCTGACAGCGATTAGCGCTCGGCGTTCTCCCTGAGCTTTTGGGAGCGCCGGGCGTTTTCTACAAACGAGGGAACCTGCGACAAGATGACGCCCGCGAAGACAAGGGCGCAGCCCGCGAGCTCTACGCCGCCGAGCGTCTCACCCAAGAAGACGAAGCCCGCCAGCGCTGCGAAGACGGACTCCAAGCTCATGATGATGGCCGCCACAGTAGGATCGGTGGTCTTCTGCGCGATGATCTGGAAGGTATAGGCGACGCCGTCGGACAAAACGCCGGCGACGAGTATGGGCCCTATGGCCGCGAAGATACCCGCAAGGCTCGGGGACTCGAAGACGAAAGCCAGGACCAGCGAGATGAACCCCGATGTGAGCAGCTGTATGCAGGAAAGGCGCACGCCGTCTACCTGGGGAAACCTGTCGATGACAATGATATGGGCGGCATAGCCCAAAGCGCAGGCGAGCGTGAGCCAGTCGCCCAGGTAAATCTCCCCGAAGCCGTTGGGCACGCACAAAAAGTACATGCCCGCCATGGCCACGACGACACTTGCTAGAATCACCGGGCTGAGCTTCCTGTTGGCGAGCACGCCGTAGGCCGCGACCATGATCATATAGATCGCCGTGACAAAACCGCTGCGGCCGGATATCGCCGCGTCATCGGGGTACACGGTGATACCCAACTGCTGCAAGAAGGAGGACGCGCACAGGATACTGCCGCACAGGATACCTGCAACGAGCAAGGTCTTGCGCGTATAGCCGCAGGTAGAAGTCACCCTGGCCTCGCTGACAGGCGCCATGTCCTGGCCCAAGCGCTTGCGCACCGTGATGACGGCGCACAAGAAAGCCGCGCCGATGAAGTTGCGCGAGAACAGGAACGTGAAGGGCTCGACATGCGCAGACGCCACCGTCTGGGCAGCAAAGGTCGAGCCCCACAGCACGGCGGTGATGAGCAGCAGGATAGGTCCGGTAGCCTTCAAACGTCACTCCCCCTCGAGAACGCGCCAGCACAGCGCGCGGCAAACACAACGTCGCCTATCCTAACGCCGCAAAAGGCGCGCTTGAAGGTGCACATCGCCATACGGGGTAAGCAAAGCGGACAAGAAACGCCCTGCCCCGAGAAACGGGACAGGGCGATAAGCGCCTATGTTGCAGGCAAGCCTCTCCTAGCGGAAGCGGGCCTCGGTATCCGTGTTCTTGACCTGGACATCGTGAGCGCCACCCTCGACGATGGAGACAGCAGAGACCAGCGTGATCTTGGCGACGTCGCGAAGCTCGGGGATATCGAGCGCGCCGCAGTTGCACATGGTATGGCGGACCTTGGACAAGGAGAGCTCGACGTTATCGTGCAAGGGACCGGCATAGGGCACATAGGAGTCGACGCCCTCGACAAACGACATCTTCTTCTCGTCGCCGCCCACGTCGTAGCGCTGCCAGTTGCGAGCACGCGCGGAGCCCTCGCCCCAGTACTCCTTCATGTAGTTGCCGTTGACGTTGACCTTGTTGGAGGGGGACTCGTCGAAACGGGCGAAGTAGCGTCCCAGCATCATGAAATCAGCGCCCATGGCGAGTGCCAGGGTGATGTGGTAGTCCTGCACGATGCCGCCGTCCGCACACAGGGGGATGTAGATGCCCGTCTCCTCGAAGTACTCGTCACGGGCCTTGGCGACCTCGATGACGGCAGTGGCCTGGCCGCGGCCGATGCCCTTCTGCTCGCGCGTGATGCAGATGGAGCCGCCGCCGATGCCGATCTTGATGAAGTCTGCGCCGGCGTCTGCCAAGAACCTGAAACCCTCGGCGTCGACGACGTTGCCAGCACCCACGTAGACGCTGTCGCCATAGTTCTCGCGGATCCACTCGAGGGTGATCTTCTGCCAATCGGAGTAGCCCTCGGAAGAGTCGATGCACAAGACATCGGCGCCAGCCTCGAGCAGCAGGGGCACGCGGGTCTCGTAGTCGCGCGAGTTGATGCCTGCGCCCACGATGAAGCGCTTCTGATCGTCGAGGAGCTCGAGGGGGTTGGCCTTATGGGAGTCATAGTCCTTGCGGAACACGAAGCTGACCAGGCAATCGTCAGCATCGACGATGGGTAGGGCGTTAAGCTTGTGATCCCAGATGATGTCGTTGGCCTCTTTGAGGGTGATGCCGTCCTTGCCGACGATAAGCTTCTCGCGCGGGGTCATGAACTCCTGCGCCTTGGTGGCGGGGTCCATACGGCTGGGGCGGTAGTCACGGGAAGTGACGATGCCCAGAAGCTTGCCGGTAGGGGTGCCGTCTGCGGTGACGGGCATGGTGGAATGGCCGAACTTAGCCTTGAGCTTGACGATCTCATCCATGGTGGAATCTGGCGTCAAGGCGATGTCGCTGGGGACGAAGCCCGCCTTGGTGGACTTTACCTGGCGGACCATCTCGGCTTCGTCTTCAGGGGACTGGGAGCCGAAGATGAAGGAGACGCCGCCCTCCTTGGCAAGCGCGACGGCCAGCTTGGGCCCGGAAACCGCCTGCATGATCGCAGAGACCATGGGGATGTTGAGCGAGATGGGAGACTCCTCCCCCTTCTTGTAGCGCACGAGCGGGGTCTTCAGACTCACATCCGACGGGATGTGCTTGGTGGTGGTGTAGCCGGGAACCAGTAGGTACTCGCTAAAAGTATGAGAAGGTTCGTCGTAGTAGAAGGCCATGTGCTCAAACCCCTTGTCTCTTGATGGCGGCCGTTGGTTATCGAACCATACTACTACAGGCAAACCGGCTCTTTTCAAGCAAAACCCCAAGTGGGAGCCATTTTTTGCGGGATTGGCAGATCGGCTCACGCGCGGTGGCGCATGCGTGCGAGCACACAGGCGCACACGATGCCGAAACAAGCCCCGCAGGCATCGACGCCCACATCGAAAAGCTGCGCGCTGCGCCCGTCGACGAAGAGCTGATGGAACTCGTCGCCGGCGGCAAAGAGAACGCAGAACACCAAAGCGCCTGCAAGGACTGCCACCCTGGGGCGTGCTTTGACCAAGCGCGTATCGAAGGGCTGCTTTCCTGCGGCACGCAGCACCTGCACGCAGGCGTTAAGCGCAAGAATCCCCAAAAGCGCGTACTCCATGAAATGAGCTCCCTTGCGTACGGGAAAGCTCCAAGTGCGCACCATGGCAGCCTGCTGATCGGCGCTTAGGGACGAGAAGCCGGGGACGAAGGCGAAGATCGAATGCGAGATGACGCCGTCGCTCATCTGCTGCGAAGCCGCACCGCTTTTGGCGGACATGCAGAAGATGAAGACGCACCAAGCGGCGACAAGCACCACACTTGCCGCCGCCTTGAGAGCTGGGGGTGTCACTTTGTGCGCCAAGATGCCCTTAATCGTCCAGGACCTCGCCTGCCGCGTTGAACAGCGGCAGCTTCTCGAGCGCGTAGATATCGGGGCGCTCCATCGCGTCGCCCTCGGCCAAGACGGCCATCTTTCCTACGACCTGCCCGCCGGCAGCTGCGACCAAGGTGCACATAGCGTCGAGCGACTTGCCGGTGGAGATGACGTCGTCGACGATGAGGACGCGCTTGCCGGCGAGCTTGGCGGCATCGGATTCACCCAAGTAGAGCTTTTGGGGGTTGGCCGTGGTGATGGACTTGACATCGGTCTCGAGAACGTCGCTTCCCATGTAGAGCTTGATGCCCTTGCGCGCGATCACATAATCGTTCATCCCCGCTTGCGCCGCCATCTCGTAGGCGAGCGTGATGCTTTTGGCCTCTGCAGTGAGGATGATGTCGAATTCCGGTGCCTCCTTGAGAAGCTCGCTGGCGGCGTGCTTGTTCATCTCGACATCACCGAACAAGATGAAGGCGGCGATGCAGACGTCGTCGCTCACCGGGAAAAGAGGCAGGCTGCGCGTAAGGCCTGCGATGTTCATCGTGTACTCCATTGAACCCTCCTCGTGGGTCGTATTGCAGCCAGCATGCGACGAAAAGCGGCCCGTGCATGCCTTGGATAAAGAGCTTGGGCAGAGCTTCTCGAAAAAGCCCTGCCCAAGTGTAATTGCTTTGTTGGAAGAATCCAGCAGGATTTACCCCGATAGCGCCTATGCGGCGACGAGCATCGCGATCCTTACGACGAAGAGCGCGAACGCGATCCACATAACCCAGTGCATCTTGGCTGCGCGGCCCTGAACGATGCTGATGAGGACGAAGAACACGAAACCGAACATAATGCCGTTGGCGATGGAATAGGTGAAGGGCATCATGATGATGGCCAGGAAGCCGCCCACGGCGCCTGCTGCGTCCTCGGTCCAATCCATGTCCTTGACGCTCGAGGCCATCAAGAAGCCGACGAACACGAGCGCGGGGGTTGTGGCGAATGTGGGGATGGCCAAAAAGATGGGCGACAGAGGGATGGCGACGAGGAAGAGCACGGCGACTACCAAGGCGGTAAGGCCCGTGCGGCCGCCGGCAGTGACGCCGGCGCTGGACTCGACGTAGCTGGTCACGGTAGAGGTACCCAGGCACGCACCCGCGACAGTGCCCACGGCGTCTGCCATGAGGGCCTTCTTGGCCTCGGGGAACTTGCCCTCCTCATCGAGCATATCGCCCTTCTGGGCAACACCCACGAGCGTGCCTGCCGTGTCGAAGATATCGACGAACAAGAAGGAGAAGACGATGACGGCGAACTCGACACCATGCGTCGCAACGTAATCGAGGTTAAACGTGCACAGGTACGGAATCTCGACGGAGATGCCGGTGGAGAAGTTGGGGAACAGCGAATAGACGCCATTGGCCGCATCGACCACATACCAGCCGCAGGCCTGCGCGATCATGCCCAAGACCCATGTGGCGAGAATGCCCCACAGGATATAGCCGGTGATGTTGAAGTGGTACAGGATGGCAACAATCAGAAGGCCGATGCAGGCAAGCGCGACCTGGGGCGTCGCAAAGTCACCCAAAGCAACCAACGTAGAGCTGTCGACAGCGACAACGCCCGCACCCTTGAGGCCGACGAAGGCGATGAACAAGCCGATGCCTGCGCTAATGCCCTTCTTGAGGTTATTGGGGATATCGTTGACCAAAGCCTCGCGGAACTTGCACAAGGTGAGCAAGATGAAAATGATGCCCTCGACCAAAACGGCGGTGAGCGCGACTTCCCAGGGGTTGCTCACGCCGGCTTGGGCGAGAGGGATGCAGACGGAGTACGCGAAATAGGCGTTAAGGCCCATACCTGATGCCAAAGCGACCGGGCAGTTGGCGTAAAACGCCATGACCAGGGTCGCGAACGCAGCAGAGACAGCTGTCGCGGTGAACACCGCCGCAGAGTCCATACCTGCAGCAGACAGGATATTGGGGTTGACGGCGAGGATATAAACCATCGACACGAAGGTGATGACACCCGCGAGAAGCTCCGTCCTCACATCGGTGCCGTGCTCTTCGAGCTTGAACAGCTTTTCCATTGAATCCCCCTTCTTGGCTTGAGAACACGTAAACAAGGAAAAAGCACGAACAGCTGTAAAAAATACTCCACGTTAAGCATTTGCACAGCGAAAATGGAGGATTTGTGAAGAGGTTTTTCGGTAAGGAGTCCTCAAGGGGAAAGAAAAGGCCCCTCGATCGAGGAGCCTTGACATTTCATGGTGGAGATAAGGGGACTCGAACCCCTGGCCTTCTGACTGCCAGTCAGACGCTCTCCCAGCTGAGCTATACCCCCACTTGAAGACATCCTTTTGCGGTGCGGTTGTCTAATATACACGTCCAACCAAACGCATGCAAGGACTATTTCTAAAAAGCTGAGAGGTAGATCTTGCGCGCGTCCTCCATCGTGAGCCTCTTGAAGGCCCCGAACTCGCTGCCCTTGTTCTGCTCGAGCGTGACCAGGAGCTTGTCGACATCGGCAGGTTCGAACCCGAAGTCCTTGAGGCTTTGCGGCATGCCGATCTCTGCGAAGAAGGCAGCCAGGGCGTCGATGACGGCATTAACGGACTCCTCGAGCTGCTGGTCCTCCCTAACGGGAGCTGTGAACGCCGCGATGGCGGACTGGTACTCCTGCGCAGGTGCCGGCTCGATGCCGAAGACCTCGCGCCCGAAGTCAAGGAAGCGCTGCGGGTCCTCGCGCCATACGTAGCGCATCCAAGCGGGCATGATCACAGCGAGGCCGGCCCCATGCGTGACGCCCGTATCGAGCGCCGAGAGCTCGTGCTCGAGGCCATGGCTTTCCCAACCGCCGGCTCGCGCACCGAAGACGAGGTTACGCCCGGCGCCGCACAGGCCGTTGTGGGCGAGCGTGCCCGCCCACATGAGATTGGCACGGTCCTCGTAATCTGCAGGGTCCTTGAGCACGGCGCGCGTCGCCTTCATGATCGAGCGGATCAAGCCCGCGGCGATGTTATCCGTGACGTCGACAGCGCCAACGCCGGAGAACCAGCGCTCGCAGATATGCGCGATCATATCGGTCGCACCGGCGGCCGTCTGATAAGGCGGCAAGGTGAAGGTGACCTCGGGATCCATGATGGCGATCTTGGGGCGGATCACATCGCCGTTGATGCCGCACTTGAGACCGAGCTCGTCGTTGCTCACAACGCAGCTGTCGCTTGCCTCGCTTCCCGCGGCGGGGATGGTGAGCACCGCGCACACCGGCAAGGGGTCTACATCGGCGGGCTTGAGCTTCTTGGCGAAGAAATCCCAGACATCGCCCTCATAGGGAGCACCCACGGCGATGGCCTTGGCCGTGTCGATAGTACTGCCGCCGCCCAAAGCCAAGAGCACGTCGACGTCGTGCGCACGCGCGAACTCGATACCGGCGCGCACGGTGGAGACCTCGGGGTTGGGGCGCACGCCTGCCAGATCCACGGCTTGCACACCGGCCTGTGCAAGGGACTCCTTGACACGGGCGAGCCAGCCGTTTCTCACGACGGAACCCTGCCCGTAGACGAGCAGGGCCTTCTTGTAGCCGGCTGCGGCAAGCTCGCTGCCGCAAGCATCAACGGCCCCGCGCTTGAACACGAAGCGCGTGGGTATCTGGAGTGCGAAGTCCCTCATCTTGTACCGCCTTTCTCAAAGGTCGCGCATGACGCTAGACCTGTCTCTAGAAACACACGGGTGCCAAAAGGGCACCCGTGTTTGGCAAAACGATTGTACTAGGAGCGCCTTGAGGCCCGCTAGGCCTCCGTAGAGGCAGTGTCGAGGGCGATGCCGTGGGTGCGCTCATCCTCTGGGATGGGAAGCGTAGTGGAAAGCCCGGCACGACGGCGCGCGCGAAGCTCGGCCGCTGCGGTGAAGACAACGTCTGCAGAGGAGTTGAGCGCGGTCTCTGCGGAGTCCTGGATGACGCCGATGATGAAGCCGACGCCGATAACCTGCGCAGAGATCGTCGGGTCGATGCTGAAGAGCGAGCAGGCAAGCGGGATGAGCAGCAGGGAGCCGCCCGCGACGCCGGATGCGCCGCAAGCAGACACGGCGGCGAGCACGCACAAGATCACAGCCATGACCGGATCGACGTTGATACCCAAGGTATTGCAGCAGGCCATGGTCATGATGGTGATGGTGATGCAGGCGCCCGCCATGTTGATGGTCGCACCCAAGGGAATAGAGACGGAGTAATTGTCCTCATCCAAGCCCAGATCCTCGCAAAGCTTCATGTTGACGGGGATATTAGCGGCAGAGCTGCGTGTGAAGAACGCATAGACGGCAGAGTCCCTGAGGCTGCGCAGCACCAAGGGGTACGGGTTGGTGCGCGTGGCGACAGCGACGATGACGGGGTTGGCGATAAGCGCCGAGGCCAAGATGCAGATGCACAAGACGATGAGCAGATGACCGTAGGTAGTGAAGATCTCCATGCCGGTGGTCGAGACGCTGTCGTAGATCAAACCCAAGATACCGAAGGGAGCGCACTCGATGACGCCGCGAACGACAACGGTGATGCCCCTGGAGCAATCCTGCAGCAGGTCCTTGGTGGAGTCCTTGGCAGAGCGCAAGGCGATGCCCAAGAAGATCGACCACACCAAGATGCCCAGGTAGTTGGCCGAGGACAGAGACTCGACGGGGTTGGCGAGCGCGTTGGTGAGCAAGGTCGTGATGACCGTGCCAAGCTCTTGCGGGGCGGCATCGGCATCGGCTGCCTCGACGCCGTTGAGAACGAGCTCGCTGGGGAAGGCGAAGGAGGCGGCAACGGCGATGACACCGGCCACGACAGTGGAGATGATATAGAGCGCGACGACGGTCTTCATGTTGCCCGCACCGCGCGCACTGGCCAGGGCCCCCATAATCAAGAAGAAGACCAGGATAGGTGCGATCGCCTTGAGGGCGCTGGTAAAGAGCGTGCCCAGAAGCGAGATCCAAGAGATGCCCGGGGCAACCAGCGCCAAAATGCAGCCGATGGCCAGGCCTATGACGATGCGCAAGATCAGCGGACAGCTGGTATACGCTTTGAGGATACCTTTCACGATGTGAACCTCCCACAGTTACAGCCCAGGATTATCCATGAACTTGATTGGGCATTATCTCTCACTTATGGAGGGTTTGTGGAGCAAACGCGCGCTTGCAGCAAGCTAAAAAGGTAATCGGTATCAAGGATTCGCGCAGCTGCCGCATCCAAGAAAACCCGTGCAACGCATCTGCATCAGGCAGCCCGAAGCGCAAGACGCTGCAAGGCGATGCGGTCTAGCGATCCCCCATGACGATGTCATGGCGCACTACCCGCTCCCAAGAGAAGCCGTCCACAAGCTCGGCGAGCTCGCAAGGTTCCTCGCGCTCCAACAGCCCTGCCGCGTATGCCACCTTGCCCACCATCTGCTGCGGGGTCGTATGCTCGCGCATAACGCCCATGTCGAGGCTGCGGTCGCGCTTGGAGAGGCGCCTGCCATCGGCGGATAGGAGCACGGGATGATGGGCGTAGGCGGGGACAGGATACCCCAGCAGTTGGTGCAGCCAGATCTGCCGCGGCGTGGAGCCAATGAGGTCTGCCCCGCGCACGACCTCCGTCACACCGCTCAGGAAGTCGTCCACGACGACGACCAGCTGGTAAGCGTAGGCACCATCGCTTCTGCGCAAGACGAAGTCGCCGCAATCAGCGGCGAGATCCTGGCAGAAGCGTCCCATATGAATGTCCTCGAAGCCCACGCGCAAACTGGGGACCTCGACGCGCAGGGCCGGGTCCTTGAGCGCAGCGCGCTGGGCGACCTCCTTTGGCGTCAGAAGCTTGCAAGTCCCTTGGTAGATAGGCGTGCCGTCGCTTGCATGGGGGGCACTTGCGGCATGGAGATCCGCACGGGAGCAGAAACAAGGGTAGAGACGGGCCTTGGCTCCTATGCGGTCCAAGGCATCGCGGTAGATACCCTCGCGCCCAACCTGGCGCATGGGCTCCTCATCCCAATCGATGCCCAGCCAAGCGAGGTCGTCGAGCAAGAGCCGGGCGTTTTGAGCGTCGCGGCAGCGCATGTCGATGTCTTCCAAGCGCACGATGAAGCCAGCGCCCTTGCTGCGTGCAGACAGCCAGGCCAAGCAGGCGGAGAAAATGTTGCCGAAGTGCATACGGCCACTTGGAGAGGGGGCGAACCTCCCCTTTTGCTCGGATAACATAGCCCTCCCCTTCTCCTTTGACTTTGCCAGAAACCTGCGCCCCTGCAGCGCTGCCCTACAGATGGCTCACATCGTAGGTCAGGCCGGAGGGCATGGAGTTGATCTTGACCTTCATCTTGGCCTGGCGCTTGGCGATCCAGGCTTCGAACTTCTCCTCGCGCATGGCGTCGCCTACGCTTTCGACGATATGGTTGTAGATGATGACGGGGATCTTGGAGGTATCCTGCAGGTCGCGCTCTTGGAAGACGTAGGAGTCATCGCAGTAGATGATCGCCCATGAGCTGTCCGTGAGCTGCACGACACCCGACACCGTATCGACCTCGACGTCGTTGAGGGCGTTGTTGTAGGCGGCGCCCACACCCGTCGAGCTCACAGAGCTCCAGCCCGCGTACTTGGGCCCCGTGTAGGTCACGTTGGAATCATGGCCGTCGTCGCTGGACTCGGCGCCTATGCCGTAGAGTTTGGCTGCGCGCTTGGCAGCCTTCTTGAAGGTGCCCAGCGTGACGTTTGCGGACTTCCCGCCCAGATACTCGAGCGTCTCTTGCGCCTCGAGCTGGTCGTCGAAGAGTATGTAGTAGGAGTGCTTGCCGTTGTAGTTGAGCGCGATCGCGGGTGCGCGGTCGAGGATATCCTGCTGCGTGGGCTTCTGCTCCTCGATCACCAAGTCCTTGAGGCGCTCCCGCAAAAGGCGCATCTCCTCGTTCTCGCGCCAGGTCTCCTGGTCGTAGCCGTAGGAGGCGAGCACGCTCGACCAGCTGTCGGCGCCGTAGAGCTCCTCGTAGTGCTTCTTCTCGGCCTTGACGAGCTTGTCGAGCTCGTCGTCTGTCACCGTGATGCCCTTCTTATCGGCCTTGATCTTGACCACGAGGTCTGGGATGAAGACGGCGTTGAGCACGTAGGTACGAAAACTCTCTGCGGTATAGCCGTTGCCGGAGAGATACTGCGCCCAGCCGCTGTCTGTCTCGCGGCTCGCGTCCTCGCTCCTGAACCCCTCGATATAGGCCGTGACGTCATCTTCCTCGATAGCGACACCTGAGACCGTGGCCGCCACGTAGGATTCCTTGGACAAGCCCAGGCAGCCGCAAAGCGCCGTGCTCGCCAACAAGCAAACAATACAGGCGAGCACGGTGGCGGTTCTTGCTATGGTTGGTACCTTATGCACCAACAGCCTTCCTGCCGGCGGCAAAGGCTGCGAGGTTGGCCTCGACGGTCTTAGGCGGGACGCGCTTGGCGATGACCTCCTGCCAGACGGACTCCTCAAAGGGGAGCGCCGTGGAAAGCGCCCCCATCAAGACGACGTTAGTCGACTTGGGGCTGTTGGCCTCGCGGGCGATGGCGCCCGCCGGGATGAGCGTCGCGCCCAGCTTGTCGAGGCGCTCGTGGGTATCGGTGGGCATCTTGGCCGCGCCGATGTTGACGGATACGGGGACGATCTCCTCGTCGTTGACGAACATGCGCCCGTCATTGGCCAAGAACTGCTGGTTGCGCAAAGCCTCGATGGCCTCGAAGCTCACGATCACATCCGCACAGCCGGCATCGGCGATCATCGTATGGACATCATGCCCAAAGCTCACCACGGTCGAGACGCTGCCGCCGCGCTGCGACATGCCGTGGATCTCTGATATCTTGACGTCGAATCCGCTGGCAGCAGCCGTCTTGGCGAGCAAGTCGCCAGCAAGGATAGTACCCTGTCCGCCCACGCCGACGAGCAAAACGATCTTGTTGGACATGGCTTTACTCCCCCCTATTGCTCTTGATGCAGCCGAAGGCGCAGCTCTGCACGCACTGGTCGCAGCCGATGCAGCTTGCCTTGTCGATGACGGCGCGGCCCTCGTCGTCTTTGCCGAGCGCCGGGCACCCTATCTGGACGCACACGCCACAGCCCTTGCAGTCGACGATATCGGGCGCAGCGTGCTTGCTGCGGTCGATCAAGCGGCAGGGGCTCTTGAAGATGATGACGGTCAAGGTATCTTGCGCCGATGTGGCCTCCTTGAGGTTGCGACGCACATCCTTGAGGTTCTGGGAGTCGACCACGCGCACGTCCGCGACGCCGATGGCGCGCACCAGGGCCTCGAGGTCGAGGTCCTTGCCACGTGGCACATCGAGCGGGTTGACCTTCTTCTGCGCAGACTCCATCAAAGTGACGCCGTTGACGGGGTTGCCCTGGCAGCCGGTCATGGCCGTGGTGCGGTTGTCGAGTATGCACAGCGTGCCGCTGCCGCCGTTGTAGACGGTGCCCAGAAGGCTCGTGATGCCGCTGTGGGCGAAGGTGGAGTCGCCGATGACGCCCACCACAGGGCGCTTGATGCGCTGCGGGACGCCGGCGAGCTCCATACCGTGCGCCATAGAGAACGATGCGCCCATGTCGATGGTGGAGTGCACGGCGTTGAGCGGAGCTGCGCTTCCCAGGGTATAGCAGCCGATGTCGCCGGTAACCGTGGCCTTGAGGCGACGAAGCTCGCTGAACACCAAGCGGTGCGGGCAGCCGGCGCAAAGCGCAGGCGGGCGCGGGGGCAGCCCTTCTGCCGCATCGAGGTGATCGGGCTGGGCGATACCGAAGGCTGCGCGGATGCGCGCAGGTGTGAGCTCCCCATCAGGCGGCAAGGGCGCGGCATCGGGCTCGCTGATCTTTATGCCCATGGCGGCAACGCGCATGTTGAAGAAATCGCAGGCCTCCTCGACCACGTAGAGCTTGTCGACGGCAGATGCGAGCTCCTCGATCTTTTTGGCGGGAAGCGGCCAGGAGATGCCGAGCTTGAGCGTAGAGGCATCCGGCAGGGCTTGGCGGACGTTCTCGTAGCATGCGCCGCTGCAGATGACGCCCATGCTCGTATCGCGCAGCTCGAGACGGTTGAGCTCGCTTGCATCGGCAAAGGCCTCGAGCTCTTTGGTCCGCTCGTCTACGACGAGGCGGCGGCGCTTGGCATTGGCCGGCACCATGACCCATTTGGAGGCGTCGTTGGCATAGGGCTTGGGGTCGAGTTGGGCACGCACGTCGCTGGCATCGACCAAGGTCTTGGTATGGGCGATGCGCACCGTCTCGCGGATGAAGACAGGCGTGTCGAACTGCTCGGATATCTCGAAGGCACGCTGGACCATGCTATGCGCCTCGGCGGAGTTAGAGGGCTCGAGCATGGGGATGCGCGCAAAGGCAGCGTAGTTGCGGCTGTCCTGCTCGTTTTGAGACGAGTAGATAGACGGATCGTCCGCAGCGAGTATGACCAAGCCGCCGTTGACGCCCGCATTGCAGACGCTCATCAGAGGGTCTGCGGCGACGTTGACGCCCACGTGCTTCATAGTGACCAGGGCGCGCACGCCGCCCATAGCCGCACCGATACCCACTTCCAAGGCGACTTTCTCGTTGGGCGCCCACTCGCAGTAGACGTCCTCGTGCTTGGCGAGGTTCTCCAAGGTCTCGGTCGAGGGCGTACCGGGATAGCCCACACCCACGGCAACGCCGCACTCCCAGGCACCCTGGGCTATGGCCTCGTTGCCGGAAAGCAATTCCATACTCACGTGTCTCTCCTAACGATGAGCTGCTTTGTCTTGCCAATGATACGGCGTAGCCGCAAATCGAAGAGCCGGCAAGCGCGCTTGCAGCGGCTCGGCGGCTCTTTGCATCGATAACCTCTAAGAGTTACCCCTCTAAGCGTGGTTCTCGCGCGCTACGAGGTTCTCTGCGTTGTAGCGACGGCGCAACGCAACCTTGTCGATCTTGCCGGTAGCGTTGCGGATGACCTCGTCGAAGATGATCTTGCGCGGGCGCTTGTAGCGCGGAAGCTCCATGCAGAAGCGATCGATGTCCTCCTTGGTGGTCTTGCCCACATAGTCGGGTTTGAGCTCGACGATGGCCGCAGAGATCTCTCCCAGACGCTCATCCGGCATGCCGATGACGGCGACGTCTTTGATGGGCTCGAAGCCGGCCATGAAGGCCTCGATCTGGACGGGGTAGATGTTCTCGCCGCCCATGATAATGA
>CAVCDT010000038.1:0-19749 GCA_963600995.1 Akkermansia muciniphila | reverse complement strand
CCGGGCGAGCTAGCGGGTTTGCGCCCGCATCCGCTCGCCCCTACGCGTACCTGCGGCGTTGCCTTTATTCGTTATCGCCTCGCATCCGCTCGGCCCGCTTACGCGCACCTGCGGCGTTGCCTTTGCCTCTTATGCCTCGGGGAGGGTGACGATGAACTTGGCACCTTGGCAGAAGCTGTCTTCTATCCTCACGGCCCCGCCTAGCTGCTCTACCGCGTGCTTGACGATCGCCAGGCCCAGACCCGTGCCACCGGTCTGCCTGCTGCGGCTGGGGTCGACGCGGTAGAAGCGCTCGAAGACGCGCTCGCGCAGCTCGGGTGGGATTCCGCATCCCTCGTCTGCCACGCTCACGATGACCTTTCCGGCACCGTCGCGCGCAACCTCGATAAAGACTACGCCGCCTTCCTTGTTGTACTTGACGGCGTTGCTCACGAGGTTGTTGACGGCCTGGTCGATGAGGCTCTCGTCGCCCATGGCCTGCGCCTTGTTATCGTAGCTGCATGAGAACGTGATGCCTCGCTGCGCCGCTGTTTGCTCCAGACGCCCGGTAACGCGCTTGCAGACCTCTGCGAGGTTCACGGGGCGCATCTGCGTCTGCGTGCTCTCGTCCAGGCGCGAAAGCGTCAAGACGTCGTCGACGGTGACCTTGAGCGTCTGCGCCTCGCTGCGTATGAGCCCCGCAAAGCGACTCACGTCCTCGGGCGCGACCATGTTGTTCTCAATCAGCTCTGCGTAGCCGCTTATCACCTGTAAAGGCGTCTTCATCTCATGGCTCACGTTGCCCGTGAACTCGCGGCGCATCTCTACGGCGTGTTGGAGCTCTTCGTTTTGCATCGACAGCTCGCGGCGCTGCTCGTCCACGCGCGACAAGAGCGGCTGGAGCTCCTTGTAGGCGTTGTTGTCGAGCGGGTAGGAGAGGTCAATCTTGGTGAGCGGCGCCATGATCATGCGCGCAAGCAAGCGCGACACGGCAAACGACACGATGAAGATCGCCACCATGAAGATGGCTAGGCGCCACCACATCCCGCCTATGAAGGAGGCCAGTGACGTGCGCGTCTCTGACAAACGCAAGACCAGCCCGTTGCTTGTAGCGGCAGCAGCGTAGAGCGTGAAGCTCTCCAACGTGTCGCTGCGGCGCATTACCGTCACGGTGCCTGACTGCCTGGCTTCGATCACCTCTTGGCGGCTGTTGTGGTTGTCGAGCGTCGACGGGTCGACGTAGCTGTCAAAGAGAACGCTGCCGTTTTTTGCGATGAGCGTGCAGCGCGTGTCGACGAAGTTGTCCTTCCCGAGCAGCTCGACGGCTTCCTTGTCGCTCATGCCCTCGATCGTGCTCGCGTAGGTGGAGGTCTGAGACAACAGGAGGGCTTCTGCCTCTTGCTCGTAGGAGGTGAAGCTTGCTGCTGTCGCAGCCACGCTTGAGACGAGCATGACCACCACGGACACAGCGAAGAGCACCGCGAATATCTTGCCCGACAGCGTCTTGCGCGCGCTCATGGGCAGCTACTCCGCTTTGAGGCGGTAGCCTATGCCGCGTACGGTCTGGATGAGGTCGCCCGCGCCGCTGCGCGCTTCGTTGAGCTTGCGGCGCAGCGTCTGGACATGGGTGTCGACGGTGCGCGACTCGCCGATGAAGGTGATCCCCCAGATGTCCTCGAGCAGGGCAGCGCGGCTCAAGGCGTGCCCGCGCTCCTCCATGAGCTTTTTGAGCAGCTCGAACTCCTTGAGGGTGAGGTCGAGCTCAACATCGCTCACGCGCGCCTCGTGAGCCGTGGGACTCAAGCTGATGTCTGCACAGATGATAGAGTCATCAGTGCCGCCCGCTTCGCTGCGCGCGCTGCGCCTGAGCAAGGCGTTGCAGCGGCTTACGAGCTCCATCATCCCAAAGGGCTTTGCCAGATAATCGTCCGCGCCGCTGTCGAGACCAATGACCTTGTCGTACTCTGTGCCCTTGGCAGTGAGCATCATCACCGGGATATCCGCCATGCGCCCGCTTGCGCGCATCTGCTTGAGCAGCGTGATGCCGTCTGTCTGCGGGAGCATGATGTCGAGCAAGACGAGGTCTGGGAGCTCGAGCGCGCAGGCCTCGTTGAACTGCGCTGCATCGGCAAAGCCACGTGCCTCGAAGCCCGCTTGGCGCAAAGCGTAGAGCGCGAGCTCGCGGATGTTGGTGTCGTCTTCTACGTAGTAAATCATGGCTTCATTGTAAGGCCTTGCAGGGTCTTTGCACCCGTCGCGTTAGCGCTGCATCTTTGAGATCCCGGGCCTTCATACTCCTTTGCTAGATGCTCTCCGTGATGATGCCCTCGACGCGCTCGGCAGCGTTTTCCATCGCATCCATCGCGTCTTCGATGGTGTCGAGCATGGCATGTTGGACACGCCGATCCTCGCCGTCGAGCTCCTCATCGATGTAGAGCGCGTGGACGGATTCGATGTAGAGCCTGTCGCAGTCGCTTTCGAGGTTTTGGATGACTAGCAGTTCCTCTTTGATGAGCTTCGAGTTGTGCCTGAAATCGCGCAGCAAGTCCGTCGCGTGGCTCAGGTGCTCTCCTGCCTGGGCTATGAGCGTGATCATCTTAGGGCCCTGGCCGGATATACAGCGGCAATTGAAGAGATAGGCGCTGATGGCGATGTTCTCCAGAGCGTCGTTGACGTCGTCCATATGGTGGGCGAGCGTGCACATGGAGCTGCGCCCCAGCGGCACTACGAAGTCCTCCTCGAGGTGTTTTTGCATGTCGTGGTTGATATGGTCTGCGTCGTTTTCGACCGTGTGCAGCGCCGTCATGAGCGGTCGTGTTCCCAGCTCGCCTGCTGCAAGGGCGCTTCGCAGGTTGAGCGCCATTTCTTGGGCGAGATCCGCCTGGGTTTTGTAGGCGCTGAAGTAGTCGTATGCTTTCCTCTTGAGCATGGGCATGCGGGGTGGGACCTTTCTGCAAGCGCAGCGTCTGTGCCTGCGGGCTGTTTGCTGCGCCATATCGCGCTTTTAATTGCACAGATGCTACGTTTTGCCTGTCAGATGTGCACAAGGCATATGTCAAGTTCTCGCAAAGTCGCCGCCTCCTGTGCCGCGCTACAATCTGGTCTATGAGGAACAACGAGAAGACATCTCAAGAACGTGCTGGCCAGAATGGCGCTGGAGCTAAGCTGCATGATGCGTCCTGCTCTCGTGTAGAGTACGGTTTCGCGAGCGTCGCGCAGGGGCAAGACGCCGTTTTGGACGAGGACGATAAGCACGATGCCGCTAGCATCAGCCCTTTGCATAAAGCGCCTGCTGCCACCAACGAGCATGTGCGCAAGTCGATGCAGGGTAACAAGCGCGCCAACACCAAACCTGAGCTCACCGTGCGAAAGATACTGCGTGATAGGGGGTACACGGGCTATCGCCTGCAATGGAAGAAGTGCCCGGGGCGCCCCGATGTGGCGTTTCCCGGCCGCAAGATCGCCATCCAGGTGCAGGGCTGCTTCTGGCATCGCTGCCCCAAGTGCCAGCTGTCCAAACCCAAGAGCCATGCGGAGTACTGGGAGGCCAAGTTCGCTGCAAACCAGGCCCGTGACGTAAGAAACCTCGAGGCGGCGCGCGAGGAGGGATGGAAGGTCATCACGATCTGGGAGTGCGATCTCAAAAAGAAGAAACTGCCGCAGACAAGCGCATACCTGTACCACATGATGAGGCTGATGGACGACGGCCCGGCGCTTGATGCGGGTATGCAGCGTATAGCAAAGCAGCGCAAAGCCCGTTTGCGGGCAAAGCGCTAGGGGAAGGAGAGCTCATGAGGATCAGATTCAACGAGGACGCGGATTTTGTCGCCAAGATCAGGAGCGGGCTTTTGGCGCGCGACTTGCATTGCCCCTGCAGGCTCGAGATGATCGAGGACAACGTCTGCATGTGCAAGGAGTTCCGCGAGCAGATCGCGGACCCTGATTTCGAGGGCTATTGCCACTGCCGCCTCTACTACAAGGAACGCTAGAGCGCGTTCGAGCCCAAAGCCTTTTGCGGCTCAAGCGGGTTGGGCGCCTGGAGCTCCTAGGCGCCCGGGTTGCTGCTGTGAGCTGCTGCTTTTGTGTCGCTTTTGCCGGCCAGCACGCTGCGGGAGAGGCGCCTTGACCTCTGCAGTGCGTTGGCCGGCGATAACGCGCGGATGTCTTAGCGTTGCTTCGACTTGCTGCGGAGCTTCGCGCCGCCGATGATGCTGCCTACACCGCAGGCAACGCCCACGGCGATGGCGACTATACCCATCGCGATGTTGAAGGCGCCTACGCGGCGCATGGTCTTCGCCTGCTTCTCGATAGTGTTGGTCATGATCTGCCTCCAAGATACGGACCGGGTCTTGCCGTCTGCTATTCTAGCGCGTGCTCTAGCTGATCAAGCGCCCGCTTGCGGCGCTCCAAGGAGGCATCCATGCTCAACGTCGTCTTATACGAGCCGGAGATCCCGGCAAACACTGGCACCATCGGGCGCAGCTGTGTGCTCACTGATACCAAGCTGCACTTGATCGAGCCTTTGGGTTTCTCGCTCGACGACAAGATGATCCGCCGCGCAGGCATGGGTTACTGGCATGACCTCGATGTGGAGACCTATCCCAGCTGGGAGGATTTCAAGGAGAAGAACCCTGCAGCGCGCATGTGGTTCATGAGCGCGCGTGCCAGGCACAACTACGCCCAGGTGAGCTATCAAGACGGCGACTATCTCGTCTTCGGCAAGGAGAGCTGCGGTTTGCCGCAAGAGCTGCTCGATGCCTACGAGGAGCGCGGCCTGCGCATACCGCAGCTTGTGCGCGAGGGCCTCACGCCCGCTACGAGCCATGGACCCTTAAGCGACCCTACAGACCCCGCGGCCGTGAGCCTCAACCTGAGCAACGCCGCAAACATCGTGCTCTTCGAGGCTCTGCGCCAGCTGGGTTTTCCCGGTCTCGAAAGCGACGGCACCCCGCGCTAGGCCTGTGGTTCGCAGTAGCGGCGCCTGCGGCAGCGCGCTATCCGCTGCTTCATGTCCGGCCGCTGCCCTGCTCGCCGCTGCGCATTTGTTGTTTCAGCTCCCTTTAAGCAAGCCTCAGCATCATCGTCTGCTGGAGATATAAGCATCTGAATAGAGGGGCTCTGACCTGCGGTAGTCCCCGCTTGTCGGCCTAATCGCACCGTTCCCGCTCACCGATGGTAAGAGTGTGCGGCGCAGGTGTGCGCAACGTAGCGCTTATATTCCATAAAGACTCTTTGTTTTGACCTGTGAAAGGAGGAGGTTTGGAACTCATCGCCTTGTCGACTATGGGCGTGCTCGTTGCGGCTCCCGCCATCGTGGCGCTGCTTCTGCTCATCGTCAGATCGGACAAACCCCGGACCTTCATCACCGTCATCGGCGCCTTGGTCATCGGATGCGCGTCCCTTTACGCCGCCATCTACTTCTTGCCCGTGTGCAGCCAAGGCACGTACACCGTTGCGGTGGAGGAGGGGTTTGCGCACGTTGTGAACTACGTGGCGCTGGCCATCGATGTCATCTTGGGCCTCTACGTCATCGTGAAGGGCATCTGCAACAAGAAGTACCTTGCGCCGGTGCTCGCCCTTGTCCAAACCTGCCTCATCGTCTGGTTCGAGCTCGCCGTCGCCCATGACATCGAGGTCGCAAACGCGCTCTACATCGACAACCTCACCATCGTCATGATCTTGGTGATCGGCATCATCGGCAGCGGCATCTGCGTTTACGGCTTGGGCTACATGCGCGACCATGAGGCGCACAACAAGGAGGGCAAGGACCGCCGCCCCACCTTCTTCGCCTTGATGTTCATCTTCCTTTCTGCGATGTTCGGCATCGTGATCTGCAACAACATGGCATGGATGCTGTGCGCTTGGGAGATCACGACGGTGTGCTCGTTTGCGCTCATCGGCTACACGCGCACCCAGGAGGCCATCGATAACGCCAACCGCCAGATCGTCTTGAACCTCGTCGGCGGCTTGGCCTTTGCTGGCGCCTTGGTGTGGGTTGCCATCGCCTACGGCACCTTGGAGTTCGACCAGTTCATCTCCAGCACGGTCTCCTACGCCCAGGGCAGCTACGGCTTCCTCACGGTCATGCCCGTCATGCTCTTGGCGCTTGCCGGCTTCACCAAGGCCGCGCAGATGCCCTTCCAGTCCTGGCTTCTGGGCGCCATGGTCGCCCCCACGCCTACCTCCGCCTTGCTCCATAGCTCGACCATGGTCAAGGCCGGCGTGTTCCTGCTCATCAAGCTCGCACCCTGCCTGGGCAACAACCTGCCCGGCTACATCGTCATGTTCATCGGCGGCGTCACGTTCATCATGTGCGCGCTCGCTGCGATCAACATGTCCAACGCCAAGCGCGTCCTTGCCTACTCCACCATCTCCAACCTGGGCCTCATCACGCTGTGCGCCGGCATCGGCTCTGCGGCAGCTGTGTGGGCGGCCATCTTCCTTCTGATCTTCCATGCTGCTGCCAAGTCGCTGCTCTTCTTGTGCGTGGGCACGGCAGAGCATCACGTGGGCAGCCGCGACATCGAGTCCTTCGACCAGCTCTTCGAGAAGATGCCCATGCTCGCCCGTTTGATGGCTATCGGCATCCTGGCTATGTTCGTCGCCCCCTTCGGCATGCTCGTTTCCAAATGGGCTGCCTTCCAGGCGATCATCACCGGCGGCAACGTCGTCCTCATCCTCCTGTTGGCCTTCGGCTCTGCCGCCACCTTCGTGTTCTGGGCTAAATGGCTCGGCAAGATCTTGGCTGTCGCCAATGCGGGCGATGAGGACGTCGAGGGTACGGTCTATCGCAGCGAATGGTCTGCGATGGGCCTTATGACGGTGCTCACCGTCGGGCTGTGCATCTGCTTCCCGCTGGTTTCTGCCAACGTGGTTACCCCGTATCTCAAACAGGTCTTCGACAGCGTGCCGGCGACCATCTCCACCGGCGACTTGTGGTGCATGGCCGTCATCGCCTTGGTCGTGGCCGTGGTGTTCTTGAGCTTCAGTGGCAAGACCAAGAAGAAGGTCGTTCCCGTCTACCTGGCCGGCGCCGGCGTGGACTTTGGCAAGCGCACCTATCTCGACTCCTTTGGCGTCGAGGCCCATGCGAGCCAGCGCAACTGGTATATGGGCGACATCTTCGGCGAGAAGAAGATGACGCTCATCGGCTTGAGCTTGAGCCTGTGCCTGCTGGCTGGCGGTTTTGGCTATGCCATCAACCAATGCCAGCTCAATCAGGACCAGATCGTCGAGACCGTCGAGGCCCAGGCCAGCTACAACGCCAGCGCTTGGAAAACCGGTGGTGTGAGCTTCGACGAGTACATGACCTATTACAACTACTACGGTGCAGGTTACGAGCAGTACGCAGACGAGTACGCGACCATGGGCATCAACTCCAAAGAGGAACTCATGGACGCCGTCTACGAGCAGTACGCCGCTTACAACTCCGCTGCTTCTTCCAGCAGCACGGATGACACCGACGAGTCCAGCGATGCGGATGACAGCGATTCCGCTCAAGAAGAAGGGGAGGAGTAGACCATGAACCTCGGTATCGGATCCATCATCGGCATCATCGTCTTCTTGGTGTTCGCCCCTATCGTCGGTTGCCTGCTCTCTGGTATAGACCGCAAGCTCTCCGCTGGTCTGCAGGGCCGCGTGGGCCCCAAGCTTTTGCAGCCCTACTACGACTTCCGCAAGCTGCTCGACAAGGAGGACGCCACCGTCAATGGCGCGCAGGACCTCTACGTGTGGCTCTACCTGCTCTTCATCGTCGCAGCTGGCGTGGTCTTTTTTGCCGGCGGCAACTTCCTGCTGTGCGTGTTCATCCTCACGTTGGGCTCGCTGTTCTTGATCGTGGCTGCCTATGCGTCGCGCAGCCCCTATGCAGAGCTCGGCGCTCAGCGCGAGATCATCCAGGTTATGAGCTACGAGCCCATGGTGCTCATCGTCGCCGCGGGTCTCTTCATGGCCACGGGCACCTTCCGCGTCGAAGACATCATCGCGGCCGATGTGCCCGCCATCCGCTACGCACCGCTCATCTTCACCGGCTTTGTCTACGTGCTCACCATCAAGCTGCGCAAGAGCCCCTTCGACATCTCGATGAGCCACCATGCGCACCAAGAGCTCGTTCGCGGTGTGACCACGGAGTTCTCCGGCAAGACCTTGGCTTTAATCGAGCTTTCCCATTGGTACGAGAACATCTTGTTCCTAGGCTGGGTCGGCGTCTTTGTCATGTGGGGCGGCTACAACCTCACGGGTGTGATCGTGACCGTGGTCGTATGCATCGTGGTCTATCTGCTCGAGATCTTGATCGACAACAACTTCGCCCGCGTCAAGTGGCAGGCCATGCTCAAGAGCTCTTGGCTCGTTGCCTTGGTCCTGGGCGGCATCAACATCGTCTACCTGCTCTTCATCTAAGGAGGTGCCTCATATGTCCTATACCAGCAAATCGCCTTGGATCATCCACTACGACGGATCGAGCTGCAACGGCTGCGACATCGAGGTGCTCGCCGCGCTCACCCCGCTCTATGATGCAGAGCGCTTTGGCGTGATCAACACCGGCAATCCCAAGCATGCCGACATCTTCGTGGTCACCGGCGGCGTCAACGCCCAGAACGCGCCCGTCATCAAGCAGATCTACGACCAGATGCTCGAGCCCAAGGTGGTCGTCGCCTGCGGTGCCTGCGCATGCGGCGGCGGCGTCTACCAGGAGTGCTACAACGTCTTGGGCGGCACCAACACCGTGATCCCCGTCGACGCCTATGTCCCCGGCTGCGCTGTGCGCCCGGAGTCCGTTATGGACGCCGTCGTCGCAGGCGTGCAGATCTTAGAGCAGAAGCGCGAGGCGATGCGCGGCGTGGCTGCAGCCGACAAGCTGCGTACTGCGGCCGATGCGGCCCATGGCGCCCATGCTTCCTGTGCCGATGTCGAAGACGTTCCCGGTGCCGGCGGCGCCGGGGTCGAGTAGGAGAGGCGACCATTATGCAGAAGTATCCCGCTCCCGTTTTTACCGAGGCCCCTTTGTCCGATGTAGCCTCTATCGCCGCTTCCTACAAGGACCGCGGCTATCGCTTCGTGCAGCTGTGCGCAAGCACCCTCGAGGATTCCGTCGAGCTGCTCTACACCTTCCAACCTGCTGGCTACCAAGGCGGCTTGGAGGGCGTGCGCGTCAACGTCCCCGACGGACAGCCGGTGGCGAGCATCACGGCGTCCTATCCTGCGGCCTTCGTCTTCGAGAACGAGACGCATGACCTCTTCGGGGTCGACGTGCAGGGCATCAACATCGACTTCGCCGGCGAGTTCTACACCGTCAACGTCGCCTATCCCATGAACCCCCGTGCGGCAGCAGCCGCGCAAGACACGACGCAGGAGCAGGCCCATGAGTAAGCGCACCGTTATCCCCTTCGGCCCCCAGCATCCCGTTTTGCCCGAGCCCGTCCATCTGGACCTGGTCATGGAGGACGAGAAAATCGTCACGGCCATTCCGCGCATCGGCTTCATCCACCGCGGGCTCGAGAAGCTCGTTGAGAAGCGCGACTACACGCAGTTCGTCTACGTGACCGAGCGCATCTGCGGCATCTGCTCGTTTGGGCACTCCATGGGCTACTCGCAGTGCATCGAGCAGCTGATGGGCATCGAGGTCACGAGCCGCGCGGAGTACCTGCGTGCGATCTTCCATGAGCTGTCGCGTATCCACAGCCATCTGCTGTGGTTGGGCCTTGCCGCCGACGCCTTTGGTTTCGAGGCGCTCTTCATGCACTGCTGGCGTCTGCGCGAGCGCGTGCTCGACATCTTCGAGGAGTGCACGGGCGGCCGCGTGATCTTCAGCGCCTGCGATGTGGGCGGTTTCAGGCAAGACGTCTCCAACGAGACTTTAGCCGGCATCGTCATCACGCTCGAGCGCCTGCAAGACGAGTACAAGGCCATCGTCAAGGCCTTCCTCGAGGATTCCTCAGTCAAAAACCGCCTGGTGGGCGTGGGTTATCTCTCCAAAGAGCAGGCCGAGCAAAACTCCCTGGTGGGGCCCTTCGGCCGTGCGAGCGGGCTTGTCGTGGATGACCGCCTTTTTGGTATGGGCGCTTATGGCGACCTTGCCGCGTTCGAGCCCGTGCTCTCTAGCCAAGGGGACTGCTACGCACGTTGCGATGTACGCATCAAAGAGGTCTACCAGTCTATCGACATCATCAAGGAGCTCGTCTCCAAGATCCCGGAAGGCGAGGTCATGCTCGCCGTCAAGGGCAAGCCCGAGGCTGGCGCACGTGCGATGTGCTCCGTCGAGCAGCCCCGCGGCCAGGCGTTCTACTATGCGGTGGGCAACGGCACCAAGTTCTTGGAGCGCATGCGCGTGCGCACCCCGACGAGCCAGAACCTCGCGGGCCTCGTCGAGGCGCTTGCGGGCTGCGACTTCGCCGACGTCCCCAACATCATCCTCACTATCGACCCGTGCATCAGCTGCACTGAAAGGTAGGCAAGCATGGGAGTCCTCAAGCTGGCAGGTATGACGATGAAGAGCCTTTTCACCAAGGCTCCCACGCGTAAGTACCCCTACGAGAAGCGCGAGCCGTTCGCACGCACGCGCGGCGGCATCACGATGGGCGACGTCAAGACCTGCATCATGTGCGGCATCTGCGAGAAGAAGTGCCCCGCAAACGCCATCAAGGTCACCAAGGCTACAGAGACCTGGACACATTGGCCCTACAAGTGCATCGCCTGCGATGCCTGCGTGCGCGCCTGCCCCAAGCAGGCGCTTGTCACCGAGCGCGAGCATCCGCCGGTTACCACCAAGCCCGAGCCTGTCTCCTTCACGCCGGAGTGGACTCAGGAGGAGCTTGCCGAGAAAGCCCGCAAGGAGGCCGAGAAGAAGGCCAAGCTCGAGGCTGCGAAGGTTGCCAAGGCCGCTAAGCTCGCTGCCCAGAAGGCTGCGGCGGATACCGATGGGGATGCGCCCCAGGCGTAGCTTTTGGGCGCAGCACCTGCGCCCTATGTGCGGTTCTAACAGATTTGTAACATGAGCAGGCGGCCTTTATGCCGCCTGCTTGTTTGTATTAGACTGAAGGCTCGTACGCATCTTACCTATCGAAAGTAGCGGCTTTGTCAAAAACCCAAGACCAAAAGGTACTCGACAAGGTGCTCACCGCACCCAACGTCATCACGTTGTGCCGTTTCCTGCTCATCCCCATCTTTATCTACCTACGCTTCTTCACGTCGCATTCGTTTGCGGCGCTGGTCGTCTTTGCTGTCGCCGCATGCACGGATTGGGTCGACGGCCAGGTCGCACGCCGTACGGGCCAGGTTTCGCGCTTGGGCAAGGTGTTCGACCCAGTGGTCGACCGCTTCCTGCTCGCCACGGGCGTTATCTCTGTTTGCGTCGAGGGTTCTCTGCCTTTGTGGATCGTCATCTTGCTCGTCTGCCGCGATATTCTCTTGCTCATCGAGGGACGCGTGCAGATCTATCTCATGGACCATCTGGTGCCTGTCTCCTACGTGGGCAAGTTCGCCACGACCTTCTTGCTCTTCGGGTTCAGCTTCCTCTTGCTCAAGATGCCGATGGTGGGCGGCTTGGGCATTGCAGATATCTCCTGGCTTCCTGGTTTGGGCTCGAGTCCTGCCTACCTGGGCATCTACCTTGTCTACATCGGCGTTATCCTGTCGATCACTGTCTTCATCATCTACAACGTGCGCGGCCTGAGCGCCTACGCCAAGCAGGTCAAAAGCGGTGTTCGCGTCGCCTCCCATGGCCAGGGCGTAGACATCGACAGGCATTTCTAAACGGTTGCGCAATTTGCCCATCCGGTAGGGGCAAACCTAGTAGCGAGGGTGGTATTCTAGTCGTCTGTATCTATAACGGACGATGAGGGAAAGACCGCCTTGCCACGCAACGAAGAGACACCAAGACGACGCAGCTCAGCAAAGCATTCTGCCGCTAACAACACGGTACGCGGTACGCGTCTAGGCTCTTCTAAGCCCGTGTCCGGCGCAGGGCGCCACAGCGTGTCGAGCAAGCGCGATGCCTCCCCCCAATACCGCCAGCGCTCCAAGGCTTCTAAGCCCAGTCTCTTCGAGGCCCCCAAGGCCGCGCGAAAGCAGGATCTGCCCAAAGAGCCGGCGGTTGTTTCCCGCGCCGCGGCGGGCGCGAAGCCTGCGGCTAAAGCTGCTGCCGGCGTCAAGCGCGATGCCTCCAAATCATCTACTGCCGTGCGCGGTAGCCATAGCGCCTCTCGCACGGCAGGCCGACGTGCAAGCGGCGCCCATAGCAAGACGCAGCGCAGCACGGCATCCCAGGGCAGCGCATCGGCTGATGCAGCTCCGCGTCGCAGCGCGCGTGCAGCTACACGCAAGGCCTCTGCTGCGTCTGCCGTCAGTCGTACCGCGTCTCGTCGCAGCGCGTCGAAGCCTGCCGATAGCACCGCTGCCCCGAGGAGATCGCAGGTGAAGAAGACTGCGGATGCCTCTGCGTCGGGTAGCTTCGCTGCTGCGCGCAAGGGCGGCTCCTCTGCTTCTGCAGATCGCACCCCGTCGTCTCGCACCACTTCTAACGCCACGGCTTTCGCCGGGTTCTTCAAAAGCCATCTCAAGGTCTGTCTGCCGGTGACGCTCGTCCTCGTCGCCGTTTTGGCCGGCGGTGTTGTGGATCTGGGTTCCTCTTTTGGAAAGATCCATCCCGGGGTCAAGGTCTGCGGCATCGAGGTAGGTGGCATGAGCCAGGAAGACGCCGCGGCCAAGCTCGAAGACGAGCTCGCAGACACCCTTGCGGATGCCAGCGTCACCGTATACAGCTCACAGGAGTTCGCAGACCAAGACGAGGCCCAGCTTATCTCGCTTGACGGCGACAGCTCCAGCGATGTCGCCTATGCGGACAGCGTCACGCGCACCGATATGGACGGCGACAGCAGGACGGATAAATGGACGCTCACGGCAGAGGGCGTCGGCGCGCACGTCGACGGCAGTGCCATGGCGCAGCAAGCCTATCTCATCGGCAGGCAGGGCAACTTCATCTTCGACCGCATCGGCGCGTGGATGGGCAGCTTCGACCTCGGAGCCGTCTTGGGCTTCAACGTCGACCGTATGAACGAGTTCGCCAAGCTGGTAGACGATGCCTGCGGCACCAAGATCAAAGACTCCAAGATAACTATCTCCGATGGCAAGGCCAGCGTCGTCGAAGGCCATGACGGATGGCTCCTCAGCCAAGACAAGCTCCAGCAACTCATCACCAAGGCTGTCTATGGTGGGCAGGGGAGCGCCTTTATCGCCCCTATGGAGACGCAGGCGATGCATATCGGCACCGATACTGCCCAGCGCGTGGCAGATCAGGTGACCAGTGCCCTCTCCCAGGATGTGACCATCACCTACGAGGACGACACGTGGACGCTTGACGAGCATTCCCTGGCCGATATGCTCAGCCAGACCGTGCTCACCGGCGAGCAGTATCTCAAGATCGGCAACGGCACGCAGAAGAAGACCAAGATCCCCTCCAAAGATGCAGAGCCGGATTTCACCCTGCCGTATGACACTTCTGCCGGTTTGGATGGGTCCAGCGGCTATACGCTGCAGTGCTATGTCAACCAGAAGAAGGTCAGCTCCTATCTCAAGGAGATCTTGGGCAGCAAGGCCCAAGGCGGCGCCAAGAACGCGCGCTTCGACACCTCGTCGGGCGATACGGTCAAGATCGTCAAATCCAAGAACGGCAAGGGCCCCGACCGCAACGCTGCGGCGCTCGAGATGCAGGACATGCTCTTCGGGGCCAACAGCTCGCGCACCATCGCACTCGTTGACACCACCATCGTCCCCGAGCGCACGACGCAAGACGCCGAGTCCATGGGCATCAAGGAGCGCTTGGCCTCTTGGAGCATCGGGCTTTCCGGCACCTCGAGCCGCATCAAGAACATCCGCCTGCTCTGCAAGCTCATCGACGGGTCGCTTGTCGCGCCTGGCGAGACCTGGTCGTTCAACGACACCACCGGTGAGCGCACAGAGGAGAAGGGCTTCGAGACGGCGCCCGTCATTATCAACGGCAAGCACGAAGACCAGCTCGGCGGCGGCATCTGCCAGGTGGCCACTTGCGTCTTCAATGCCGCATGCTACGCAGGCCTGGGCATCGAGACGCGCACCAACCATGACTTCTACATCCCCGCCTACGACGACGAGGGCTTCGCGGACGCCACGGTGAGCTGGGACGTGCCAGACCTTGAGTGGCTCAACGACACGGAGAATTACGTCTTGCTCACTGCGGATGCCTCCGGCGACGATGTCGTGGTCTCGCTTTGGGGTACCGATGATGGGCGCACGGTCGAGTGCGACCGCGGCGAGTGGAAGAAGGGCACCAAGTACAAGACCATCAAGGAGAACGACGACACCCTGCCCAAGGGAACCACGCAGGTCACCCAGCAAGGCGTCGACGGCCGCAGTATCCAGATCCATTACCTGGTTACCTCCAAGGACGGCGAGGTTCTCCACGACATCAAGTTCAACAGCGTCTACGTCCCGCAAAACGAGATCATCAAGGTGGGCACCAAGGTCACGGGCTCCGATGACGACAGCTCGAAGGACAGCAAGGACAAAACCGACGACGATTAGCGTCGGCGCTTTGTGCTTTGCGGCACGCCGTTGAGCCCTCTCGTATCGAAAATCCTCTGTTTTAGCGCTCTTTTGCGCATTTCTCGCGCGTATATGCCCCTCTTGTGCTCATAATGTTCCAACGTGTGATAACCCTATTACACTTTCTATCAATCACTACACAGGGGGAACGATGGCATACCAGGACGAGATCACCCATATGCCGCACGAGGAGCTCGAGGCGATTCAGCTCGAGCGCCTGCAGGCAACTGCGAAGCACTGCTATGACAACGTCGAGTTCTACAAGAAGGCCTTCGACGAGGCGGGCATCAAGCCCAGCGACATCAAATCGCTCGACGACATCACCAAGCTGCCCTTCACTACCAAGCAGGACATGCGCGATAACTACCCGTATGGCTTGTTCGCCGTCCCCCTGACAGACTGCATCGAGATCCATATGTCCTCCGGCACCACGGGCGTGGCGACGGTTTCCGGCTACACCAAAAACGACATCGACGTCTGGGGCGACTGCTTTGCCCGCGGCGTGGGCTATGCCGGTGGCGATGAGAACGACGTCTTGCACGTCTGCTACGGCTACGGCTTGTTCACGGGCGGCTTGGGCGCCCATTATGGCGGCCTCAAGGCCGGCTGCACCACCATCCCGATGTCTGCCGGCAACACCCCGCGCCAGATCAACGTCTTGAAGAACATGGGCTCGAGCATCATCGCCTGCACGCCGTCGTATGCCATGCACATCGCGGACACCGCTATCGAGCAGGGCATCGACCCCAAGAAGGAGTTCCAGCTCAAGGCCGGTATCCATGGCGCCGAGGCCTTCAGCGACCAGTTCCGCGCCAACCTCGAGGAAAAGCTCGGCTACAAGGTCTACGATGTCTACGGCCTCACGGAGGTCATGGGCCCGGGCGTGGCCATGGAGTGCGAGTGCCAAGACGGCCTGCACTTGGTCGAGGACCATCTGCTCGCAGAGATCTTGGACCCCGTCACCCACGAGCCCGTGCCGGAAGGGGAGTGGGGCGAGCTCGTGCTCACCACGCTCACCAAGGAGGCGACGCCCGTCATCCGCTACCGCACCAAGGACATCACGCGCTTCATCCCTGGCACCTGCGCATGCGGCGTCACCCATAAGCGCATCGCCCGCCTGCACGGCCGCACGGATGACATGATGATCATCCGCGGTGTCAACGTGTTCCCCTCCCAGATCGAAAACGTCTGCACCGGCTTTACCGAGCTCGAGAACTGGTACCAGATCGAGCTCACGCGCGAGAAGGGCATGGATGTCGCCACGCTCAAGATCGAGACCGTGGCAGACTTCGACTTCGACGAGGTCGGCAAGATCCAGGACCTGCAAAACCGCGTCCAGGCAGCGCTCAAGGCAGAGCTCAATATTAAGATCATCATCAAGGTGGTCGAGCCCCACACCATCCAGCGCTCCGAGGGCAAGGCCGTCCGCATCGTCGATAACCGCGAGTAAGCGCCAAACCACGGCTTAAGGAGGATTACCATGATCGATCAGCTCACCGTGTTTCTCGAGAACAAGGCCGGTCGCCTGACGGCCCTTTGCAAGACCTTGGGAGACGCAGGCATCAACATGAACGCGCTGTCTGTGGCAGATACCGCAGATTACGGCGTTGCGCGCATCGTCTGCTCGGATCCCGTCAAGGCGGCAGAGCTTCTGCGCGAGGCCGGCTTCAGGGCCTCGACCACCAAAGTCGTAGGCGTCGAGGTCCCCGATACCCCCGGTGCCCTGGCCGGCGTCTTCGCCGCGCTCGAGGACCGCGGCATCAACGTCCAGTACAGCTACTGCTTCGCAGCAAACGGCAAGGCGGTCGATGCGCTCAAGGCCCCCGAGGAGGCCATCGCCGCGCTGAGCGCCGCAGGCTACTCCGTGCTCCATCAGGCAGACCTGGCTTAAGGGGCGTATCTGCCGGCAATTGCATCTTCAAGTGGCGGTGGGTACTCGAGTGAGTGCCCGCCGCCACTTGCTGCGCCGTTTATAGGGACTGTTAGGAGCAGCCGATTCGCGTTATACTTTGGTGCTCTGAACCAATCCTCAACCTCAAGAAGGAAGAGACCATTTGAAGCGTCTTCTCAACTTGGTTGCCGTGGTGCTCGTCGCGGCGATGCTTTCCCTGGGCGTGCCTGCCGGGGCGCTTGCGGATATCAAGGGCACCGATTACGTGGGCTCCACCACAGTTACCGACCGCGATCTCACCATCGCAGAGGTCCCTACCATCAACGCCAAATACGGCATTTTGGTCGACGAGGACGGCAACGTCTTGTGGTCGCGTGAATGCGACACGCAATCGGCCATGGCGTCGATCACCAAGGTTATGACCGCCGTTGTCGTGCTCGAGAACGCCAAGCTCGACGATGTCTATACCGTCTCTGCCAATGCTGCGAGTGTGGGGGAGTCCTCCATCGGCGTGCAGGTGGGCGACCAGGTCACGGTCAAGAACCTCCTCTACGGCCTGTTGGTGCATTCCGGCAACGACGCCGGCGTCGTGTTGGCCGAGGGTGTTGCGGGCAGCGTAGATGCCTTCGTCGATATGATGAACGCCAAAGCGCAGGAGCTGGGGCTGAGCAACACCCACTACGATAACCCGCACGGGCTCGACTCCGATGAGCATTACTCGTCTGCCAGCGATATCTGCGTTCTGTCCCGCTATGCGATGCAGAACAAGACCTTCGCCAAGATCGTGGGCAAGAAGAAGGTCACCGTCGACTACGGCAGCCGCAAAGCGACGTTCAGGTCCACCAACTCGCTGCTCAACATGTGGGATCCCTGCATCGGCATCAAGACGGGCTACACCTCCAAGGCCGGCTACTGCCTTACCAGCGCAGCCGAGCAAGACGGCGTGCGCCTGTACGCCGTCGTGTTGGGGTGCTCGGATATAACGCAGCGCTTCACCGACAGCCTCCGTCTCTTGAGCTGGGGTTTCAAGCACTACCGCTCCATGACCCTCGCAACGGCCGACGACGTGCTCGTCGACGTCCCCGTGAGCGCCTACACGGACCGCACGGTGCCCGCTGGCATCGACCAGGACGTATCCGCGCGCGTGCTCGACTACGACGGCGACATCTCGATCGACGTCGCCTTGGTCGATCTGCCCGACGGCGTTGTCGTGGGCGACCGCGTTGGCACCATCACCTGGCGGCAGGGCGAAAACGCCATCGCCAGCGCCGCGTTGGTGGCAAAGGAATCCTGCGGCCGGCCGCTTGCGATCATGCAGGTGTGGACGTCGCTGCTGCGGCTCGTGGGGTGGTTCACCGGCGACGACGCCGTGGCAGACAGCGTGCTCTATGCCCAGACCATCACCGTCGACTACCAGTCGAACGCCAATGGCGAGGCCATCGACGAGGCACTCGAAGAGGCAATCCGTAAAGACTCATTGAAAGCGTGATCTTCTATGACAGCAATCGACCCGAACACCGTCTACGCAGCAGACCTGAGCCATGCGGGCATGATCCGTATCTACGGCGCGGATGCCGCGCGCTTCGTGCGCACCATGTACTCCGGCAGCATGGAGAACTTCGACACGCTCTACGGTGTCTCCCAGGGCATGATCTTGTCATCGGAGGGCGAGGTCATGGATATGGTGGGCGTCATACGCACCGGCAACGACGAGTGCCTGGTCATCACCAGCACGGATAATGTGTCAGAGATCTTGATGTGGCTTGAGGCCCACGCAGAGCTCGAGGATGATAACGGCCCCATCTTCGCCGACGTCACGATCGAGGACCAAAGCCTCAAGCTCGCCATGATGCTCATCTACGGCGAGAAATCCGATGCGCTCTTCGCCGAGCTCAAGGAGGCCTGCGAGGGCAAGATCTACATGATCGACGTGTGCTTCCCGCAGACTACCTACGCCGTGCCCCAGGGCCCGGGGCATCTCTTTGTGGTGGCTCCCAACATGGCGCATCACATCGGCGAGTTCCTCAACTCCTGCGAGGAAGTCGAGGCCCTTACCCCGGATGAGTACGCCTCCCAGCTCGCCCAAAGCGGCATGATCTGCGAGGCGATAGCAGACGCCGGCTACCATAAGCCCGCAGAGCTCGGGCTGGAGCCCTTCTTGCGCGATGTGCACGACTTCGTGGGAGCGCGCGCCTTGGGGCTCGAGTAGCGTACTTGCAGGACATAACGTCTCTGGCGCCGCGCTCCAAGCGCGGCGTCTGTTCTTTTCGTGACCCTTCTTTGGCGCTTTTGCACATGTTCGCTGCCTGCAACAAAGCTAAAGCGCCCAGATGCTAGAATCGAATCCTGTCAGCCACTAAGAGCATTGGAGAGCCGCTATGCCTATGACCTGCCCCATTTGCAACGAACCCATTAACCCAGGCGATGCCATGTGCTCGTGCTGTGGGTTTATGCTCGTGGGCAAGACGGAGGCTTTCCCTGCCATCGACCAGGCGGCCCCGCAGGCCAAGGAGGCATTCGTCCCCGTGCTCAAGGTCGTGAAGGGGCCTTACAACGGCCAGGAGTTCGCGATGAAGAACGGCACGTTCACCATCGGCCGCGACCCTTCGTGCGACCTGTTCCTCAACAACATGACCGTCTCGCGCCTCCATGCCCAGATCACCATCACGGATAACGGCGCCACCATCGTCGACAAGGACTCCCTCAACGGCACTTGGGTCGACGGCCAAGTGGTCGAGCGCGCCCCGCTCAACTACGGGTCCACCTTGCAGATCGGCACCTTCGAGATGCTCTTCCAGAAAAAGCCCCTCCAGGCTTAAGGTCCCTAAGGCTCAACCCGCTTCCTAACCGTCAGCGCTGCTTTGCCATGCTGCTATCTCGCCCATCTGCGGGTTGCATATGCCAGGGCGGCGCTTTTTGCCGATGATGCCCGGATAGCTGTTAGAATGAGCGAATTCGCATCTGCACGCCCTCGATTGAAAGAAGCGTTGTTTTGCCTATCACAGATTACCTGCGCCGCAACTCTGCGCAGTACGGCAGCGAAGTCGCCTTGGTAGAGGTCAACCCGGAGATCAAAGAGACGCGCCATGTCACCTGGCGCGACTACCGCCTGGTCGAGAACACCGAGTCCGAGCCCTACCGTCGCGAGATCACCTGGCGTGTTTTCGACGAGAAGGCAAACCGCTTTGCCAATCTGCTTATCTCGCGCGGCATCGGCAAGGGGGACAAGGTCGCCATCCTGCTCATGAACTGCCTCGAGTGGCTGCCCATCTACTTCGGCGTCCTCAAGACGGGCGCCGTGG
>CAVCDT010000037.1:0-19823 GCA_963600995.1 Akkermansia muciniphila | reverse complement strand
CGGCAGCGTCAACCATCCGGTCGATCGCGACCCTGTGTGCGGCTTCAACGGCATCATCGGCGACCGCTGCCCCGGTTGCGGCCGCGAGGAGGGCGACGTTCCCTTCGAGCGCATCCGCCGCATCACCGGCTACCTGGTCGGCACGCTCGACCGCTTCAACAACGGCAAGCGCGCGGAGGAGCGCGACCGCGTCAAGCATTCCGTGAGCTACGAGGACGAGCTCTCCGAGGGCGTGGTCCCGTCGCAGGATTAACCCGCAGGGTTTCGCTAAAACGCAAGCAGGACGAGAGGAGGCGGGGGATACCCCGTCTCCTCGTATATGGGAGGGACGATCATGGCCATACGCATCGCCGGCATCGAGAGCGAGTCCATCGTCGACGGGCCGGGTTTACGCTTCGCCGTCTATACGCAGGGCTGCCCACACAACTGCCCCGGTTGCCATAACCTGCAGACGCACCCCTTCGAGGGGGGCAAGCTTGCCAGCGCGCAAAAGCTCCTCGAGCTTGCCCAGGCGTCTCCGCTCAACAAGGGCGTCACCCTGTCCGGCGGCGAGCCCTTCTGCCAGGCGCTCGAGCTTGTGGAGTTCGCCCGCCTTGCACGCGAGGCGGGCTATGACGTATGGGCCTATAGCGGCTATACCTTCGAGCAGCTTGTTGGGCAGGATGCGCCTGCCGGCGCGGCACAGCTCTTGGAGCTGGTGGACGTGCTGGTCGACGGGCCCTTCGTCCAAGCGCTCAGCTCCTACGATGCTTCTTGGAAGGGCAGCACCAACCAGCGCGTGATCGATGTCAGGAAGTCCCTGCAGGCCGGCAGGCCGGTCTTATGGGAGGAGCATTCCATACTCGACGCGTTCCAGATCCCCAGAAGCTAGGGGCGCATAGGGCCTGCATCGGCGCCTCTGGCACGAATCGTGACTTAACGGGACCAAATGGCTCCAGCTTTGGAGTACGCTGATTCTTTGCTATAGTTTGCGGGTTTGTATCTGGGGGAGAGCCGAGGGGGCCTTTCGTTTTGAGCAAGAGCGGTAATTTGACGATCGTAATCCAAGCTGGCGGCGAGTCGCGCCGTATGGGGCGCTCTAAGGCGACGGTGCCCTTTTTGGGCGAGCCGCTTTTGCTGAGGGGCGTCAACCGCCTCCTGCCTTTGGCAGACGAGTTCATCGTCACCACCAACGAGGCAGACGAGCTTGGCTTCTTGGACGATTACGTGGAGCATGGGCGCATACGCCTGGTAAGCGACATCAGCGACGTGCGCGGTGCGCTGCACGGCGTGCACACGGCCCTCGATGCGGCAAGCAACCCCTTCGTGGCCTTGGTCGCCGTCGACATGATCTTCCCGAGTCGCAACCTCATCAGCGCAGAGCTCACGGCGCTCAAGCGCGAGGGGACAGACGCCGCGGTGCCCAAGACGCAGTTCGGCTACGAGCCCTTCCATGGGGTCTACCGCAAGGACAGCTGCCTGCCCGCCGTGGTGAGGGCGCTGCGCGAGGGCGAGACGCGCGCCACGTCGTGGTTTGACAAGATCAAGATCACGGATTTCACAACGGATATGATCGCCGAGGTCGAGCCCCGCGGCGGTTGCTTCATCAACACCAACACCCCTCAGGAGCTCGCCGATGTAGAGCGCAAGATCGTCGAGGGTGGAATACACGAGAGGGAGAACTATGCTTCTTGACGCCGGTCTCGACGCCATCCTGGATAGCCTCAAGCTTCTGCCCTTCCTCTTTGCAACCTATCTGCTCATGGAGTGGCTCGAGCACGGCGCGGCCGGCAGGTTCGAGCAGATGGTGGCGCGCGCCGGCAAGGCGGGCCCCTTTATCGGCGCTATCTTGGGCATCGTCCCCCAATGCGGCTTCAGCGGCGCGGCGGCGACCTTGTACGCAGGGCGCGTCATAACGCTGGGCACGCTTGTTTCTGTGTTTCTCGTCACATCCGATGAGATGCTGCCCGTGATGCTGTCGCAGGCAGTCGATCCGGCGATAATCGCCAAGGTCCTGGCTATCAAGCTGATAGTCGGCATGGTCGCAGGCTTTGTGCTCGATATCGTCTTGCGCAAGATGGGACGCGAGCATAGCGGGTTCGGTAACGCCCGCGCGCATGCGGGCCATCGTGGCAACGATATCCGCCAGCTGTGCGAGATGGAGGGCTGCGACTGCGCAGACGGCTGCGAGTGCGCAAGCTGCGATGAGTACGAGCGCATGCTCGCCCAGAGCACCTGTCCCGGCTGCGGCTTGGAGCTCGACGCGCACCAGGCGCAGGCTACCCATGAGCATCCCCAAGACGGTCAGCATGAGCACGACCATAGCGGCCATAGCCACCATGAGCACGGCCACTCCCATGGCGGCCATGCGGGCTGGGGACATCTTGCGCTCGCGGCCTTCAAGCACAGCATGCAGGTCACGCTCTTCGTCTTCATCATCTGCCTCGCGCTCAACCTGGTGGTCGAAGCCGGCCTCGAGGACGCCATCGCCGTCATCGCCAGCGCACCCGTTGTGGGCAGTTTGGTCGCCGCTATCCTGGGCCTCATCCCCAACTGCGCCGTCTCCGTCGCGCTCACGCAGCTCTACCTGGACGGTGTGCTCGCCGGCGGCGCGATGATGAGCGGCCTTGCCGTCAACGCTGGCATCGGCTTGATTGTCTTGTTCCGCACTAACAACGACTCGCGCGAGAACCTGCGCATATGCGGCCTGCTCGTCGCCGTCGGCATCGTCGTCGGCCTTGCGGTGGAGCTCATCGGCATCCTCTGATCCCGTGCTCTAAGCGCTTCTCGCCTGCTGGCAACCTCTCCTTCCCAATGCCTGTTGCGTTGGCGCTACGCTTGCGTTGACGTGCCGTTGCGTAACAAGATGGGGTCATTCAGTCGCATTTCAGGTTTCGCTTTTAAGCTTTGGGTATCACATCGGATAAGACATGGCGTTCACAGACAAGGAGAAGCCATCATGAGCGATATCAGAAACGGCGCACCTGTCCCCCCGGAGGGCATGGATACGGCAGCGCGTCAGGAAGCAGCCGATGCGGCATACGGGCGCGCCCATAGCGCAGACGCCACTGCGGCGAGCATGAATGCCGGCAAGGCGCGCGAGGCAGAGGCCCAGGCGCGCAAGGCGCGCAAGGACGCCGAGGCAGCCGAGAAAGCCGCGATGAAGTCCGAGCGCAAGAAGGCCAGCGACGAGAAGAAGGCCCAACGTGCAGCGAAGGGCAAGGGCTCGGGCGGCTTTGGCAAGGCCTTTGCGGGTGGCGCGACCGGCGCCTTGGCCGTTGTGCTCGCAGCGGCGCTCGTCACGACCTGCACGCCTGTCGGCTCCATGATCACGGGTTCTGGCAGCTCGTCCAACAACGGCACCATCACGGTGGAGAACTCCGAGGACGCCACCTTGGCCGAGGCCGTGAGCGCCAAGTGCCTCGACTCCGTGGTCACCCTCTACGTCTACTCCGCCAACAGCAGCTGGAGCCAGTACTTCAACTCCGGCAGCTCCTCGAGCGACAGCCCCACTGCGCTGGGCAGCGGCGTCGTGATCAAGAGCGACTCCGACAAGAGCTACATCCTCACCAACTACCATGTGCTGCAGGGCTGCTCCAAGGCGACCATCACCATCGACAACAAGACCTACACGTGCTCGGCCGTGGGTTATGACTCGAGCGTCGACTTGGCCGTGGTCACGATCCCTGTGGGCAACCTCACGGTGATGGAGTGGGGCGACAGCGACAGCCTCAACGTGGGCGAGTGGTGCATGGCCATCGGCTCGCCGCTGGGCTACGAGAACACCTGCACGACGGGCATCGTGTCTGCCGTCGGGCGCAATGGCGCGGTCCAGGATGGCAGCAACACCTACTACAACTCCAACGTCATTCAGACGGACGCGGCCATCAACCCCGGCAACTCCGGCGGCGCGCTGGTCGACGGCGAGGGCAAGCTCATCGGTATCGTCGAGTACCTCGCCTCCAATAGCGAGTCCTCCGCCGGCTTGGGCTTCGCCATCCCGCAGAGCACCGCGCAGGATATCGCCAACAAGATCATCGAGAACGGCGGCACTGTCACCTCTGCGTTTTTGGGCGTCGTCACCGGCTCGAGTGGCAGCACGGGTACGGCATCTGACGGCCTCGAGGTCACCGCTGTGGTCAAGGGCTCTGCGGCCAACAAGGCCGGTATCCAGGCGGGCGACCTGCTCACCAAGATCGACGATACCTCTATCGGCAGCTACAGCGACCTCAAGAGCGCCATCTCGCCCAAGACCGCAGGCGACAAGGTGACCTTGACATGGACGCATAACGGCAAGGAGAAGAGCGCGACTGTCGAGCTCACGGACGACTCCATCTCAAACAACGGCTACTCCAGCCAGCTCGAGAATACCCAGAGCAACAGCAACAGCAACAGCGGCAACAGCAACGGCAGCGGTAACTCCAACGGCAACAGCGGCCAGTCCCAAGACGACGGCAACAGCTGGTACGGCAACGGCAACAGCCAAGGCTACGGCCTCGAGGACTTCCTCCAGCAGTTCTACGGCCAGTCCGGCCAGGGCTCCGATAGCGATTCCAACGAGGGCAGCTTCTGGAACTAGCGCCACAGGGCATACGGGCCTTGTGCGCTAAGGGAGCGCGGTAAAGACGGCGGGCATCTGGGATACTAGGTGCCCGCTTTTGCTGTTGCTTGCCTTTAGGAGTTGAGCAGGGCTTCGACGTCCTTGCGGAAGTATCCCTGCGGCAGGTTGGACCTCACGTAGTTGAGGAACTTGCGCTCGTTGTCCCTCATGTCGCGCTCTGTGCTCCAGACAAGCGACACCGGGTACCACATGGGCGGCGTGTTGACCTTGAAGCGCACGATGGCCGGGTCGTCCTTGCAGTGCTGGTAGACGCACTCCGGCACCGATCCCCAGCCGAGCCCGGCTTCGACGCCTTTGACCATCGCCTCGTGCGTGTCGAAGCATGCGACCATGTTGTGGTTGTTGAGCGACAGCCCGTAGCGCTCGCGGAAGTGCCTGTTGCCCACCATATGGCGCCCGGACTCCCATTCGTAGATGATCATGGGCCATTGGATGAGCGTCTCGACGGGCAGGGGATGGATGACCTTGTTGTAGGGCGCGCGGTTGGGCCCTATGAAGACGAGCTTCTTGTAACCCAGAAGCTCGATGTTGAGGCCGGGTTCCTGCGCTTGGTTCTCGAGCAGCGCGAAGGCGAGCTCCCCGTTGCGCAGCTTCTCCACCAGATGCGGCTCGTAGCCGGCGTCGAGATGGATGCGCTCGTCCGGTGCGACATCGGCCACGTAGCTTGCGACGAGCCCGGGCAGAAGCTCCGTGCCGTCGTTGAGCGACATGCCCACGTTGATGGTGGCCCCAAAGCTCTCGTCGATGGCGGCGAGCTGTGCGGCCATGCCGCGCTCGAGCTCTTCTACGTTGCGTGCGAAGTCGCAGGCCAAGCGCCCGGCACGCGTCATCTTGATGCCGCTCGAGGTACGCTCGAACAAGGTGGTGCCAAAGCGCGCCTCGAGGTTGTTGATCTTTTGCGACAGGCCCGGTCTCGACATATAGAGCTGGTCTGCCGCCTGGGAGAGGCTTTTAGCCTCTGATAAGACGATCAAGGTCTTGACGTCGTCGAACAACATGCCGAACTCCTCCCAAATCCAGCTTGTATTCTCCTTGCGCCCCTCTTTCCTCTAGGTGCGCCGCATGGTGGCAGGCGGGCTTGTATACGCCAGTTGCAGCTGGCCTGCCGTTGTCCGTCCTGCGAGCGCGTACCCGAAAAAGCGCATAGGTACTACCTATTAAACGAAACGGTCGCTTGCAATGTCTAGTGCGGGAAGCCAAATCGATGAAGCAAACCATGACAGCTTCTGTAAAGCATGCCTGCATGTAGGAAACCCTGCGCAGCCCTTGCAAACGACTCGTGCATGCAAGTCGCAAGCGGGGGCGCAGCACCCCTTGCAGCGGGCGCATCCTCTTTGTGGCAACAAGAGGCGGGATGAGGAAGTCCCCCTCTTAGACGAGAGAGCAAAGAGGAGGAGAGATGGACAAGCAAGGCATCATCGACGCCAGTGTCGCTCGCCGCGAAGGGGAGAGGATCTTCTACACCTCGTGTCCCGCTAACGGCTGCTGGGACTCTGCGTGCGTGCTCAAGGTCCACGAGAAGGACGGCAAGGTCATCGCCATCGAGCCCGATGACTCCGTCAACCAAAACGACAGCCGCGAGGACTGCGGCTGGGAGAACATCTGGAAGGGCAACGTGCAGATGCGCCCGTGCTCTATGGGGCATGCGTGGAAGAAGGAGCTCTACGCCTCCACGCGCCTGCTGCATCCCATGAAGCGCGTCGGCGAGAAGGGCCCCGGCAAGGGCTACTTCGTCCAGATCAGCTGGGAGGAGGCGCTCGATACCATCGCCTCCAAGATGATCGAGATCAAGGAGAAGTACGGCCCCTACGGCATCTTCCACTCGCAGTACCCCAGCTTCGAGAAGAACGGGTTCCCCTTGGCCCCGTGGTGGGATGCGGGCTTCGGTGCCTGGGGCGAGCATTCGACCTCCGGCCATGCCGCAGGCGAGATGCTGCACATGGGCGTTGACCTCTCCAAGACAGCCAAGGGCCTCTCAAACGCCCTGCCCGGTTTCGAGGCAAGCGACGTGTTCAACTCCAAGCTCATTGTGATGTGGGGTATGGACCCCGTAGTCGCATGGTTCGGGCCGACGTCGTACTACATGCAGCTCGCGCACGAGTACGGCTGCAAGGTCATCGTCATCGACCCGCGCTACACCCAATCCGCAGAGATCATGGCCGACCAGTGGATCCCCATCCGCCCCGGCACCGACTTGGCGATGATGCTCGCCGTGGCGCAGGTGCTCTACGAGGAGGACCTCATCGACCACGAGTTCGTCAACAAATGGGTCGAGCTCGACGGCTTCGAGGAGTGGCGCGCCTACTGCATGGGCGAGGGTGAGGACGGCATCAAGAAGACGCCCGAGTGGGCGGCCCCCATCTGCGCCGTCCCGGCCGAGACCATCCGCGAGTTCGCTCGCCTCTACGGCACTACCAAGCCCGTCCATCTGCAGTACTTCTACAGCTGCGCCAAGCGCCACATGGGCGATTACTCCGCCAACGCGTCCATGCTCCTGCAGGCGATGACCGGCAACCTGTGCATCCCCGGCGGTTGCCAGACCGGCGCCTGCCTGCCCACCCCGGGCCGCATCACCACCCCCACGGCAGACTGGCATCGCGACACGCACGGCTACAAGGCCCCGGTGCTCTTCAACAACAACTGCCTGACAGAGATCCTCGCACGCCAGAAGGACTACTGGGAGGGCCGCATCAGCGAAAGCGAGTTCAGGCATCTGATCGGCAGCCCCACCAACGACGCCCCGCTGCCCAATATCCAGATGATCATCTTCGAGAACAACTACGCCAACAACCACTCCAACGTCAACAAGCGCTTTAAGGGCATGGCGGATACGGAGTTCAACTGGGGCTTCCAGTGGCATCTCAACCAGCCCACCGCAGAGCTCTGCGACATCATCCTGCCCGCTCCCGTGTGGCAGTTCGAGGGCATGGACGAGTACATGTACGGCCATCAGCGCTTCGTGTCCGGCCCCAACGGCATGCGCAACTACTTCACCTTCTGCGCTCGTGGCGCGGAGTTCCCCGGCGAGGTGCGCAGCAAGGAGTGGGTCTGGACCCAGATCGCCAAGCGCTTGGGCGACGAGGTGGCCCAGGGCTACAACCCGCGCATGCTCGACGTCGACGTCGACCACTGGGTCGATGCCCAGGAGGCCATCTACAAGGAGGCCTTCGAGGAGTGGGCGGACGCCGGCTTCTGGGCGCTTCTGGGCTACGAGGACCAGCCCACTTGGGAGGAGTTCAACGAGCATCCCGTCGTGCGCACAGAGATCGACACCCCGCACTACGCCTTCAAAGCCATGATGGAGGCCGGCGAGAGCCCCTTCGGAACCCCGAGCGGCAAGTTCGAGTTCGTCTCCAACTACGTCAAGACCCACGACATGACCGAGAGCCGTTGGCGCGGCAAAATCGACCCCATGCCCGTGTGGAGCCCCAGTTACGTGGAAGGCGACATCGGGTCTGCCTCCAACGACGGCTTCTACAACCCCAAGGCGAGCAAGTACCCGCTGTCCATGGTCTCGCCCGTCTCGATCTACCGCCAGCACTCCTCTAACGACAACAACCCCTTCCTGCGCGAGGACTGCTACCGCCATGCGGTATGGATCTCAGGCGTGGATGCCCAGGCGCGCGGCATCAAGGACGGCGATATCTGCCGCGTCTACAGCGACCGCGGCGAGGTCGTGCTGTCCGCCTACGTCACCAACCGCATGACACCGGGCACTGCCGCCGTCCATCACGGCGCATGGTTCCAGACCGACGGCACCCCGGCTGAGCGCAACCGCTTCGGCGAGGACATGCGCGGCACGCCCAACATCCTGCTCGACGACGGGCACCTGCCCCATATCCTGGGCGCGCTGATCACCGCGGGCCTGGTCGAGGTCGAGAAGATCGCCGACGGCGACGAGGAGGGCTTCGGCCTGGAGTCCCAGCGCGGCGGCATGCGCGGCGCGAAGGTCGCGATCGATTACCGCCGTCGCCTTGGAGAGGAGGAGTAGAAGATGAGCCAGTGCGGATTTCTCTTCGATATGAACCGCTGCTATGCCTGCCAGGCATGCAGCATCGCCTGCAAGGATTGGAACGCGCTCGAGCCGGGCGCCGAGAAATGGATGACGGTCTACGAGTGGGAGGAGGGAACCTTCCCCAACGTGAGGCTGCACTCCCTGGCGTTCTCCTGCGCGCACTGCGACAACCCCGCCTGCATGGCCGCCTGCCATAACGGCGCCATCTATAAGGAGGAGCAGTTCGGGGCCGTCCTCGTCGACGCAGACAAGTGCGACGGCTGCCGCAAGTGCTACGACGCCTGCCCGTACGGTGCGCCGCGCTTCGATTCAGACGAGCCGGGCACCAAGATGAGCAAGTGCACCATGTGCATCGACCGTCTGGTCGAGGGCAAGCAGCCCATCTGCACGCAGTCGTGTCCGCTTCGCGCCTTCGATTTTGGCGATATGGACGCCTTGGTAGCCAAGTACGGCGACGTGCGCTACTGCGAGGGCATGCCCGACCCTTCGATCACCACCCCCAATTACCTGGTATGGAACCCGCGCCCCAAGACCCCGCTTATCCCCTACGACGCCAAAGAGGCGATCGCACTCAACGCCCAGCGCGGCGACTTGGGGACCATGTACGAGAGCGAGGAGGACCTGGTCGACTTCGAGCAGGGCACTATCCACCGCAACCAGCTTCGCATGAAGCATGACAACACGGTGGGTCTCATGCGCGAGACGCGCAACGACATGGCCTAGAGGCTGACGCGCTCGGGGCCTGTGTGTTAAGGACCTGCGCGTTGCCTGGAGAAAAGGTGCTTCACGCCCTGCAAGGGGCATGAGAGCTTGCCTGCTGCAAAGGGCATGGGCCCAAGGCGGCAGGCGCAGGGACGGGCCCGGCTGTGAGGGGTCGGGCCCGCTCTGAGAAAGGAAGAGGGTAGGGGCACAAGCCCTGCCCAAAGCAAATCTAAGGGAGGAAAAGATGGAAGTCATAGGCGTTATAGGCATCATCGTCGCGCTTGTAATCTTCGTCATCGCTTCCATGAAGGGATGGAACGTTCTCATCACATCCCTCGTGGCGGCGGCGATCATCATCGTCACCAACGGTATGGACCTGGCGACTGCCATGGTCGGATCCGAGAAATCCTATGTCACGGGCCTAGCCGGCTTCGTGCAGAAGAACCTGCTCATCTTCATGGGCGGCGCCATCGTAGGCGAGTTCATGGACAAGTCCGGTGCGGCTAAGTCCATCGCCAACGCGATCATGGGCGTCGCGGGCAAGAAGGGCCCCTACTTCATCTTGCTGGGCATCGCGCTCGTGGGCGCGATCCTCACCTATGCGGGCGTGTCGATGTTCGTCGCGATGTTCGCGCTCATCCCGCTGGCCCGCCCCATGTTCAAAGAGGCCAACATCCCCTGGCATCTCTTTTGCGCCGCTTGGTCGCTGGGTGCTTGCTCGTTCACCATGGCGATGATCCCCGGCGTGCCGGCTGTCGCCTGGATCAACGCTGCTAACGGCTGCGGCGTCTCCTTGACCGCCGCCCCCGTCATGGGCATCGTGGGCTCTATCATCGCCATCGTCGTGAGCTGCATCTACATCAAGTTCGCCCTCAAGCGCGCCGAGTCCAAGGGCGAGACCTACGCCCAGACCGCCGGCGTCGAGGAGGAAGTGCAGGCCGGTGCTGACGAGCGCAAGCTCCCCAACCTCGCCTTGTCCCTGCTGCCGCTGGTCGCCCTCATCGCGATCATCATCATCGGCTCTGCCATGGGCGTCTCCAACATCGTCTACGTGGGCATGGTCGCCTCCATCGTCTTGAGCATCGTGTGCTTCTGGGTCAACCTGGGCAGCGTCACCGCTGTGCGCGACGCCTTGGGCAACGGCGCCAAGAACGCCCTGGGGCCCGCATTGTTCACCTCCGCCGCTGTGGGCGTCGGCACCGTCGCCGCTGCATCCGTGGGCTTCACGGTCATCTACGAGGCCATCTTCAACATGCCCGGCGGCTCCTACGTCTCTGCTGCGACTATGGCGGCAGCTCTCGGCGGCATCATGGGCTCCGGCTCCGGTGCTGTGGGCATCATCGCGGGCAACTTCCTCGAGCCGTACCTGGCTACCGGCGTCGACCCCGCCGCTATGGCCAAGATCATCGCCACCGCAGCCACCATCGGCGGTGCGCTGCCTAACTCCGGCGCGATGTTCGGCATGATGGCCGCCATGGGCCTCAACCACGGCAACTCCTACAAGCACATCGCCGCCATCTCCATCGGCGCGGGTCTGTGCGCCTTGATCGTCATGATCATCATGGCCGGCGTGGGCATCGTCTAAGACGCCTGCCATGCGCGTGACCGGCGGCGTGAGACCTCACGCAGGCGCCGCCGGCATGCGAAGCGCGGATGCGCCAAGCCCTACTGCAAGCAGCAGACGGGCTTTGGCGCAGGCAGATGGGGTCGCAGGCAATCTGTGCCTGTATCCCATCCCGCGCGAGAGGCCGCATCGGGCAGACAGCCGGCGCATATCCTCCGCCGGCAGGCCCTCCCTGATGCCGCCCCTCGCGCGGACCGCTTCTCCTTTCCTCTTGCGGCCCGTAAGCGATGCTTTGCCTCCCCCTCCAGACATGAGCAAAGCAAAAAGCCATGGGCTCGAGGGCGCACCCCCTCCTTCAAGCGCTCTCGAGCCTCCTTTCCCCAGGTGCTTGACGTGCGGCTTGCCAGACACGGCTGCCCTTCAAGCGCTTGGCAAAAGGAGAGAGCCGTCCCTTGGGGCGACTTGGTGCAAGTGCAAGCCGGCGCTATCGCGCGGCAAAAGGGCAACACGCGGCTGTGCAAGGCAGCTGCTCGAGGACAAACACAGCAAGAGGGAGGACCAGACCATGCAAACGTGCGTTAGGGAGAAAGGCGCTGCCGCAAAAGCGCCGCAGGACATCAAGGCATCGACTCAGGACAACCCGCCGCGACGCGGCAAGGCGACCCAGCAGGTATCGCTCTTCGAGCGCGTGCCCCAGGAGGAGCGACTTGCCTGGCCGGATATCGCCTCGATCCTCTCCGGCGTGGTCTCGAGCCTCTCGAAGCTCATGGGCGGCGGCATCGTCGCCTTCTACGCCGGCTGCCAGCTGGGAGGCTTGGCCGTTGCCATCACCTTCGCGCTGTCGTTTGCGCTCACCTACCTCGTGGGCAAGATCTGCTTCAGGGAGGGTCTGCCCAACAACGTCGTCTCGCGCTTCTATATCTTCGGCAAGGCGGGATCTGCCGCAGGGTCGCTCATCTGGATCTTCGTGCTCATCGGCGTGCTGGCCGTGGGGACGGTACAGCTGGGAAACGCCATCCTCTTCGCCTTCGGCTGGGACAGCGAGCCTGCGCGCTGGGGGCTGTTCATCGGCATATCGTGCGTCTGGATCCTGATGGCGCTCTTTGGGACCAAGGTCATCGCGCGCATGAACGCCGTCTTCGTCGTCGCGCTCTTCTGCGTGATGGGCTACGTGGTCTACCTCATCGCCGCCAACGGGCAGATGGGCGAGGCCCTGACGCACGGCATCCTCATCCCCGGCGTCGACGCCTCGACGGGCTTTGCCTACTCCGTTAACTACGCCATCATGACAAGCGGCCTGCTCGCGCTCTTCGCAGCCGATTTCACGCGCTTTGCGCGCAAGGAGTCGGACCTCGTGCCCATCGCAGGCGTGGGCAGCCTCTTTGCGATCGTCACGTATATCTTCGGCGCGCTCATCACCTTCTTCGGTTTCTCCAAATCCGTCGAGTACTTCACGTCCATGGGCTACGAGGGCGCCGCTGCCGCGCATGCGGCTATCACCAACCCCGGCGTATCGCTCGTCCTTGCCGCAGGGGGCATAGGTCTGGCGATTATCTGCCTGTCGCAGATGAAGGTCGAGACCTCGAACTCCATCGGCGGCGCCAACGCCGTCTCGAACCTCATCCACTCGCTCACGGGGCGCAAGGTCTCGTGGGTTGTGGCCGTGGTGATCGCCAACGGCATAGGGCTGGTTTTCATCCTGGGCGGCATACTCGACCAGGTGAACTCGTTTATGAGCTACGGCTCGATACTCACGAGCTCATGGTGCATGCTGCTCATCACGGACTACTACATCGTTCGCGGCAAGATGGGCATCGGCTCACGCGGCATCGACGTCAAAGCCCCCGAGCAAAACGTCAACTGGCGCGGCGTGGGCGTGCTCGCTGCCGTTACCGTGGCGGGATGCTTCCTCTACACGGCCAAGATCGTCGCCGTGCCCTTCTTGGTGGTGGCCCCTGCCACGGTGGTGCTCTATATTCTCGTGAGTTGGATCGCCCGCGACCGCGTCCGCGCCGAGGAGGCCTCGCGCCTGGGCTAGCTTGGGCTAGGCTGCCGATGGCAAGCCTGTCTGGCAGCAGCAAAGGGAAAGCCCTCCGCCCCCTGCGATGGGGGAGGAGGGCTTGTTGCTGCTTGGGGCAGGTTGCAGCTGCCGCCGCCGGATGCTTGCGCGGGCGTCTTATGCCGGGTTCACGAAGTCCTTGACAAAACGGTAGCCGTAGCCGCGCACGGTCTCGATGACGCTGGGGCTCAGGCCCACGCTCGAGAGCTTGTCGCGCAGGCGCTTGATGTGCGTGTCGACGGTCTTGGTCTCGACGACGTACTGCCAGTCCCAGGCCTCCTTGAGCAGCTGCTCGCGGCCCAAGACGGTACCCGCGTGCGCCATGAGCGTGGCGAGCAGCTCGAACTCGCGCGGGGTGAGCTCGATCTCTGTGCCCTGGTAGGTGGCGCGGTGGCCGGCCTCGTCCAGATGGACGCCGGATACGTCGAGCACGCGCGTGCCATCCTCCATGGTGTCCATCTGCTGGGGTGCGCGGCGCAGCAGAGCGTGCACGCGCGCCAGAAGCTCGCGGATGCCGAAGGGCTTGGCCAGGTAGTCGTCGCCGCCCAGCTCGAGCCCCACGACCTTGTCGAGCTCTGTGTCGCGGGCAGAAAGGAAGAGCACGGGGACGTTGCTGGTGCTGCGGATACGGCGGCAGACCTCGTAGCCGTCGATGCCCGGCAGCATGACATCCAAGATGACGAGGTCGTAGTCGCAGGCCTTGGCCATGGTGACCGCCTTGTCGCCGCTGTGGGCGACGTCGACCTTGTAGCCTTCCTTGAGAAGGTTGAAGCTGACGATGTCTGTGATGCTCTCCTCGTCATCGACAACCAGGATGCGCTGCTCGCTGACTTCTTCCATTGCTGCCTCCTTCAGAGGTGTCTTAATCGATGGGCCTATTGTGTCATGCGCTCCATTTTTAGGCTATCTGATGTAACCCAAATGTCAGCTCTGTTACCGTGCTGCTTCCTGCTTGCTCTACCATGCTCGCGTATGCAATCCGCAACGCTACCGCGAAAGGCCCCCGCTATGCTTTTGGCTATCGACATCGGCAACACCCAAACCACCGTCGGTTTGTTCGAGGGCAGCAACATGGTCGCCCGCTGGGCTACGACCACCTGCAGCTCCGAGACGATCGACGAGGTCCACCAGACGCTCGCGGCACAGTTGGCCTTGGCCGGCTTCGCCTTGTCCGATGTGACAGACGTCGCCTTGGCAAGCGTCGTGCCCGCGCTGGGCATCACCATGGCCGATGTCGCCTACCGCATCACGGGCCGCAAGCCCGTGGTCGTGGGCCCGGGCACCAAGAGCGGGCTTCCCATGCGCTACGACAACCCGGCAGAGATCGGCGCCGACCGCGTGGCAGACGCCGTGGCGGCCGTGCAGCTCTACGGCGCGCCCGTGGTCGTCGTCGACTTGGGCACGGCGACCAACATCGAGGTCATCGACAAGGAGGGCAGCTTCCGCGGCGGCATCATCGCCCCGGGCCTGGTGAGCAGCTCCGAGGCGCTTTTCTCGCATGCGGCGCGCTTGTTCCAGGTGGGCCTCACCGTCCCGGACCACGTCATCGGCACCAACACCGCCGATGCCATGCGCGCAGGCGTCATGCTGGGCGAGGTCGCGCGTATCGACGGGCTCGTCGCGCGTATCTTCGACGAGCTGGGCTACGAGGCGCCCGTCGTCGCCACCGGCGGCTTGGGCCGCTATATCGCGGACGCATCGCAGACCATCACCTCCTGCGAGCCCAACCTCACGTTGATGGGCCTGCAGATGATCCATGCGAAGAACAGGGGTTAGCCATGGGAATCGGCAAGATGTGCAAGCACGAGGCGGCCCGCAAGGCCGGCCAGTGCGAGTGCGAAGACGACCAGTGCTGCGCCGACGGCTGCTGCGAGACGGCAGAGCAGTTCTACGAGAAGGAGCTCCCGCCGGCTATCATCGACTACTTCAAGAACCAGAAGCCGCCCCGCGAGGTACGCGACTTCATCTTGGACACGCTCAACGAGCTGCTCACCGAGGAGGCTCGCCAGGCGCAGTTCGTAAGCGACGTGAGCCATGAGATCCGCACCCCGCTCACGGCTATACGCGGCACGGCGGAGACCCTCTTGGAGGGCGGCGTGCCCCAAGAGCTCCAGGAGCGCTTCCTCACCCAGATCATCAACGAGTGCGACCGCCTCACGCGTCTGGCAAACGACCTGCTCACGCTCCAGAAGGCCGAGGGCCAGGGAATGGAGCTCTCGCGCCTCAACCTGCGCACGGTAGCCGATAACTGCGCGCTGCTCATGGGCGAGCTGCTCGAAGAGCGCGGCTGCGAGCTCGAGGTCACGGGCGAGGCACCCGATGTCAACGGCAACGCAGACGCCGTCAACCAGATACTCGTCAACCTCATCGAGAACGCGAGCCGCTACGCCAAGGGCTATGTGCGTGTCGAGATATCGTGCATCAACGGCTACTCCGTCATCGCGGTGGGCGACGACGGCCCGGGCTTTGGTGACGAGGACCCGGCGCATCTCTTCGACCGCTTCTACCGCGCCGACCAAAGCCGCGTGCGCCATAAGGGCACGGGCAACAGCGGCCTGGGGCTCGCCATCGTCAAGGCGCTCACCACCGCCATGGGCGGCACGGTCGAGGCCGTGAACCTGCCCAACGCCGGTGCGGCGTTCATCATCGCCATCCCCGCGCTGCCCCCGCAAGACTAGACGCGCAAGCTTGGCTGCAGTGCTGCGTAAGACCTGGCGCCGCTGCCCAAACCTGGCTGTAGTGCTGCATGAATCCAGAAAGGACCCCTCATGGACCTCGACAAACGCCTCGACAAGTACGCAGAGCTCTTGATCGTCAAGGGCTGCGCCTTCAAGGAGGGACAAGAGCTCTTCCTGCGCGCGCCCATCCAGGTGGCCGATTTCGCGCGCAAGGTGGTCGCCTGCGCGTATGCCCACGGCGCGCGCCACGTGACGGTGAGCTGGAGCGACGACGCCGTATCGCGCATGACCTTCGACAACGCGCCCCTCGAGGTCTTCGAGTCCACACCGGCCTGGGTGGCCCAGCTCAACAACTCCATGGCGGCAAACGGCGCCGCCGTCCTCACGATCCTAAGCGACGATCCGCAGGCCATGAAGGGCGTCGACCAGCGCAAGGTCATGGCCCGCGTCGTGGCCAACCACAGCGCCTGCAAGGAGTTCTACGATGCGCTCGACCGCGGGCGCTGCGTCTGGTGCATCGCCGGTGCTGCGAGCCCGGCTTGGGCGCAGCAGGTGTTCCCGGACCTCGACGCGCAGGCGGCCACCGATAAGCTCTGGGAGGCGATCTTGGATACCTCGCGCGTGACGGACGATCCCGCCGCAGCCTGGGATGCGCATCGCGCGAGCTTCGAGGCGCGCAAGGAATGGCTCAACAGCCAGGGCTTCGCAAAGCTGCACTACACAGCTGCAAACGGTACGGACCTCACGGTGGGCCTCATCGACGGCAGCCACTGGGAGGGCGGCGGCCAGATGGGTGCCGACGGCGTCACGTACTTCTTCCCCAACATCCCCACGGAGGAGATCTTCACATCGCCCGACAGGCTCGCCACAAACGGCATCGTCCACAGCGCCTTGCCGCTCATCTACAACGGCAGCCCTGTCGAGGACTTCTGGATCCGCTTCGAGGGCGGCCGCGCCGTCGAGTGCGATGCGCGCGTGGGCGCCGATGTCCTGCGCGGCATCATCGACACGGACGAGAACTCCTGCTACCTGGGCGAGTGCGCGCTCGTGCCCTTCGACAGCCCCATCCGCAACACCGGTGTGCTCTTCTTGGAGACCCTCTACGACGAGAACGCCAGCTGCCATCTGGCGCTGGGGAAGGGGTTCCCCGAGGTGCTCGACGGCGGCTACGACATGAGCGCGGACGAGCTTTTGGCCGCCGGCCTCAACGACAGCGCCGCGCACGTCGACTTCATGGTGGGCACCGCAGACCTCGAGATCACGGGCATCAAGCCCGACGGCACCCAGGTCGCCGTCTTCACGCAGGGCAACTGGGCTTTTTAGGGGGCGTATAAGGGATGCTCATCGGCTTGCTCAGCGACACGCACAACAGCTTGCCGCCCAAGGTACATGAGGCCTTCTCCAACGTCGACTACATCATCCACGCAGGAGACATCGGCTCGCCGGAGCTTCTCTGGGAGCTCGAGGCCATGGCGCCCACCTTCGCCTGCCTGGGCAACAACGACTGGCAGGACTACGGCAGCAGCGTGCGCCCGGAGATCCATCCCGTCATCGGCGGGGCCAACATCGCCGTCACGCATTACCCGCAGGACGCAGAGCGCCTTGCTCGCACAGGCGCCTACCAACTAGTGGTGCATGGGCACACCCATGTGCCGCGCGACATCGTCATGGGTGCTTGCCGCGTCATCAACCCCGGAAGCACCACGCGCCCGCGTCAGGGCAGCACCTGCCAGTGCTGCACGCTGCGCATCGAGGACGGCGTCATCGGTGCCCTGCGCACGTACCTGCTCTAGCTTCGCTGCCGCTGTAGCTGCAATGCCGCCCGTGCGGCCATGCTGCGAGGCTCGCTTGCGTTTGGCTCGCGACGCTTCGCGTGCGCTTGTTCAGCTCGTTTTAATATTTGCAGTCTACGATTGGGGTTATCGTAAGCCTCTGTTGCCCGATTGGAGATCGAATGCGCCGCTGCCTCGCTACTGCTGTTTCATGCGCCGCATCGGCCGCTCTCGCCTTGTGCATGCTCCCCGCTGCCGCTTTCGCATCGGGTAATGCCACGCTTGCCGAGCAAGAGGCCAACAACGCCTCTATCCAAGAGGCGCTCGACGGGCTCGACAGCCTCGAGGCGGGGGAGGACTACGTTGCAGACGAGGCGCTCGTCACCTACAGCGGCCAAGACGAGCCCCAGCAGGTTACCCTCGACAGCGAGACGAGCGTTGCCGATGCGCTCGAAGACGCTATCTGCGACGACATGGTCACCTCGGCCCAGCCCAACTACATCTACCGTCTCACTGACGCGGCAACCAGCTCCAGCGATCAAGATGCCGCCGGTCAAGACGTATCCGATGAAGGCGATGCCGATACCTCGAGCACCGCCGCCAGCGCGAAGACAGCGCAGGGCACTCAGACTGCCAGCGTCGACGACAGGTTCGCCGCTGCCCAGTACTACCTCGATGGCGATAACTCTGATACGAAGCTCAAGGGCGCCAACGTGCGCGCTGCCTGGGACCTCGTCAAGACCAACCAGTCGGTAACGGTGGCCGTGCTCGACACGGGCCTGCAGCTCACTCACGAGGACCTCTCTGCCAATGTCGATACCGCCCATATGGCGACCGTGGACTCAAGCGGCAAGGTCGTCGTGGGAAGCATCGACGACGACCAGGGCCACGGCACGCACGTCGCGGGCATCTTGGCAGCGTCTGCCAACAACGGCGTGGGCGTAGCGGGCTCGAGCTACAACGCGACGGTGCTGCCCATCTGCGTCTTCGAGGACGGCAATACGACTACGCTGCAGTGCATCAATGCGCTCGAGTACCTCGACGGCTTGGTCGAGTCCGGCCAGCTGGCCAACCTACATGTCTTGAACATGAGCCTCGGCGGCTACGCCGAGGAAAACGAAGACACGATGTTCTACGACGCCATCGCCCATTTGAGAAACGAGCACGACGTGGTTGCCGTTTGCGCAGGCGGCAACGGCGACAAGCGAGGCAATCCCATTACGGACCCCTGCTGGCCGTCTGATTGGGATGTGTGCGTGAGCGTCACCTCCCTCGATGCCTACGGTCGTGATTCGAGCTGGTCCGATTACAACGAGAACAAGGACATCAGCGCCCCCGGCGAGAAGATCTTGTCCACTATCACCGACGACTACGCCCAAGAGCTTGTCCGGGAGCACAGCAAGAGCCTCTACGTCAAAGACAAGAACGCGTCGTACGGCTACATGGAGGGCACCTCGATGGCGGCTCCCCTGGTGAGCGGCATCTTTGCGCTGATGTGGGCAACCTATCCTTCCTTAAGTGCCGATGCGGCCGTCGCGATCGTCAAATCCACTGCGGCCGATGTCATCCCGTCAAAAAGCAGCGTGATCTGGTTCCCCATAGGCGATCGCGTGGTAAACGGCAGCGCAGGGCGTATCGATGCGGCGGCAGCCGTCGCCGCTGTGCAAGAGCTTGCGGCGGCAAACGGGGATACGGCGATAAGCGACCCCCAGCCCGTCCAAGTCACATCGACAACACCTGATGCCGTGTCGAACCTCAAGGTGAAGGCGCGCGCCAAGCGGAGGCTCGCCATCAGCTGGACGACGGCTTTAGGGGTGGCCGGCTACCAAGTGCGCTACAAGGTCAAGGGCACGAGCTCCTGGAAGTCCAAGAGCATTGCAAGCGCCCTTGCGGGCAGTGCCACGCTCTCCAGCCTCAAAAGCGGCAAGAGCTATAAGGTCAAGATCCGCTCATGGCGCGTGGGCACATCCGGCCAGAAGCTCTACGGCGCCTGGGGCGCTGCAATAACCAAGAAGGCAAAGTAGCCTGCGCTTCTTAGCGGGCAGTCTTGTCGTTGCCTGCCAAAATCGAGTTCGAGCCATGCTCGCTTATCCCCATGCTTGCGCGCTTTGCCCGCTTGGATCCTTGTGCTCCGTTGAATGAAGTTTTTCTTTGTGATATCAGTTTGGACGTTTGCGCTAAATAGGAACGGATATCAGAAAGAAGGCGTTTACTGCATGGGCTTCGGGTCTCAGCTTGATGGTCTTGCCTCCGGTTTCTCATTGGATGTGTTCGATCAGAGCGATATGGCTTTCTGCATCGTCCGCCTCGAGCTCGATGCAGGCCAAAAGCCTGCAGACTGGACCTTCCTCTACGCCAACGAGGTCATGAACAAGCTCGAGGGAATGCCCTCAGACGGTCTTGCAGGCAAGCGTTTCTCCAACGTGTTCCCCC
>CAVCDT010000036.1:0-19912 GCA_963600995.1 Akkermansia muciniphila | reverse complement strand
GCCTCGTCATTGGTGAGCGCCATGCCGCCGCGAGGGCCGCGCAGGGTCTTGTGCGTAGTGGACGTGGTGATATGCGCATAAGGCACCGGAGAGGGATGCAGACCTGCGGCCACGAGACCGGCGATATGGGCCATGTCCACGACGAGGTAGGCGCCGACCTCGTCTGCGATCTCACGGAACGCCTTGAAGTCGATGATGCGGGGGTAAGCCGAAGCGCCTGCCATGATCAACGCGGGCTTCTCCTCGAGGGCCTTAGCGCGGACCTGGTCCATATCGAGGCGCTCTGTCTGAGGGTCGACGCCGTAAGCGCAGATGTTGTAGAGCTTGCCGGAGAAGTTGACGGGCGAACCGTGGGTGAGATGGCCGCCGTGGTCGAGGCTCATGCCCATGACCTTGTCACCGGGCTTGATGAGAGCGGCATAGGCAGCTTGGTTGGCCTGGGCGCCGGAGTGGGGCTGAACGTTGGCGAACTTGGCACCAAAGAGCTCGCATGCACGGTCGCGTGCGAGGTCCTCGACCAAATCGACCTTCTCGCAACCGCCGTAGTAGCGCTTGCCGGGGTAGCCTTCTGCGTACTTGTTGGTGAGCACCGTGCCCATGGCCTCCATGACGGCGACGCTGGCGATGTTCTCGCTGGCGATGAGCTCGATCTGGTCGCGCTGGCGCTTGAGCTCTGCAGCGCAGATCTCGAAGACCTGCGGGTCTGTTGCGGGAAGCGAGGTGAATTGCATGAAGAGGTCCTACCTTTCTTCGATCTTTGCGATCTTGTCAATGCGGCCGACGTGCCTGCCGCCTTCGAACTGCGTGACGAGGAAGGCCTCGATGATGGCCTTGTTCTGCTCGAGAGACACGAACCTCCCCGATAGCGTCAAAACGTTGGCGTCGTTATGTTGGCGCGTGAGCTTGGCGAAGTCGACGCTCGTGATATTGGCTGCGCGGATACCGCGCACCTTGTTGGCGGCGATGGCCATGCCGATGCCCGTACCGCACACCAAGATCCCGAAATCCGCGTCGCCGCTTGCGACGTCTTTGGCGACGAGTACGGCATGGTCTGGGTAGTCGACGCGGTCGGCGCTGTCGCAGCCGCGGTTAGTCACTTGGTAACCCTGCGACTCGAGCCATTGGAGCAGCTGGTCTTTCTGCTCGAAGCCTCCGTGGTCGCACCCGATACTCAAACGGGGTTTGTCCACTTGGTTCCTCCTCGGTTGTAAACGGCAATTTTGAAATTGTATCACCGATACAAGGCCATGAAGCCAAAGCAGGTGCAGCTAAAACGGCGCCGAGGATATGCGTCCAGACATAAGGCATACGAGTTTTGGCTGCAAGCGCCTAGCGCACAGGAACAGCGTCCCCCAAAAGCTCCTGCAGCTGCATGGCAGAGACCGCGCCGCCGCGTAAGATGCGTGGGCCGCCCTCGGCGCAAGTGCAGTCGACGATCGTAGAGGCCACCCCGCCTTTGCATGCAGCGGGAATTGCCGGATCGTGGGGCAAAGCGAGCATCGAGGCGTCGACATCGGCAAGCAGAGCAGGTGAGGGATACCCGTGGAGATTGGCGCTCGTGCAGGCCAAAGGAGCATCGAGCCCGGCAAGCAGGCGCAAGGCGAAAGGCTCATCGGGCATGCGCAGCGCCACAGTGCCGTCATCGGCGACGCATCCGTACGAGAGCGCTCGCGACGAGGCCTTGACCACGAGCGTCAACCCCCCCGGCCAGAAACCCTGCGCCAAGCTGCGCGCCCAAGGCGCGATGTCAACTCCGTAGAGGTCGAGGTCTTGCGCGCTGCCAACGAGCCAGGCAACTGCCTGCGCGCGGTCGCGTCTCTTGAGCTTGAAGACCTGCTCGAAACCGGGAGTGCCGGGGACAGCGGCCAAACCGTAGACGGTATCTGTGGCAAGCAAGGCACATTGGCCCTCCAAAAGGGCCTCCCTTACGCCCATCGCAGGTCCTGTGCATCGGCGAGAAGGGAGCTTGCATGGGCGATGGCCACAGCATCTGCGCTACCGGAGAGCATACGCGCGACCTCGGCGACGCGCTGATCGCCAGATACTGCCTCCACGCTCGTGACGACCCCTTCCCCTTCATCAGATTTGCTGACGACGTAGTGGGCATCGGCATGAACGGCAACCTGCGCCAAGTGGGTGACGACGATGACCTGGCAGTGTTTGGAAAGCTCCGCCAGGCAGCGGCCCACAGCCTCGCCAGTGACGCCGCCTATACCGGAGTCGACCTCGTCGAAGACGAGCGTATCGTCTGCGCTTGAGTTGCCCGACTCGCGCAGCACGCACTCCAAAGCGAGCAGGATTCGCGAGAGCTCGCCGCCTGAGGCGATCTTGCGCAGAGGACGCGCGCCCGCAGTTGGGCTTGGACGGTACATGAGCTCGACCGTACCTGGGCCGCTGTCCGTCCAACGTGCATGGGACATATCCTCGAAGGAGAACTCGAAGGAGGCATCGGGCATGGCAAGGCCCGCGAGCACCAGGCGCAGGCGCTCGCACAGCTCTGCGGACTTCTCCTTGCGAAGCGCGAAAAGCGACTCCCCGCACGATTGGAGCTCGCGAAGGGCCTGCATGCGCTCCTGCTTCGCCTGCGCGAGGAGCTGCGGGTCGCCATCAGCAGCCTGGATGCAGTCCTTGGCCTTGCGCCACGCGCTGAAGACCTGCTCCATCGTGGGGCCGTAGCGCTTCATGAGGCCCGACAGGGCGGCAAGGCGGTCGAGGGTCTCTTGAAGGCATGACGCGTCGCTTGGGATCGAGCGGGCATACGACCCCAAATCGCGCACGAAATCGTCGAGCTGCGAGGAGATGTCGTCAAGACGAGCGGCATAATCTGCAAGCGCGCTGTCATGCGCCGCTGCTCGACCAAGAGCCGCAGCCGCTGCGGCCGCCTTGTCCGCCGCACCGCCCTCGAAACCCAGCTGGCCCAAGGCCTCGTCACACGCTTGCGCCAGGGCGGCAGCGTTCTGCAGCTTGGGAAGCTGCGCCTCGAGCTGATCGTACTCGAGCTCAGAGGGGTCGACAGCCGATATCTGCGCGTCGACGAAGCGCTGGTACTCGAGCTCCTGATCTTGCGTAAGGCTCGCCTGCTCGAGCTCCTTGTAGCGCTTGGACGCGGCGCGGTACGCTACAAGGGCCTCGCTGTAATCGGCGAGATGAGTGCAGCCGGGGTCGATATAGCGGTCGAGGAAACCCAGCTGGCAAGCAGGATCGAGCAAGGCGATCTGCTCATGCTGGCTATGGATATAGATAGACGAGGCTGCCTGCGCGATCTGGGCGACGGTTGCCATGGAGCCGTCGAGCATACAGCGGCTTCGCCCGGTACTGGAAAGGCGCCTCGAAATGATGTGCTCCGTGCCCTCTTGACAGCAGCGCGCCTCGACTTGGGCCTCATCGGCGCCCTCGCGCACAGCCTTGGAATCGGCACGCTGGCCGCAGATGAGCCTGAGCGCGGACAGAAGCGCCGTCTTACCGGCACCGGTCTCGCCCGTGAGCACGGTGAGCCCGCTGGAGAAGTCGAGGTCCGCATGCTCTATCAAGGCGAGGTCGCTCACCCTGAGCTCGTCGATCATCGCGCACCACCTTTGCCGTAGAAGGCATGGGCGACGCTTGCGAAGAAGTCCTTCCCGCCGCGGACGAAGACGATATCTTGCTCGCCGCGTGCAACGCTCATGGAGACGGGTGCGTCGACGTCCAGGGCGACTCCGTCCAAGAACAGCGAGGCCTCGCCGAGGCTGCGCCCCGTCATCTCGATCTCGATCACATCCGAAGGGGCGGTGACGATGGCGCGGCTACTCAGGGAATGAGGGGCGAGAGCCACAGCCACAAGGCCGTTGTAAGCCGGGCTCACGATGGGGCCGCCGGCAGAGAGCGCATACGCGGTAGAGCCGGTGGCTGTTGCCACGACGAGCCCGTCTGCCTTGAGCGTGGCGATATCGGTGCCGTTGACGCCCATGGTGTACTCGACCACATGGCCGCTTGCCCCCCTGGTATAGGCGACCTCGTTGAGGGCAGTGAAGACATGGGTCTCGCCCTGCCCATCCACGACAGAGGCAGAAAGAGTCGCGCGACGTTCGAGGGCAAGGTCGCCCGACAGCGCGTCGAAGACGAGCTCGACCTCGTCGCGGTCCGGGTTGCCGGATAGAAACCCGAGGTCCCCGTAGTTGAAGGCCAAGATGGGCACCGAGGCGAATCCTATGAGATGCGCAGCCGCAAGGAAGGTCCCATCGCCGCCCATAACGACGACGAGCGCAGTGCCCTCGATATCGATGCCCCGCCCGTTGGCAGCGCCCACCGTGCAGACCTGCGTGTCGAGGCCTGCTATGGCGAGCCTGGCAGCGAGGAGGCGTGCGTGTTCCTGCGCAGACGCATCTATGCTAGAGACGATCAAGACCTTCATCGGCCAACCTCACAAACGCTCGTGCGACATCCTCACGACGTCGCTGATCTTCGCCTCGTCAACAGCGCAAGAAGCGCTGCCGGACGAGGGCTTTTGCGCCAGGAACAGGTACTCGCGGTTGCCCTTTGTCCCCTTGACGGGGGAATAGGCGATATCGAGGACGCTCAGGCCGTTGTCCAAAGCGCTGCCCAGTACCTGCCGTATGGCAAGCTCATGGCTTGCCGTATCGCTTACGATGCCGCCTGGGCCGATGTGGCCCGCACTGAGCTCGAACTGCGGCTTGATGAGCATGACGGCGCGCCCATCGCAGCACAGAAGGCGCGCGATATCCGGCATGAGGCTGCGCAGGCTCACGAAGGAGAGGTCGCCTACAACGAGCTCGAAGGGGCCGCCGACGGCCTCGACATCGATGCCGCGCACGTTGGTGCGCTCGAACAGCCTCACACGGCTGTCGTTGCGCAGAGCCCACGAGAACTGACCGTATCCCACATCGATCGAGCTAACGCTCGCCGCATGCGCCTTGAGCAGGCAATCGGTGAAGCCCCCGGTAGAACAGCCTAAGTCTGCGGCACGAAGCCCGCTTGCATCGAGCGCGAAGGCCTCGAGCGCCCCGGTGAGCTTGTGGCCACCGCGCGACACGAAGCGCGAGGCTCCCTTGAGGCGTATGGGGACATCGTGCGCAAGGCGCTTGCCAGCGCTTGTCTCGCGATGCTCTCCCACGACGACCTCGCCCGCCAAAACGGCGACCTGCGCATCGTGGACAGTATCGAAGTACCCCCGCTCGACGAGCAGCTCGTCCAAACGCGGTTTGAGGGCAACCATCGCTAGCGCGCCTCGCAAACGAAGTCTGCGATGCCCTGCGCATCGAGGCCGCACCTCTTGTAAAGCTCCGCCACACTGCCCTGGCCCACGAAATCATCGGGCAGGCCGAGGCGGTGAACGCGCTTGGAGATACCTTGGCGCGCCAGCTCCTCGAGGACAGCGCTCCCAAACCCGCCCACGACGGTGCTCTCCTCGACAGTGACCACCGTATCGCAGGCGCAAGCTTCCTCGATCGCAGCGGCGTCGACAGGCTTGACCCAGCGCATGTCCCAAACCGTGCAGCCGATGCCCTTGGCCTCGAGGACCCTGGATGCCTGCATAGCCTGCTTGACCATGCTGCCCACCGCCAGAAACGCGACGTCACGACCGCCATCGTGCAGGATGCGGGCCTTGGAATACTCCCAAGGAGCGACCTCGCCCTCCCCCTCCACGACGGCAGAGCCCCTGCCATAGCGAATGCAAACGGGGCCGGCGAGCTCATAGGCCGTGCGAACTGCACGGCGCAACTCGAGATCCGAAGACGGCGCAAGCACCTTCATATGCGGGATCATGCGCATGAAGGACAAGTCGAACGCCCCGTGGTGCGTGGGGCCGTCTTGGCCGACCAACCCGGCGCGGTCGAGGCAGAACACGACATGCTGCCCCTGGAGGGCTACGTTGATGATCATCTGGTCGAAAGCGCGCTGGATAAAGGTCGAGTAGATGGCTACGAATGGGGTCTTGCCCGACATAGCCAGCGATGAGGAGATGCCGACGGCGTTCTCCTCTGCGATACCGACGTCGAAGAAGCGCCTGGGATAGCGCTGCTCGAACTTGTCGAGTCCCGTGCCAGAGGGCATGGCGGCAGTAATCGCGACGACGTCTTCATGCTCTTGCGCAAGTTGGACAAGCTCGCTCGAGAAAACAGAGGTCCAAGAAGGCGCAGAGGACTTCTTCTTGATGATGCCCGTATCGATGTCGAAGGGACCGACACCATGGAAGGTGTCCGGATGCTGTTCTGCCGGCAGATAGCCCTTGCCCTTCTTGGTGACGACATGGATGAGGACAGGGCCGTCGAACTCCTTCGCCTCACGCAGGATAGCCTCGAGGTTGCGCTCGTCATGGCCGTCGAAGGGACCGATGTACGTCACGCCGAAGCCCTCGAAGAAGGGCTGGCCCTCGGGGGCGGCTATCTGCTTTATGCCGTCGCGCAAGACGGAGCTCGAGTACTTGACGAACTGGCCGATCTTGCCGCGGCTCTCCCAAGTGGACTCGTATTTCTCCTTGGACTCTTGGTAAGCATCAGACAAGCGCACGCGCCCCAGGAAGTTGGAGAAGCCGCCAACGTTGATGGAGATCGACATGCCGTTGTCATTGAGGATGATGATAAGGCGCGTCTTGGACTGCCCTATCTGGTTGAGGGCCTCAAGCGACATACCGCCGGAGAAAGACGCATCGCCCACCAGGACAGCGATGGTCTCGTCGCCGCCGTCGATATCGCGAGCGAGGGCATAGCCCAAGGCCGTCGAGAGCGCATCGGACGCATGGCCGGAGTCATGCGAATCATAGGGACTCTCGTCGATCTTGGGGAACCCCGATATGCCGTCAAGTGCGCGAAGCTCCGAGAAGCGCTTGTAGCGCCCGGTAACGAGCTTATGGGCATAGGCCTGGTGCCCCACGTCGAAGACGATGCGGTCATGCGGGCAATCAAGCACCCTGTGCAGGGCGAGGATGGTCTCGACGGCGCCCAGCGAGGAGGCAAGATGCCCGCCGCTTTGCGACGTGGCCGCCACCATCACGGCGCGCAGCTCCTCGGCGAGCTGGTCGAGCTGTGTGAAACTGAGGCCCTTCAGATCTGAAGGGCCCTCTATGTTCTCTAGTATCGATGCCATAGGCTTCAAGGTTCTCTAACTACGAAGTCTGGTTGCCGGTATCTGCGGCCTCGCTGTCGCAAGCAGGCGCCTGATCGCCCTGCGTATCCGTCTCTGAGGCTTGCGGGCTGTCGTCGCTTTGCTGCGGGGCAGCTTGCCCGCTTGCAGACATAAGCTCCTCATCAGAGAAATCGGGCTTGTCGACAAGCTCTGCCGCGCGCTGCGTGAGCTTGATGGCCTCCTCGTACAAGTCGAGGCTCTTCTCAAGCGACAGGTCCTTCTTGCGCACTTGGGTGACGATCTCATCCAAACGAGCCCTAACCTCCGAAAACGAGCCGTAGGAGGCCATTAGACGATTTCCTCGGATTCATGCTCGGGAGAAGCGGCAGTTTCGTTGGAAGCGCAGGCATCCTGCTCGACCGCCGCCTCAGCCTCGCCGGACTCGCCATCTGCAGTCTGGGACTCGACGTCTGTCAAGTCTGCCTCTATGCGGCCTTCGCCAGAGAGCTTCTTGGCGATGCGGCCCAAGACGCCGTTGACGAACTTGGGGCTCTCGTCGCCGCCGAAGACCTTTGCGACCTCGACGGCCTCGTTGATGGCGACAGCCGTGGGAATCTCGTCCACGAAGGCCATCTCGAAGCAAGCGAGGCGGATGATGTTGCGGTCGACGTTCTGCATACGCTCGATAGTCCAGTTGTCAGCCGCATCAGAGATCCAACCGTCGATAACGGCCTGATTGTCGATGATGCCCGCGATGAGGCGCTTGGCGTAGTCGTTGAGGGGCTCACCGCAAAGATCGGTGTCCTGCACGTCCTTGGGGCAGAACGAGACGACCAGGAGCTCCTTGGAGCCCGCGTCGAGCGCTGCGAGGTCCAAGCCGCAGAACTCCTGCTGAAACATCGCCTGGAGTGCCTGGCGACGGGACGCTGTGTTGGTAAGGGTTCTGGATTGGGCCATGTGCTAGTTCTCCTCGAAGGCCAGGGCATCGACGTGGACGTTGACGCAGGAGGTGTCTGCCCCGATCTGGGCCTTGAGGGCATCGGCGATGGCCTCGCGCACCTGGGCGGCGACATCCGACAGGCGGTATCCGTAGTAGGCCTGGATGGTGATATCGACGGTGATGGTGTTATCGCAAGCGACCTCGAGCTTGATGCCGGCAGTGGGAACACTGCGGCCGGCGTTGAGCGCTGCGGTGATAGCGGAGATAGCGCCGGCGGTACCGACGCTTGCCACGCCCTCGACCTCGGCCGCCGCAAGGGAGATGATGGTCTCGACGACACCGGGGGCGATGGTTATTCCGTTGACGCAGATGCCCTGCGTGGCGTTCTTCTCTTTCACAGCACTCCTCCGTTCATCTGGGTTTCGATGAAGTCAGTGTAAACCTCACCGGACAAGAATACCTCGTTTTCGAGGACGGCCTTATGGAAGGGTATGGTGGTGGCGATGCCCTCGACCACGAACTCGTCGAGCGCGCGCTTGCCGCGGGCAACGGCCTCCTCGCGCGTGTCACCCCAGACGATGAGCTTGGCTAGAAGGGAGTCGTAGGTGGGGGGCACCGTGTAGCCGGCGCGGATATGCGTATCGACGCGGACACCGGGGCCGCCGGGAAGGTCGAAGCGCGTGATCTTTCCCGGGCAGGGCATGAAGCCCTTGGTCGGGTCCTCCGCGTTGATGCGAAACTCGATCGCATGGGCCACAGGCGACAGAGGAGCGCGATCTGCGATGGAGATAGGCTCTCCCGCAGCGATGCGCAGCTGCTCCTTGATGATATCCGCGCCGGTGATCTGCTCACTCACGGGATGCTCGACCTGGACGCGCGTGTTCATCTCCATGAAGTAGAAGCGGCCATCAGTATCGAGGAGAAACTCGATGGTGCCCGCGTTGACGTAGTTGACGCCGCGGACGGCCTTGAGAGCAGCCTCGCCCATGGCCTGACGCGTAGCCTCGTCCAAGGCAGGGCTCGGCGCCTCCTCGAGGAGCTTTTGATGGCGGCGTTGGATAGAGCAGTCGCGCTCGCACAGGTGCATCGCGTTGCCGCAGGTATCCGCGAGGAGCTGGACCTCGACATGGCGGGGATGCGAGAGGTACTTCTCGAGATAGACCTCGTCGTTGCCGAAGGCGTTTGCCGCCTCGGTCTTTGCGGCGGTAAACATCTTCTCGAGCTCGTCGGCAGACTCGGCCACGCGCATGCCCTTGCCTCCGCCGCCGGCAGATGCCTTGATGAGGACGGGATAACCCACCTCATCGGCGAAACGGGCGGCATCGGCAACGGTGTCGACTGCGCCATCGCTGCCCGGTACGGTGGGCACGCCGAGCTTCGCCATCGTCGCCTTGGCTGCGGCTTTGTCGCCCAGCTGCTCGATGGCCTCCGGGGAGGGGCCGATGAAGACGATGTCGTTGTCTGCGCATGCACGTGCGAAATCAGCGCTCTCGGACAAGAAGCCGTAGCCGGGATGGATGGCTTGTGCGCCGGTGATCTGGGCTGCGCCGATGATGTTGCCCATCACCAGATAGGATTTGGATGAGGGCGCGGGCCCGATGCAGACGGCCTCGTCGGAGAGCTTGACGGGAAGCGAGTCGCGGTCTGCCTCGGAGTAGACCACGACGGTCTTGACTCCCAGCTCGTGCGCCGCGCGGATGATGCGAACCGCGACCTCGCCGCGGTTAGCGATGAGAATCTTGTCGAACATGGGCACTCCTACTCGGAGATAGGCTCGACGTAGAAGAGCACGGTGCCGTACTCGACGGGGTCGCCGTCGTTGACGCAGATCTCGCGCACGATGCACATCTCCTCGGCGGGAATCTCGTTCATGAGCTTCATGGCCTCGACGATGCACATGGAGTCGCCGGCGGAAACCTTGTCATCCACCTTGACGAAGGCGTCAGCGCCAGGGGCGGGGGCAGCATAGAAGGTGCCGACCATCGGCGCTTTGACGGGTTTCCAGCCAGCAGGGCGGTCGCTTTGCGGTGCAGCTGCAGCTGCGGCCTGGGGCTGCTGGGGCTGGGCTGCAACGGCGACGGGGGCTGCCGCCTGCGGCATGTTGGGGTTGCGGACGACGATCTTGGTGCCCGCCTCCTCGACCGTGATCTCTCCGATACCGGCCTCCTCGACCATCTTAACCAGCTCGCGAATCTGTGCGATATCCACGTAATCCTCCTCTTTCGTGCTCTTGACGGCTTCGTCCATGCGGAAGTTGACGTTGGGCACCTTGCGGTGCTTTTCCAAGTAAGTGCGTGCCTCGTTGGGGAAGAGCGCATACATGAGCACGTCTTCCTCGCTCGTGGCAAGATCGCCGATCTCCTCTTCGAGCTCGGCGTAGGTAGTCGTGACAAGCGAGCCCGGTGCGACCGACGGGTCGAGGGGCTTGTCGTCGCCCAAGACCTTGGCGACGACGTCGGGATCCATAGGGCCGGGCGCCTTGCCGTAGTAGCCGCCCACGTAGTCCTTCATCTCCTTGGAGACGACCGACCAGCGCTTGCCCGTCAAGACGTTGAAGACCGACTGCGTGCCCACGATCTGCGAAAGCGGCGTGACCAAGGGCGGGTAGCCCACCTCGGCGCGCACGCGGGGGATCTCCTCCAAGACCTCGCCCAGGCGGTCGGATGCCTTCTGGATCTCGAGCTGGGAGACGAGGTTGGACATCATGCCGCCTGGCACCTGATGGGTATAGACCTTCATGTGCGCCAGCGTGGAGATGCCGCGGCGGTACTTGCCGCGCTTGCGGACCTCCTCCCAGTACTCTGCGATCTCGAAGAGCAAGTCGAGGTCGATGCCGGTGTCGTAGCCGGACTCCTTGAAAGCCGCCACGATCATCTCGACGGCGGGCTGGGAGTTGCCGAAGGCGAGCGGGGCCGTAGCCGTGTCGATGATAGCGGCGCCTGCCTCGGCGGCCTTGATGTAGTTGGCAGGGGCCATGCCGCCCACGTAATGGCAATGCAGATGGATGGGCAGGCCGACCTCCTTGCGCAGAGCGGATACCAAGCGCTCGGTGCGATACGGGGCGAGCATGCCGGCCATGTCCTTGATGCAGATGGAATCTGCGCCGAGCTCCTTGAGCTGGTTTGCGTAGTCGATGTAGGAGTCGAGCGTGTGCACAGGGCTCATGGTGTAGGAGATAGCGCCCTCGAAATGCGCGCCGCACTCGTTGAGGGCCTCTGCGGTGTCCACGACGTTGCGGATGTCGTTGAGGGCGTCGAAGACGCGGAAGACGTCCATGCCGTTGCGATGCGCTGCCTTGATGAAACGGGAGACGATCTCTTTGGAGTAGTGGTGGTAACCAACGAGGTTCTGCCCGCGTGTGAGCATGGAGAGCGGGGTATTGGGGCAGTGCTGCTTGATGACGCGCAGGCGCTCCCAGGGGTTCTCATCCAGAAAACGCAGGCAGGTGTCGAATGTTGCGCCTCCCCAGACCTCGAGCGCCCAGTAACCGACCTTGTCCATCTTGGGCAAGATGGGAAGCATGTCGCTCGTCTCCATGCGCGTTGCCCACAGCGACTGGTGGGCGTCACGCAGGGTGGTATCCATGATGCGCATCGGCTTCATCGTCCAGTTCCCCCTTCTCGAGGCTTCGTAATTCAATGTTCGCAATGCAGCCCGCAAGCAGCGGGCGAGCAGTCGAGTATCAGACCGAAAATTATACCCGACAGCCTTATCGAGAGCATTGCAGCCGCTGTTACATCTCGATTACGTGCGCCGTACGGCTCGCATGCGGCCCTAAGCGCGCCCGAAGCGCCTGGCAAGCGCCTCCTCGACGCAAGCGGGAACCATGCCGGTGATGTTCGCACCCATGCTCGCAAGCTCTTTGACGACGCTCGAGGATATGTAGGTGCAATCCGGGCTGGCGGTGACGAAGACGGTCTCGAGCTCGTCGTCGAGGCGGTAGTTGAGGGCGGCCATCTGGAACTCGTACTCGAAATCCGTCGTCGCCCTCAGGCCCTTGACCACGGCAACGGCGCCTATCTCGCGGGCGAACTCGACTAAGAGGTTGGTGAAGGGCAGTACCTCGACGTTATCAAGATGCGCGACAGACTGTCGTGCGAGGGCAACGCGCTGGTCGATGTCGAGCAGGGGGCCTCCCCCCTTCTTCTCTGACAGCGCAACGCCTACGACCACCTGGTCGAACAACCTGCTGGAGCGCTCAACAACCTCGAGATGACCTGCGGTTATGGGGTCGAAGGTGCCCGGGACGATGACCTTTCGCATACTAGAGCACCTCCAGGTACATGACGGCGACCTTGCCGTACTTCTTGTGCCCCGTGATCTCGAAGCCCCCAAGGCCCGCAAAGGCCTCTTGCGCGGCGGCCATGTTGGCAGCGACATGTTCGTAGACCACGATACTGCCAGCGGCGATATCGCCGTTGGCCTTGAGCTGCGACACGAAGCCAGCGACGCCTGCAGGATCGAACGCATAGGGAGGGTCGAGCAAGACCAACCCGAAGGGCGCCCCGAAGCTCAGAGGGCGGCTTGCGGATTGCAGGACGTCTCCCGACTTGCAGCAGTACTCGCGCGAGGTAAGCCCCAACGAGGCCGCATTCGACTCGAGCACCGAGCGCGCTTGGGAGTCCTGCTCCCAAAACGTGCAGCGCACAGCACCCCTCGAAAGAGCCTCGAAGCCCAGCGCACCGCTGCCGGCGAAGGCATCGAGCACGGTCATGCCCTCAAGCGAGAGGTCGTCTGTCCTGGAGAGCACCGACGAGAACACGGACTCGCGCACGCGGTCCGTGGTAGGGCGCGTCGTATCCGCACTGGGGGATTTGACCGCCCTCCCCTTGAACTTCCCTGCGACTATCCTCACATCATGCCCCTTTCGAGAAACCGAGGTCGACATCACAAAAAACAGCTTCCAAGTCGGCAGCGAACAAAGCGTTGCGGCCGCTGGCAAGACCGGGATCGGCATCGAGCATAGCACGGGCATCTGCATGGGCGGCCTCGACGAGCTCTGCATCGTCGACGACGTTTGCCAGGCGCAGATGAGCCTGCCCGTGCTGGCGCGCCCCCAGGACGTCGCCCTCGCGCCGTGCCGCCAAGTCGAGCTCTGCCAGCTCGAAGCCGTCGTCGCACGTCGTCATCGCATCCATGCGCGCTTTGAGGACATCGTCATCGGCGCCTGGGTCTGCCACCAAGAAGAGCTGGCCGGGGTGCTTGCCGCGCCCCACGCGCCCTCGCAGCTGATGAAGCTGCGACAGCCCGAAACGATCCGCATCCTCGATCATCATTACCGTGGCGTTGGGAACGTCGACACCTACCTCGATGACCGTCGTCGAGACCAAGACGTTGATGCGGTTGGCGGCGAAGTCGTCCATAACCTGCTGCTTTTGCGCCGCAGGCATGCGACCGGTAAGCAAGCCCACCTCCCACTGCGGGAACACGCTGCGCGCGAGGTGGTCTGCCTCGTCGCGGGCTGCCTTGGGGCTTGCCACGTCGAGCTCCCCGCAAAGGGCACTCGACATCGAGCCGTCGTCGTCTGCGCTTGCACGCTGCTCGCGCGTAAGGCCCACGAGTGGGCAGACGATATAGGCTTGCCTGCCGGCTGCAAGCTCGCTGCGTATGGCCTCGTAAGCTATGCGCCGGGAGTCGCGCGATATCACGCGCGTCGTCACCGGCGCCCTGCCAGCAGGACGCTCGCGTATATAGCTCGTGTCGAGGTCGCCGTACATCGCCAACGCCAGGGTGCGCGGGATGGGAGTCGCCGTCATCACGAGCAGGTCGCAGCCGGCGCCCTTGGCTCGAAGCCTCGAGCGCTGCCCCACCCCGAAACGATGCTGCTCGTCTATCACGGCAAGGCTCAGGCGCCTGAAGACGACGTCCGGCTCGATGAGCGCATGCGTCCCGAACACGACGTCGATGCATCCCTGCCCCAGGCCCTCGATGATCGACGCGCGCTCCGCCTGCTTGGTCGACCCGGTGAGCACGGCCCAGCTCACGCCGCAGGCATCGAGCATCGGCCCGAGCTTTTGGGCATGTTGGCGCGCGAGGACCTCCGTTGGGGCCATCATCGCAGCTTGGGTATACGTATCAGCCGCGATAGCGAGGGCAAACGCCGCCACAGCCGTCTTGCCCGTGCCGACATCGCCCAGAAGCATGCGGTTCATAGGTGCGCTCGAGCACATATCGCGGCGGATATCATCCACTGCATCTTGCTGCTGGGACGTGAGCTTGAAGGGCAGCTGGCTTGCTAGCGCGCTTGCGGCTTTGCCGGGCGTATGCACGACCCCTTCACAGCCGGCGACCTCCGCGTCACGGCGCATCATCATCACGACTTGGAGACGCAGCAGCTCCTCGTACGCCAGACGCACGCGTGCCTCGTCTTTGAGCTGCGCGCTCGAGGGGAAGTGGATGGCCCTCAAAGACGCCTTGCGCCCGGGCAGCTTGCGCTTGGCGCGCAAAGGCGCCGGCAGCGGGTCTTCGATGTCACCCAGCTGCACCAGGGCGTTGGATATGAGCCGGCGCATCCACGAAGGACTCACCGCATCGTTGGAGCGGTGAACAGGGACCATGGCAAGCGTCTGGGCCGAGTCCTTATCCCCCAAGACCTCGAGCATCGGCGAGCTCATCTGCTTCATGCCGTAGTTGAAGGCGACCTTGCCCGTGGCCGAGACGGTATCGCCCGGGTGTAGCTTGTTGATGAGCCAGGGCTGTCTGAACCAGACCAAGGCAACAGCTCCCGTATCGTCGACGACGCAGGCCTCGATGATATGGAGATTGCCCCGGGCATGCTTTTGCTTGACGGCCTCGAGGCGCCCGCTCACCGTCGCGACTTCGCCGATAGGCGCAGCAGCGCACGGCACGATGTTGGTGAGGTCGATATAGCGGTGCGGATACCACGTGACGAGGTCGCGCACCGTCTTTATACCGAGCTTGCCTAAAGCCGCTGCACGGGCGGCAGCGCAACCCTGCACGTCGCTCACAGGGCTCGCAAGCGTAAGGCCCCCGCGCTTAGCTGCAGGCATCAGCGCCGAGCCGGTATATAAGAGAAACCCACACAGCCCAAGCCCACGTGCGTGGCGATGATGGGCCCGACTTGGCGCTCGGAGGTCTCCGTGTAGTCGATGCCGGATGCTTGGATAGCCTCGCGCAGCGACTGGCATGCAAGGGGGTTGCGCACGTGCATCATGCAGCCCTCCAGCGGGCCGATCTGCTCGACGAGCTCTGCCGCCTTCTTGGCGAGGCGCGAGATGGCGCGCTTCATGGACTTGGACATGGCGACAGACGTGACGACGCCTTCCGCGCCCACCATCAAGATGGGCTTGATGTCGAGCACGCTTGCAACAAGGCCGGTGGCCTTGCCCATGCGACCGCCCTTGACGAGGTTCTCGAGCGTGTCGAGCGCGAAGACGACGCTCGAGTTGGGGATGATCTCCTCGAGATGCGCGACGACCTCCTCGAGGCTCGCCCCCTCGTCGCGAAGCTGGGCCGCGCGATGCACGAGCAGCGCCTGGGTCAAGGTGTTGCGGTTGAGGTTCATGACCTCGATGGGGATGGGGGCGCTTTGGGCAGCCATACGCGCAGAGTTCACCGTCCCGGACATCGCCTCGGACATATGCAGGGACAAGACGGCATCGTAGCCCTCGAGAGCGAGCTTCGAGTACATCTCGCCGAACTCGACGGGAGAGGGCATCGATGTCTTGGGGAGCTCGTCATGCGTCTCGAGGTAGTCGTAGAACTCCTCGACGCTCTCGGCGTCGTTGTCGCTGATGAGCTCATTGCCGTGGGAATCGAGCACGCGCAGGTTGACGCACTCGACGCCCCATGACGCAAGCTCGGCTTTGGAGATGTCGCAGGCGCTGTCGGTGACGATAGCGTAGCGTTGCTTGTTCATCAGGGTGCTCCTTTGGCGCGGGCGCTACTCGATTGAGAAAACGACCGGGTAAAGCGGTTGCTCGCCGCGCTGGGCGTCGACTTCGAGATCCTCGAAGCGCTCCTCGATCTGCGCGACCAGGGCATCCAGCTCATCATCGGAGTAATCCTCGCCCGCAAGCACGGTGATGGTGTCCATATCGTCGTCAAGCTGCTCGATGAGCTTCAAGGCGACCTCCTCCACAGAGGACCCCACCACATCGAGCGAGCCGTTGGCGATGCCGATGAAATCGCCCGGGGCAATCGCATCGCCGCCAGTGGTCTTGGAATCCTTGATGGCGACCGTGACCTCGCCGCTCACGACATCCTCGAGAGCCTCGGTCATAGCCTCGACGTTCTCATCCATGCTGGCCTGCGGATTAACGGCGAAAAGCGCGGAGAACGCGACGGGGACGGACTTGGTGGGAACGACGGCAGCGGGTTTGTCGCAGCACTCGACTGCAGCCTGTGCTGCCATGATGATGTTCTTGTTGTTGGGCAGGACGATGACGGAGTCTGCGTTGACGTCCTCGATGGCCTGCAGGAGATCTGCGGTTGAGGGGTTCATGGTCTGCCCGCCGCTCACGACGTAGTCGACGCCGAGCGACTTGAGGATCTGGGCCATACCCTCCCCTGCTGCGACGGCTACAAAGCCCAAGGGCTTGCGCTCCGCTGCGGCATCGGCCTTGATAGCCTCGTTGCGCTCCTCGGACTCGAGGATCATGTTGTGGATGAAGACCTCTGCAACCTGGCCGAGGTCGGTCATGTAGTTTAAGACCTTGCCCGGGGTGTCCGTATGGACATGGACCTTGAAATCGGGATGGGTGCCAACCATGAGCTCGCAGTCGCCCAAGCTGCCCAGAAACTCCAAGGCATCTGCCACGACGACCGTGTCGCTTTTGAAGAGGAACTCTGTGCAGTACATGTAGTCCGACCCTGCCCAGTCGTTGACCTGCTCGATGGCGACCTTGGGCTCCGGGCGGGAGAACTCAGATGCATCGGGGAGGTCGTTGGCGTCGCCTGTAAGTGCGGCGACGAAGGCCTGGATGAGGATGGTGAGGCCGAAGCCGCCGGAGTCGACGACGCCGTTCTCCTTGAGAACCGGCAGGAACTCGGGCGTGCGCTTGACGGAGGCAAGGGCCTCGTCGGCGATGGCATGGAGCTGGTCATGAACGCTCGCACCCTCATCGGCTGCCTTGGCAGCGGCAGCGGCAGCATCTTCGAGCACGGTGAGTATCGTGCCCTTGACAGGTTTGCGAACCGCTTGGAACGCGACGGTGACCGCAGTCTGCATGGCGGCAGAGATTGCCTGTGCGTCGACGTCCTCCAGAGAGCCGGCGCTTTGAGCACCCTCGCACAAGCCGCGCAGAATCTGGCTGGTGATAACGCCGGAGTTGCCGCGCGCACCCATGAGCGAGCCATGCGTCACAGCCTTGCAGAGCGCCTTGCCGTCTGCGTCGACAGGCAGGGCCTTGACCTCCTTGACCACCGACTCGATGGTAAGCGACATGTTGGTGCCGGTGTCACCGTCAGGGACAGGGAAGACGTTGAGGCGGTTGACCTCCTCCTTGCGGTTGGAGAGGGCGGTGGCCGCAGAGATGATGCACAGGCGCAGTTCGGAAATATTCATATGCTGGTTAATCCCCTTGCTTCGAGCTATGTAAAAAGACGGCTAAGAGCGGACCTTCACGCCCTGGACATGGACGTCGACAGCATCCACGGGAAGCTGGGCGGAGTCCTCCAAGACGTAGGTGACCTTCTCGGCGAGCATGCGCGAGACCTCCGTGAGGTTCATGCCGTGCTCGATGATGACATAGAGGTCTGCGTGAACCTTGCCGTCCTCCGTCATCTTGATGGTGATGCCCTTGCGCAGGCGGTTGTTGGGAAGGAGCTTGGCAATGCCGTCTGTAAGCGTCGGTGCCGCCATGCCGACCACACCGTAGCTCTCCAAAGCGGCATAACCAGCCATATCGGCGATGACGTCGTTAGCGACGGTCAGAGCGCCGGCGATAGTCTTGTCCATGATCGGCTCCTAACGTGATTGGCCAATATCGAAACCGTTTGATTTTACAGCTGTCTTCTATACGAGCATAGCTTCCATCGATTTTTACACAAAGTGATGCAAAAACGAGCAACTACGCGTAAACGATATTCGCATGAGGGTATATCGCGAAAACGAAGGGAGGCACCCCTAGGGGCGCCTCCCTGCATTGTTCTTGATGACCTAAAGAGAGTCTGGGATCAAAGCCTAGGCCTGCTCTTTGAGAGCGGCGTGCGCCGCTGCCAGACGCGCGACGGGCACGCGGTAGGGAGAGCAGCTCACGTAGTCGAGACCCACTTTGTGGAACTTGGCGATGGAGTCCGGGTCGCCGCCGTGCTCGCCGCAAACGCCCAGGCAGATGTCCGGGTTGGTGGCGCGGCCGCCCTTGGCGGCGATGTCGACCAGCTTGACGACGCCGTCGTCCACCGTGGCAAAGGGGTTCACCTTCATGATGCCGAGCTCCTCGTAGTCCTTGAAGAACTTGCCCTCGACGTCGTCGCGGCTGAACCCGAAGGTTGTCTGCGTAAGGTCGTTGGTGCCGAAGGAGAAGAAGTCCGCATGCTTGGCGATCTCATCTGCCGTGACGGCAGCGCGCGGAAGCTCGATCATCGTGCCGATCTCGATGAAGGACAAGTCGACGCCCTCGCACTCGGAGACCTCGGCGATGGCCTTCTCCGCCTCGTTGCGGACGAAGGTGAGCTCGTTTTCCATGGATACCAAGGGGACCATGACCTCGGGTTTGGGGTCGAAGCCCTCCTTCTTGAGCTTGGCGCAGGCAGTGGCGATAGCGCGCACCTGCATAGCGGAAAGCCCGGGCATGACGATACCCAGACGGCATCCGCGCAGACCGAGCATGGGGTTCATCTCGGCCATGGCGTCTGCGGCGGCGAGCAGCTTGTTGGTAGCCGTCGCATCCTCGCCCTTTGCCTCCGCAACTGCGGCCTTGATGGCCAGGTCGCGCGGGGCGGGAAGGAACTCGTGCAGGGGCGGGTCGAGCAGGCGGATGATGACGGGCAGGCCGTCCATCGCCTTGAGCATGCCGTAGTAGTCGCCCTGCTGGAGCTCGTAGAGCTTGTCGAGCGCTGCGGTGTACTCTGCGCCGCCCTTTTCCGCCAAGATCATATCGGCAACGATCTGCTTGCGGTCGCCCAGGAACATGTGCTCGGTGCGGCACAGGCCGATGCCCTCGGCGCCCATGTCGCGCGAAAGCTTTGCGTCGTCGGGGTTGTCTGCGTTGGCGCGGACGCCCAGCTTGCGGTACTTGTCGGCCCACTCGAGCAACTTGCCCAAGTCACCGGTCATCTCGGGCTCCTCGAGCTCGACTGCGCCCAGCATGACCTCGCCGGTCATGCCGTCGATGGAGATGACGTCGCCTTCCTTGATGACGATATCGGTCCCGGCGATCGCGGCGGTCTTGGCCTCTGCGTCGATCTTGAGGGCCTCGACGCCGCAGACGCAGGGTGCGCCCATGCCGCGGGCGATAACCGCCGCATGGGAGGTCTTGCCGCCGTGCGAGGTGAGGATGCCCTCTGCGGCGATCATGCCGGAGAGGTCGTCGGGAGTGGTCTCCCAGCGCACGAGGACGGTCTTGCGGCCCTCCTCTGCGGCAGCGACTGCGTCCTTGGCGGAGAAGACGGCCTCGCCCACGGCAGCGCCGGGAGAGGCGTTGAGACCCTTGGCCACGATGTTCTTGACGGCGCCCTTGGCGATCTGCGGGTGCAGGAGCTGGTCGAGCTGCTCGGGGGCGACGCGCAGGACAGCGGTCTTCTCGTCGATCATGCCCTCGTCGACCATCTCGATGGCGATGCGCAGCGCAGCTGCGGCCGTGCGCTTGCCGACGCGCGTCTGGAGCATGTAGAGCTTGCCCTGCTCGATGGTGAACTCGATATCCATCATGTCGCGGTAGTGGTCTTCGAGCAAGGTGAAGATATCCTCGAGCTCCTGACCTGCGGCCTCGAGGCCCGGGGTGGTCT
>CAVCDT010000035.1:0-20413 GCA_963600995.1 Akkermansia muciniphila | reverse complement strand
GAGCGCATGGGCATGGCCCTGGGAGCCGTAGCCGATGATGGCCACCTTCTTGCTCTTGATGATATCGGGGTTGACGTCTTTTTCGTAAAGGATCGTGATTGCCATTACGAAGCTTCCTTTCATGTATCCACGGCGCCCCCTGCCTTTTTCGAGGGCGCTTGTTGGCCAAAGAATTCCCGATATTCTACGCTTATTTACCCAGCGCGACACTGGTTTTTAAGTAATTGCACTCAAAGGTTACCCGCGATTTTGGGAACGGTTCCATGCCGTACGGCAAAGGCGCGCCGCACGGGTTTTGGGTCCATCGCCTAGAATGTCCGAATACGTTTGCATGCAGGCGGCTTTCTGCCGTCTTGCCCGATAAAGGACGACTATGCCTCTCTATGACGACTCGCTCGAGCTCTTCACGCAAAAGCTCGCAAGCAACGCCCCCTACCCCGGCGGAGGCGGTGCAGCGGCAGCCACCGGCGCGTTGGCTGTCGCGCTTTGCTCGATGGTGGGAAACCTGACCATCGGCAAGGAGAAATACGCCGATGTCGAAGACCAGGCCCGAGAGCTCACCGATAAGGCACAGGAGCTGCGCGACACGCTCCTGCGCCTGATCGACGCCGATGCAGAATGCTTCGAGCCGCTCTCGAAAGCCTACGGGATTCCCAAGGACGACCCCTCGCGCGACGCCATCATGGAGCGCGCGCTGGCAGGCGCGTGCACGGCCCCGCTGCAGATCATGCGCAGCCTGGGGCATGTGGTCGAGCTGCTCGAGAAGATGGCGCATATCGGGTCGCGCATGGCCATCAGCGACGTCGCCGCCGGCGCGACGCTTGCCAAGGCGGGCTTGCAGGGCGCGTGCCTCAACATCTACATCAACACCAACTCGATGAAGGACCGCGGTGCCGCGCTGCGCATCGAGGCCGAGGCGGACCGCCTGCTCAACGTCTACAGCGCCATGGCGGACTCCGTCTACTCGACCATCATCACCGAGCTGAGGAGATAGCCCATGGCAAGGATTCTCTCTGGCAAGGAGGTCGCCGCAGCGCTGAGCGACCAGGTGAGAAGCGAGGCGGCGGCCCTCAAAGAGCAAGGCGTATGCCCCAAGCTCGCCATCCTGCGCGTGGGCGAGCGCGACGACGACCTCTCATACGAGCGCGGCGCCCTCAAGCGCGCTGCCAGCTGCGGCATCGACGTCGAGCAGGCAGTGCTTGCAGCCGATGCGACGCAGGAGGAGCTCGAGGCAAGCATCAAGCGCCTCAACGAGGATGGGAGCGTCCACGGCATCCTCATGTTCAGGCCGCTGCCTGAGCACTTCGACCAAGCCAAGGCGGAGTCGCTCATCAGCTGCAGCAAGGACGTCGACGGCATCACCGCATCGAGCTTGGCGGGCGTGTTCGCCAACAAGGAGGAGGGCTTCGCCCCTTGCACAGCGGCAGCCTGCATGGAGATCTTGAACCATTACGGCATCGATTGCGCAGGCAAGCGCGCAGCCGTCATAGGGCGCAGCCTGGTGGTGGGTCGCCCGGTGGCCATGATGCTCATGCACGCCAACGCCACACCCACCATCTGCCACACCAAGACCGCAGACGCCCCCGCCATCACGCGCGATGCCGATATCGTCATCGTCGCGGCAGGACGGATGGAGACCATCGGCGCAGAGTACTTCGCACCCGGCCAGACAGTCATCGACGTGGGAATCGACTGGAACGAGCAAAAGGGGAAGCTGTGCGGCGACGTCGTGTTCGAAGAGGTCGAGCCCATCGCAGGCGCTATCACCCCCGTGCCCGGAGGAGTAGGCGCCGTGACCACGAGCGTGCTCATGAAGCACGTCGTGCAGGCAGCCCAGCGTACGTTAGACGAGTAAGCGAGGAGCACTCGCCCACACCTTGAAGATGCTGCGTCCCCGCAAGACGCAGGACCCAGAAACCCGCAGGACAGAGAAGCGCCGCTAGGAGACTGCTCCCAGCGGCGCTTCCTTTGCCCGAGGCGCGAGCTTGCTGCTGCGATACAGCCGCTCTTAGCCCCTGCCCAGGGCGATCTTGCCCGTGCGGACGATCTCTTTGATGCCATAGGCGCGGAACATGTCCTCCATGGCGTTGAGCTTGCTATCCGTACCCGTGGCCTCGATCGTGAGGCTGGAATAAGCGACATCGACCACGTTGGCGCGGAACACGTTGGCGATCTCTATGATCTCGCCGCGCTTGGAGGGCTCGGCGTTGACCTTGAAGAGGACGAGCTCGCGGTCGATATGGGCTTCCTCGGTGAGGTCGTTGATCTTGTAGACGTTGACGAGCTTGTGCAGCTGCTTGGTAACCTGCTCGACCTGCTCGATATCGGCATCGACCACCAAGGTGATGCGCGAGCGCGTGGGGTCCTCGGTATGGCCCACAGCCAGGGAGTCGATGTTGAAGCCGCGGCGGGCAACCAAGCCTGCGACGCGGGTCAGGACGCCGGGGGCGTTATCGACCAGGATGGAGAGTGTGCGCGACATCTTAGGCCTCCTTCTCGATCTTGTTGCCGTTGTCGTCCAAAACCACCGCGCCGATCATGTCCGTGACGGCCTTGCCGCCGGGAATCATGGGATAGACGTTCTCGCTGGCGGGAATCTTGACATGCAGCAGGTAGGGCTGGTCGCTTGCGAGCATATCCGCGAGAGCGCCGGCAAGCTCCTCCGGCTTGGAGATGCCCTTAGCCTCCCAGCCGTATGCCTTCGCCAACTGGACGAAGTCCGGGTTGCAGCTGAAGATCGTGTTGCTGTAGCGCTTGTCGTAGAAGAGCTCTTGCCACTGGTGCACCATACCTAGGCAGTTGTTATCCAAGATCACGAGCTTGACCGGCAGGTTGTTCTCGCGGATGGTAGCCATCTCCTGGATGTTCATCTGCACGGAGCCGTCGCCGGCAATGCAGACGACACGGCTTTCGGGCTTGCCCATCTGCGCGCCCATGGCAGCCGGCAGGCCGAAGCCCATGGTGCCTGCGCCGCCGCTGCTGATGAAGGTGCGGCTGCGCGTGCAGGTGAGGTACTGGGCCGCCCACATCTGATGCTGGCCGACCTCTGTGGTGTAGATGGTGTCGCGGTCCTTGGAGGCACGGCACAGCTCGTCGATGACCTGCTCGGGCAGGATGGCATCCGTGCGAGGCTCGTAGTAGAAGGGGCTCTCCTTCTTCCACTGCAAGACGCGCTCGACCCACTCGCCTGTCGCAGGCGCGGGCTTCTTGGCGTCGAGCTCCTCGTTGATGGCGGAGAGCACGATCTTGGCGTCGCCCACGATGGGCACGTCGACGGCGCGGTTCTTGCCGATCTCTGCCGGGTCGATGTCGACGTGGACCACGCGCGCATTGGGCGCGAACTTGTCCAGCGCGCCGGTGACGCGGTCTGCGAAGCGCGTGCCCACAGCGAAGATGAGGTCGCTCTCGTAGAGCGCCATGTTAGCTGCGCGGCTGCCGTGCATACCCACGAGCCCCAGGCAAAGGTCCTTGTCCTCATGGAAGACGCCCTTTGCCATGAGGCTTGTCACGCAGGGGATCTGCAAGGTGTCGCTGAGCTTCATGAGGTCTTGACAAGCATGGCTCCACAAGACGCCGCCGCCGCAGTAGATGACGGGCTTCTTGGCGCGCGTGAGCTCGCTTACGGCCTGTTTGACCTGCTTGGTGTTGCCCTTGTAGGTGGGCTTGTAGGACTGCAGCTTGACCTCGTCGGGATAGGCGTAGGTGACCTCCTCGGTGAGGAGGTTGCTGGGCATGTCGATGACCACGGGACCGGGGCGGCCGGTGCTCGCGATATGGTAAGCCTCGGCCACAGTCTGGGCGATCTTGCTAGAGTCGCGCACCAGGTAGCTGTGCTTGACGATGGGCATGGTGATGCCCGTGATATCGCTTTCCTGGAAGGCGTCGCTGCCCAGAGAGCTCAAGGGCACCTGGCCGCAGATGACCACCATGGGCACGGAGTCCATGTAGGCGGTGGCGATGCCCGTGACGGTGTTGGTGGCGCCGGGGCCGCTGGTCACGATGACCGTGCCCGTCTTACCCGTGGCGCGTGCGTAGCCATCGGCCGCATGCGTGGCGCCCTGCTCGTGGCGGACGAGCACATGGTGCATCTTGCTGTCGTAGAGCGCATCGTAGATGCGGATGGCCTGGCCTCCGGGATAGCCGAATATCGTCTCGACGCCGGTGTCCTCCAGGGCTGCGATAAGCGCCTGGGCACCGGTCATCTTCTGTCCGTTTCGATCGCTCATCGAAGGATCGCCCCCTTGTCGGCAGAAGTCACCAGCTTGGAGTAGCGGGCCAGGACACCCGTCTTGTACTTGGGCTCGGGGGCCTTCCATGCGGCCTTGCGCTGAGCGAGGACGTCCTCGGGCACATCGAGCGTGAGCTGGCCCTTCTCGATGTCGATGACGATGGTGTCGCCTTCCTCGATGAGGGCGATGGGGCCGCCCGCCGCTGCCTCGGGCGAGATATGGCCGATAGCGGGGCCCTTGGTGGCGCCGGAGAAGCGCCCGTCGGTGAGCAGGGCCACGCTCTTGTCCAGGCCCATGCCGCACACCTGGCTGGTGGGGCTGAGCATCTCGCGCATGCCGGGGCCGCCGCTGGGGCCCTCGTAGCGGATGACGATGACGTCGCCGGGCTTGATCTGGCCGCCCAGGATGGCGTCGCATGCGGCGATCTCACCCTCGAAGACGCGCGCCTTACCAGTGAACTGGTACATGACGGGGTCGACCGCGCTCTTCTTGACCACGGCGCCGTCCGGTGCCAGGTTGCCGCGCATGACCTTGAGGCCACCGTCCTTGCTGTAGGCGTTGTCCACCGTGCGGACGATCTCGCCGTCGACAGGCGGGCAGCTGGCAACCCACTCGGCCATGGTGCCATGGCAGGTCGTGGCGCTCAGGTCCAGGCAGCCGTTGCGGCCCAGCTCGCCGATGATGGCGCTCACGCCGCCCACGCGGTCGAGGTCCTCGATATGCAGCGGACCCGCGGGGGCGATGCGCGTGATGTTGGGCGTGTTGGCGCAGACCTCGTCCCAGGTCTCGAGGCTCACGGGATGGCCGGCAGTGGCGGCGATAGCCGTCAGGTGCAACATGGTGTTGGTGCTGCCGCCAAAGGCCATGTCGAGCGCCATGCCGTTCTTGATGGCAGCCGGCGTGATGATGTCGCCGATGGTGATGCCCTTCTCCAAGAGCTCCATGACCTTCATGCCGGCCTTCTTGGCCAGACGATCACGGGCGGAGTACACGGCGGGGATGGTGCCGTTGCCGGGAAGCGCGATGCCCAAGGCCTCGCTCAGGCAGCAGATGGAGTTAGCGGTGAACATGCCGCTGCAGCTGCCGCAGGTGGGGCAGGCGGTCTCTTCGACCCACTTGCACTCCTCCTCCGTCATGGTGCCGGCTGTTACCTGGCCCACGGCGTCGAAGAGGCTGTTGAGGTCCGTCTGATGGCAGCCGTCCTTGGACTTGCCGGCGAGCATCGGGCCACCGCTCACGAGCACGGTGGGGAGGTTGAGGCGCAGGGCGCCCATGATCATGCCGGGGACGATCTTGTCGCAGGCGGGGACGAGCACCACGGCGTCGAAAGCATGGCCCTGGACGGCGCACTCGACGCTGTCGGCGATGACCTCGCGGCTGGTGAGGGAGTACTTCATGCCCTCGTGGTTCATGGCGATGCCGTCGCACACGCCGATGGTCGTCATGCAGAAAGGCGTGCCGCCGGCCATGCGGATGCCGGCCTTGACGTCGTCGACGATGCGGTTGAGGTGCAGGTGCCCGGGGATGATGTCGTTTGCCGAGCTGATGATGGCTACGAGCGGGCGCTCGAGCTCCTCGTCGGTGAGGCCGTCGGCTCTGAGCAGGCTACGGTGTGGTGCACGTGCCAAGCCCTTCTTGATCTGGTCACTACGCATAAAAAAGCTCATCCTTTCTCTCCGGCCGGAAGGCGAGGTAGGGATGAGCCGCGGGCTTGGAAGCCGATAAGCGACAGATTGCGGTACCCAACCGATCCGGCGTTTAGCCAAACCCTGCGGCAGAGATCTTCTGCTCGCCGGGCAAGGCCCTGACCGAACTGCTCCGAGTTGCGTGCGAGACGTCCGCAGCTGCTTGACAGCGTCGCTGCGGATTGGCCCCCACTGACCCTTCAGCGCAGATCTGTGTTCGTAGGCAGAGAGTATACGCCCTTGGCAGGCTGCGGTCGCGACAACCTTGGCTTTTTAAGCCTGCGGCGTGACCCGCTCGATGACGCGGATGTCGTCGAAGTCTATGCGCTGCCGCACGATACGCAAAAAGCGCAGCTGCGGCACGACCTCCGTCACCACCCCCTGGCGCGTGACATAGGCATCCGTATCGTAATAGGTCACCTTGACCATATCGCCCCTTGCGAGGCTGGCGACCAGCTGCGAGAGCTCGAGGGATTCCTCGTCTGTGAGGGCATGACGCGCAGACGGACGCCGCTCCTTTTGGCGGCAGAGCTCGTAGTAGCCCTTGAGCGCCATGAAGGGGATGAACTGCCTAGCGCGGTCTGCGTCGGATATCGCGCTCTTGAAATCCGCCCCGGATAGCTGTGCCACCGCTTACAGACCGCCTTGCGTGCCGTCCGGCCCCTTTGGGTCCTTGGGGGCGGCGCTGTAGTCGATGTCGTCGTCCGTATAGCCGTCGTCGTCGCGGTACTGCGCCGCGTACTCCTCTGGGAAGCGCTCGCGGAACTCGAGCGAAGCGCGCATGCGCTCCTCGAGCTCTGCTGCGAGCAAAGCCGCCTTGAAGGTGAAGTTGTTCCACAGGGACCCTGCGAGATAGGCCAAGATCCCCAAGTCGAAGACAACCGTGCGCATGAGGTCCATGATGCCCAGCTGGTAGGTGTTGATGATCAAGACGGCAAAGGCCGTGAAGCCGGCCATCTTGGCAACGACGCTAAAGTGACGCGACGGCCACAGGTAGGTCTGCTCGACGGTGACCTGGGCTGCGACGTCGTGCTCGTCGCGCCCGTCGAAGCTGCGCCTGAGCTCCTGCTTGAAGCCGTCGAGGTCCGCCAGCTCTGCCTTGATCTGGAATATGCGCATGATGCTTACGGCATAGACCAAGATGACGACGATGATCACACCGGAAAAGCGATTGTAGACCAGCTCCGGGTTGCCAAAGATAAAGTAGGCCGCCAAGGCGACGGTCATGGCGATGAGGGCCAGGACATGGACGATGGCCGCAGCGCGCGCATACGACGTAGCCTGCGGGATGCGCCAGGCATTGCGTACCTCGGGGTTGTCGAGGTTCTCTTGGAGCGTCTGATCGTCTACTGCCATGGCTGCGTCCTCACTCGCGGTTACTGCTGCCCTACATACTAAGCGCACCTAGGCGCTGTGACCGCCCACTTGGGCGTTTCGTTGTCTACCAGTAGCTTTCTCTTGCAAGCTCGTCGCCTTGAAGACGGCGTTCTTGCCAAAGCGTCCCTTGATGGCGAGCTGCGCCTTGGCCAAAGCCCGCTCTGCCTCGTCTGCAGCCTGGTCGGCAAAAAGGTCGAGCGTCGCGAAGTCCTCGTCCATGAGGTCCGAGAAGCTCAAATTCACGCGGCGGATAATGCGGGACGCATCGACGCTCTTGCGGTAGAGTCCCTCGACTATAGGCCACAGCTTCCTAAACGAATTGGTGCGCTGGTCGATCTTGCGGCTGCCCCCGCCGTGCTCTGGGCGCGAACCGGCCCCCACATAGCGCTTGCCGTGCCCGCACTCGTAGACAGCCACGTCCCCGCGACGGGTGCTCTTTTCGCGCTCATAGCCGACGTAGATGCTTATGCGGCTTGTGACCAGGTGCTTCTCGACCAACTCGAGCACGCTGGCATCGCACATCTCGCGCAAGACGATGAGGGCCTCATCGAAACTGTAGCCGCAGGCGAGCACCTGGCCGTTGGTCATACTCGAGCCCTGGGGCTCGTAGGCTTGTATCTGGGCGATCGTGCATGGCTCGATGCCTCGGCTGTGGTCGATGAGAAACTGCGCGTTGACGCCGAACTCCTTGTACAGGAGCTGCTGGGGCAGGCTGGCGATGCCCTCGAGGTCGCGCACACCGTACTTAAGCAAGCGGTTGGCGATGCCGGGCCCTATGTTCCAGATATCCGTGATGGGCCGGTGATTCCAGATACTGCGGTAGAACGCCGCCTCATCCAAGAAGCCGATGCCGTCTTCTGCATGCTTGGCCATGATATCCAAAGCGAGCTTGCACAAGAACATATTGGTGCCTATACCTGCCGTAGCGCAGATCTTGGTCTGCGCGAAGACCTCGTCCATGAGCGTCTGTGCGAGCTGCCTTGCCGTCATGCCGTAGAGCTCGAGATACGGCGTAGCGTCGATGAAGCACTCGTCGATAGAGTAGACATGGATGTCCTCCGGGGCGATATAGCGCAGATAGATCGCATAGATCTGGGCGCTGACCTCCATGTAATGGCGCATGCGCGGCTTGGCGACGATGTAGTCGACGGTATCCGGGATCTCGAACAGGCGGCAGCGGTTGGAGATGCCGAGCTCCTTCATAGCGGGCGTGATAGCCAGGCAGATGGTCTTCTGGGTGCGTTGCGGGTCTGCCACCACGAGGTTGGTAGTGAACGGGTCCAGCCCGCGCGCAGCGCACTCCACGCTCGCGTAAAACGACTTGAGGTCGATGCAGAGATATGTCCTATCGGTATCAGCTGTCATGAGACAAAGATAGCAAGAGCATGCGACACAAAGGCAAACGAGCCTGAGACCCGAGCCCTCCCCTGCCCGCAGGCAAGCAAAGCCCCGCGGTTCGCTGTCGAGCCGCGGGGCGAGCTGCAAGCCTATGCCTTGGTGCCTGCTTTGGCCTTGCGTGCCTTACTGCAGGAGCATCGAGATGCTGGGCAGGCAGAAGGCGAAGATCAAGCCCACGCAGAGCACGATCGCGACGATGCTCTTGGCCATCGTCCTGCGCTTTTGCCTCTGCTGCTCGACGAACTCCTCGATCTCGCGCTCTTCTTGCTCGGCGCGATGCTTCTCGTTGATGACTTTGGAACCCATGAAGTCTCCTTCTTATCTCTTGAGGCGGTCGGATGCGTCTTCTTCCATGCGCTTGATGAGCTTGGCGCGCAGCTCGTCGTCAGATGCGCCGTGGCGCACGCGGTTGCGGATATCGCGCGCCGTCTGGACGATCTGGTCGCGCGGCATGCCGCTCACGTGGACGAAGTTGTCGTAGAGAACGCGGCCGTTGACCATCGTCCACTTGACGTTGTCCTGGTTGGCCGTGTAGATGACAGCGGACGCAGGGTCACTCGTGGGGTTTTGGTGGCTGTTGTGCAGGTCGATGGCGATGATGTCCGCCCTCTTGCCCGGCTCCAAGCTGCCGATGATATGGTCCATGCGAAGCGCCTTGGCGGCGTCGATGGTGCCCATGCGCAGCATCTTCTCACCCGTCATGCCGCAATGCTTGCCGGCGTTGACCGCGCGGTTGATCATCAGGCCCACGCGCATCTCGTCGAGCATATCGGTCGTGTCGACCGCTGCGGGGCTGTCGGTGCCGATACCCACCGTCATACCCGCCTCGAGCATGGCGTTGACGGGAGCGAACCCCATGCCCAGCTTGGCGTTGATGCGCGGGCAGTGCGCAACGGCGACGTTTTGGCGGGCCAGGATGCTGACATCGGTCTCGTCGCATTGCACGCCGTGGACGATCAGGATATTGGGCACGTTGAGGATGTCCCAGTTGTAGACGTAGCGGACAGGGCTCACGCCCGCGGGAAGCCAGGGCGGCAAGTCGAGGTCGAGGTCTGCGGCGACCTGGCTTGCATGGACGGAGAACGAGGAGCTGCCGTAGCGGATGAACTCCGCCTCCTCGCGGCTGCCGGCCAAGTGCATGGCGACGGGCATGTCGCCTTGACCCACGTAATCGGCGATGGCCTTGAAGACCTTGGGGTGCGTGGCATAGACCGGGCCGCCGGCCAAGCCGTAGGTGATGAGGTCTGTATCGGATGTGATAGAGGTCCAGCGGTCGATGTCGTCGAGCGCCTCGTGCAGGGCCTCGTCGACGTTTTCCGGACGCATGGTCATGACCTCGCGATAGACCACACCGCGCAAGCCGGACTCATGGAGGGCTTTGACTGGGGAGCCGGGGATGGTGATGTCTGCGAGCGTGGTGATGCCCGACGCTATGGCCTCAAGCGCGCCCAGACGAGCAGAATCCTCCCAGTCCTGCTTGCTGAAGAAAGGCTCCACATGCAGCACGGCGCGCTTCCACTCTGCATAGGGGAGATCCTCGAACAAACCGCGCAGGGCGGTGTAGCGCATGTGGGTATGCAGGTCGACGAAGCCCGGCGACAGCGCCGCAAGCCCGAAATCGCGAACCTCCTCGTCCGGGAACTGCTCCTTGAGCTTTTGGGCAGTCCCGACGGCGACGATCTTGTCGTCACGTACGAGCACGGCGCCGTCCTCGATAAACGGCGCAGTGATGGGCATGACGTATTTTGCAGTGAGCAGCATGGCGACTCCTAATCCTGCTTCTTGCGATTGAACAGGCTCTTCTTCTGGGATTTGGCGGCTTGCTCGGCCTCCCTGTGGGCGCGCTCCTTCTTGCTCATCTTGCGCTTCTCGAGCGCCTCGCCCTTGCGGATTGGGCGCATCTTGCGGAAGTCGACGATAAACGCGGCGATGAGCGCGGCATAGCCCACGACCAGGCCCACAGCCTGGATCTGGGTGCGTATGGGCATGAGGGTTGCAAACGCCGAGCCCTCTTGGATGACGCGCGGCGCAGCGAAGCTCACGATGACGCCGATGCAGGCCAAGACGATGAGGACGATCCAGATATTACGGAAGTAGCGATAGTCCTGTCGCGCCTCGCGGCCCTTCTGGATCACGAGCTCTTCCTCGCGCTTAGCGTTTCGCTCTGCGCGCTCCTTCTTCTTGTCCTCACGCGTCTTGGCGGCAGACTTCTTAGAGCCGTAGTAGACGGACGAGCCGGCAGTCGACTTGGGCTTAGCGCTGCCCGCCGACTTCCTGGTGACGCCCTTCTTGCCGCCTTCTTTGTAGCGGTCGTTTTGAGGATTGCGTTGACTCATACAGTGTTTCTCCTTGCGGCGCGCCTTGCCGGCGCATTGAAAGCTATGCGGCGCGAGCCCGAAAGCCGCCCGCGCCAAACCCGTACCGTGTGACAGGCCCTATGCCTGCGCTGCGGGGACGAACTTCTGACCGGTGATCATCTCGAACGCCTGGATGTACTTCTGGCTCGTTGCATCGATGACCTCCTGCGGTAGGCGGGGCGGGTTGCCCTGGCGGTCCCAATTGTCGTTGAGCCAGTCGCGGACGAACTGCTTGTCGAAGGACGCCTGGCTCTTGCCCGGCTCGTAGGACTCCGCGCGCCAGAAACGCGAGGAATCAGGCGTGAGGACCTCGTCTGCCAAGGTGAGCTTGCCGTCGATATCGCCGAACTCGAACTTGGTGTCGGCGATGATGATGCCCTTGGACGCGGCGTAATCTGCCGCGATGGCGTAGACCTTGAGGGACGCGTCGCGCAGGGCAGATGCCGCAACCTCGCCCATAATCTCGCAGGTGCGCTCGAAGGACACGTTCTCGTCGTGGTCGCCGATCTCTGCCTTGGTAGAGGGCGTATAGATGGGCTGGGGCAGTTTGGAGGAGTTGACCAGGCCCTCGGGCAGCTCGATGCCGCACACAGTGCCGCTGGCGTTGTACTCCTTGAGGCCGGAGCCTGCCAGATAGCCCCTGACGATGCACTCTGCGGGATACATCTTGGCCTTCTTGACCAGCATGAAACGGCCGGCCAGATAATCCGCATAGGGCTTGAACTGATCGGGGAGGTCTTTCACATCGGCCGATACAAGATGGTTCTCGATGCCGGATTGGGCGAGCAGGTCGAACCAGAACAGGGAGATGCGCGTAAGGACCTCGCCCTTGTAGGGAATCTCGTCCTCGAGGATGTAGTCGAAGGCGGAGATGCGATCGGACGCGACGATGAGCAGCTCGTCGCCCAGGTCGTAGAGGTCGCGCACTTTGCCTTGCGAATCCGGACGCAGTGCTATTTCAGACATGGAGAACTCCCTTAGGGTCTAAAAGCGTATAGATATCGCCATTGTATTGCCTTTGGCATCCCTTGCCTCCGTTGTTGGGAGAATAGAAACCTAAAAGCAACCATAGGGCGTGCAGATGGGCAGGTGCGTGCATGCATAGGTGCGCGGGCGGAAGCCACGGGCGCAACCAGGCTACAGCGCAGCGCGAGAACTACTTGCCCTTGCTCTTCCTCTTTTGGGACGACAGCGCCGACCAGTTGAACTTGAGCTGTCCGGTCGTGCCCTTGGATGCGGCGCGGCGCTTGCGCTCGGCCTCCTTGCGGGCGCGCTCGGCCTCTTTGCGAGCCGCGCGCTCGAGCCTGCGCAGGTCGTTTTTGTCCATGCTCGCCAAGACCACCGGGTCATCTGCCGCAAGTGGGATGTGGATGGTGAAGGTAGAGCCCACCCCCGGCTCGCTCTCGAGCGTCACGCGGCCGTGGTGCTGGTCTGCCACCTCCTTGACCATGGCAAGCCCGATGCCCAAGCCGCCGCTTGCGCGCTCTCGGGCGGCGTCTGCGCGCCAGAACCGGCTGAACACCTTGGCTTGGTCTTCTGCCGATATGCCGATGCCGGTATCGCGGACGCTGATGCAGGCCTCGCCGTGGTTGCGCGTGACGATAAGGGTGATCGAGCCGCCCTCGGGGGTGTAACGCACGGCGTTGGAGAGGAGATTGGCCGTCGCCTGGCATATGAGGTCGCGGTCGCCGCCGATGCGCACCTCGGGGTCGATCTGCGCGTCGAAGGAGAGATCCGCGCTCTCGATGAGCGCCATGTGGTTGAGCGCGAGGTCTGCGAGCACGTCGCTGAGGTTCATGGGCGCAATCTTAGCCACGACCGTGCCGTTTTCCAAGCGGTTGAGATGCAAGAGAGCATCTACCAAGCGGCTGAGGCGGCGCGTCTCGGCGCTGATGGTGGAGAGGCGCATCTCATCTGCCGGGAAGACCCCGTCTTGGATGGCCTCGACCGTGGCCTGCATGGCCATGAGGGGCGTGCGCAGCTCGTGCGCAACGTCGCCGATGAGCTGACGCTCGAGCTCGCGGTCGCGCTCCATCGCATCGGCCATGGCATCGAACGCCTGGCCCAAGCGCCCTATCTCGTCGTCGCTTGTAAGCCCCGTGCGCGCAGAGTAATCGCCGTTCTTTATCGCCAAGACGCTCTTGGAGATGCGCTGGATGGGGGCGATGATGCCGTTGGCAAAGTAGATGCCCACGAAAACCGCCAGGGTGACGCTCACGATGGCGGCGATGAGCATGGCCATGTAGAGGTCTTGCTCGCCAAAGAGATGACCGCGCCCCGCATTCCAGACGATGAAGGCCACCGCGGCCATGAAGATGGCCGTGACGGCAGCTGTGAGGATGAAGGCCGCCGTCACCTGGAAGGCAAACGACTGGCGCATGTCGTTGGGCTTTGGCTGCGGGGTGTTGTTGTCCTCTCCCATGCGGCGTTATTCCTTGGGAGCTTCGAAGCGGTAGCCCACGCCGTGGACCGTGTAGAGCCAAGTGGGATTGCGCGGATCGTCGCCTATCTTGGCGCGCAGGTTCTTGACATGGCTGTCGATGGTGCGCTCGTAGCCCTCGAAGTCGTAGCCGAGCACCTTCTCGACGAGCTCCATGCGCGTATAGACGCGGCCAGGGTAGCGGCTCAAGGTGGTGAGCAGCTTGAACTCGCTGGCTGTAAGATCGACCTCCTCACCCTTGACCAGGCACTTGTGCCCAGCGAGGTCGATCTCGAGATCCCCAAAGGTCAAGACCTCGCGCTGAGGCTCGCTGTCGATGTGGACGCGGCGCAGCAGTGCGCGCACGCGTGCCACCAGCTCGCGCGGGGAAAACGGCTTGACCAGGTAGTCGTCCGCACCCAGCTCCAACCCGATGATGCGATCTTCGACCTCGCCCTTGGCAGTGAGCATGATGATGGGGATATCGCTGGAGTCGCGGATGATGCGGCAGACCTGCTCTCCCGGGATGCCGGGGAGCATGAGGTCTAAGATGACCAAGTCGAAGTGGTGCTTCTCGAACTCCTCGACGGCGGTGGTACCGTCGCCCACGCCCGTAACCCAGTAAGACTCGCGCTCGAGATATGCCGCCACGGCATCGCGGATAGCGGTCTCGTCTTCTACCAGCAAGATGCGGCGGGTGTCGTTTGCCATGTCCATGCAGGTCTCCTTCTTTAATTGGAGTACGTTTTGGATAGGGCAAGTGTAACCCCAAGATGCGACGCAAATGAGGACTCCACAGGATGAGCAGAGCTGCAACGGGAAAGAAAAAGCCCCTCGCGAGGAGGGGCTTTGATTTTAATGGTGGTCGAAGAGGGACTTGAACCCCCGACACAGGGATTTTCAATCCCCTGCTCTACCGACTGAGCTACTCGACCAAGCGCTTTAACAGCGAGGGATATATTACCAGCTCCACGAATCTGGTCAAGGAGAAACTTGCTTCTTTTACCAGATTAGTTTGAGGACTCCTGTGCAGAGGCGCTGCTGTTGCTAGTCGAGGCGTCCGCGCTAGAGGAGTCTTGGGCTTCGCTGTCTGCAGACGCGGACTTGTTCTGCTTGGCGAGCTCCTTCTCCTTCTTAGCCTGCGCCTTGGCCTCGCGTTTGGCCCAGTACTCCTCGAGACTGGCCTCGACATCCGCAGGCAGGCCGGACTTCATATCGAGGTCCGTCGTGTTGGTGGCGGTATAGCCGCAGATCTCCTGCTCTTTCTTGGTGAGCTTGGGCTTCTCGCCTGCATCGGCCTTCTGCATGAGGAGCTTCCATTGGTTGATATAGCTGAAGGTGTAGCTCACGCCGTCGACCGTGCCCGTGGTGCTGGGGCACATGCCGCTGTAGAAGCCGTCCTTGCCCATATCCTGCATCTTAGTGGCGAGCGTGACCAGCTCGTCGAGCTCGAGGTCCGTGCTAAAGCACTTGGTGGCCTTGGTGAGGATGCTGGGGTAGTTGGTCGCAGGCTGCGCGAGGACCTTCTCGACCAGGGCCTTGACCAAGATACGCTGACACTTGGTGCGCGTGAAGTCGCCCAGGGCGTAGGTCTTGCGGCAGCGGGCGAAGATCAAAGCCTCGTGGCCGTTGAGCTTCTGCTTGCCGGGCTGCAAGGTGACGTCGCTGTAGCTGACGTACTCCGGCACATCGACCGTCACGCCGCCCAGCTGGTCGACCAGATCCTCCAAACCCGAGAAGTAGATCTCCGCATAATGCGAGATCTTGACGCCCGCGTACTTGCTGATGGTCTTGACGGCGAGCTTGCGCCCGCCCAAAGCATAGGCCGCGTTGATCTTCTGCGTGCCGTAACCCTCGATCTGGACCTTGGTGTCGCGCGGGATGGAGACCATGGTCACACGCGGGGTCTCCGGGTCGATGCGGCAGAGCATGATAACGTCACTGCGAGCACGGTCCGATGCCTCGGCGCGCGAATCGCTTCCCAAGATAAGCATCCAATACGGGTCGATGGTCTCCTCCTCGACAGGTTCGAGCACCTCGTCGAGCTCCTCGTCTTGGATCTGCGAGTTCTCCTGCACGTTTTGCCACAGCGCAAAGGCGGCACCGCCGGCGATGCCGCAGATAATGGCGATCAAGATGATGACGACGACGGCGATCTTCTTGGCTTTGCTCAGCGCCTTCCAGCCGCGGCGATGCTCGTAGCTGGCGTTCTCGCGGGAGTACGCGGCAGCCTCCTGCGCTACGGCAGCGGGCTGCGCGGCATCTGCAGCCTGGCCATCGCCAGAATCCGCAGACACATCGTCATCGGCATCGGCGTCAACGGCAGCCGCAGGGGCGGTGTCTCCGGCAGCGGCATCGGGGGCGACATCTTGTTCTGCTGCAGGCGCACCATCGGCAAAGCTGTCGCTTGGGGCAAAGGGGTCGTGCACTTCCTGCCCGTTGCCCTGGGAGTCCCCTACGGCAGCAGCGACGAACTGCGAGGTGTTGAGGGAGGCAACAGCTGCCATGTCGATGTGACCAGCGGCAACAAGCTCGGCAGCGGCGTCTGCTGCCGTGCTGTCAACAGGCTCATCAGCAGGCATCCGCGCAAAAGCGGCGTCATGCTCTTCATCGGCAACGCCTTTATCGGCTGCATCCTTACCAGCTGCAGCTCCCGAAGTGCTCGCAGCGACAGGAGCGTCCGATGCAGCAGCTTGGGCCGCAGCGGTGGCATCGACAGAAGCGGCATCGTGCTGGCCCAATGCAGGTATCTCATCGGCTATATCGGCTGGCACGAAAGGAGCGCCCTGCGAATCCTTGTCGAAGACCGACATGTCGATGGGTTGAAGGTTGGACTCGAAGCCCTGCGGATCGGCGTTGGCGCCGTTTGGCTGCAGGGAGTCAGGGCGCTTGCCCTTGTTGCCGCGGTCCTTAGAGAACATCGGGGAGATCCTTCCTCAGTTTTGCGAACATGAGCAAACCGGCTGCGAAGGTGACGACAAAGATGCCGATGAAGATGCCGAGCATCATAGGGTCGTCCCAGATCCAGCCGGGATTGGACAGGGAGAACACCTTCCTGTAGCCCACGGTGAGCGTTGCGACGGGGTCGAACATAAGCGCGACCTGCACCGTATGGCTGGGCAAGGTGGTAACGTCGAAGAGGATGCCGCTCAGCCAGAAGATCGGCGTCGTGAGCGCGCGCAAAAGCTGTGCGAGGTCTGCGCTGTAGGCGCATAGGATGCTCACGAGCATCGAGTAGCCCGTGAAGAACGCGACCATCATCAGCATGAGCAAGGGCAGCTGCAAGAAGTAGACAGTGATGGTGCCGCCGCAGGCAAAGTAGCCCAAAAGCAACGGTATGAGCAGCATGAGATGCATGAGGAAATACGCCAGCTGCGAGAACACGGGGATCAAAGCAACGGGGAACTTGAGCTTGTTGACCAGAAAACCGTAACGTGACAAAAGACCCGGCGCGCTGTTGAGCGAGGTGCGCATGTACCACCAGGGCACCACGCCGGATGCGATCCAGAGCAGGTACTCGACGCCGCTCAGGTCACCCTTTGCCGCCTTTATGCCAACATAGAGCGCGAACCAGAAGCAGCCGATGTAGACGGCCGGTTGGAAGAAGAGCCAAAACCAACCAAGAGCGCTTTTCTTGGTGGACTTGCCCAGCTCGTTTTTGGCGAGGGCGAAGACCTGCGACCTCCAGGTGCTGAAACCCTGGCCCAGCTCTTGGACGGTGAGTTTGAGGTCATCTGCAAACGACATATGCTAGGCCTCCTTCTGGGTTTGGGGTTGGAGTTGGCCTGCAGGAGCGCCGGGTTGGCCTGCCGCAGCTTGCCCTACCGCATCCTTCGCAGCGGCAGCGGACTGCGCGGCGGCCTTCTCTGCGGCAAGTGCCTCTACAGCGGCATCTGCGGCTGCTTGCTCGGCTGCCTCGGCAGCGGCGTCTGCGTTGGAAAGCGCCTCCTCGTCTTTCTCATAGAAGGCGATGGCGTCGTCGATGGGCCCGTCGAAGAGTATCGTGCCCTTCTCGAGCACGATGCCGCGGTTGCAGAACTTGCGGGCAGAGTTCGTGCTGTGCGTGACGAAGAGCAAGGTCAGGCCCTCTTTTGCCGCCATGCGATTGACGCGGCGGCGGCACTTGGCCCTAAAGCGCTTGTCGCCCACGCTCAGCGCCTCATCCACGATGAGGATATCCGGGTTGACGCTGCTGGCAAAGGCGAAGCCCAGACGGGACTTCATGCCGCTTGAGTATGTGCGCATGGGCTGGTCGATGTAATCGCCCAGGTCGGCGAACTTGACCACCTTGGGCTCGAGCTTCTTTATCTCTTTGGCGGACATGCCCATGATCTGACCGCGCAGGTAGATGTTCTGGCGTCCCGTGAGGTTGCGGTCGAAACCGGCCTTGAGCTCGAGCAGGGCACTCACGCGGCCGTTGACGCTGATCTCTCCCTCTGTGGGAAACGACACACCGGTGATCATCTTGAGGATAGTCGACTTGCCGGCGCCGTTGGTGCCCAGCAAAGCGACGCGCTCCCCCTTGCGCACGGTGAAGCTCAGGTCGTTGCTGGCCTTGATGGTCTTGTACTTGACCTTCTTGGAGAACAGGGCCAGCAGGCGACGACGATCGCTGGAATAGAGCTTATAGCGTTTGGATACGTGCTTGAACTCGATGACAACAGGCTGCTCTTGCCGGGCTGCGTCTTGCGACGTTGCAGGCGCGGCGGCACTAGACGGCACGGCAGCGTCGCAAGCTGGCTGCGGCGGTGCGGCTATAGCGTCGTTCGTTGCTGTTTCCGACAAAGATGCTCCTTGGTTACTGCGCCAAACGGGCACAAAAAATGCGGGTAACTGATTAAGTCTACACCCAAGCTGCAAGCCTTCATAAAACCTGCACCTAGGAAAGCTGCTCGATGGCCTGCTTGGCAAGCTGGGAGATAGCCTCGTTCTCATGCGCGACGAACGCCTGGAGAGGCTCGACGGCGCGGGCATCATGTGCGTTGGCGAGCGCCTCGATGGCGTAGCGGACAACCCACTCGTAGCTGTCTTGGAGCGCGGCGATAAAGGCATCGACGGCGTCATCGCTATGCGGAAGATGCCCCAGTGCCCAGATGCTCGTCGCGCGCAGCTCATCGTCTTGGGAGCTCGCCAGCGCAAGGAGCTGCTCACGCGCGTTGGAGGCGAGAGCAGCGTCTTGAAGCCAGGCGCCTTGCGGTGCAGCGGCGCTCTCGCCCAAAGCAGTGACAGCAGCGGTGCGCACAGAGAGAGCGGCGCTTGCATCGCCGGCCACTTGGATGAGATGCTCGACGGCCCTGGTGTTGGGGAGCTGCCCCAACGCCCACACACAGTTGACGGCGACTTGCTCGCAGGGGTCGTTGAGGCACGAGACGAGCGGCTCGAGCGCGCGATCGTCGCGATAGACGCCAAGGGCCGTTGCAGCCGTGATTCGGACCTCGTCAACCGGGTCGAAAAGCGCCACGAGGACAGGGGCGAAACCGCGGGGGTCGGCCAGTTTGGCCAGACCGGCAATGGCCGTCGCACGGCTGCGCGCATCCTCGTCTTTTGTGAACTCGATGAGCAGTTCGAGCTGGTCTTTCATCTGCGACCTCTCATAAAACAGCGCGCCAAAGCGCGCGGAAACAAGCTGATGGTCGATTATACGCAAACACGAACGGGGATTTTAGGGTAGAATAGCGCCCCACGGGCGATTGGCGCAGCGGGAGCGCAGCAGTCTTACACACTGAAGGCCACTGGTTCGAACCCAGTATCGCCCACCAATGTTTCCGCAGGTCACAGCTCATGCCGTGGCCTTTTTCTTTTTGGCGGACAGTAAAATTTGCCTTCAGGTGCAAATCAGGTGCAAATCAGGTGCAAATCAGGTGCAAATTAAACCGCTTTTCGTTCGCTGCCGCCCAAACATCAGTGCTCAATACAGTTCGAATCACGAACGGCGCGTAATCGGCACACGGAATGACGTCCATTACCCAGATCAAATCTGTCCTAGCCCTGCTGAAACTCAACATTCACTCCAAATGTCTCTCCGCTATAATTAACTCGGACAAAACCGAGTCGGAAGAAACCGAGTAAATGATATTCATCGCCAGAGAGCGTGAGCTCGCCAAGATCAAGAAAGGCCTCAACACTCCCAGCCAGCGCAACATCCTTGTCTACGGAAGGCGTCGCGTAGGAAAAAGCGAGCTCATCAAGCAAGCGCTTGCCGATACCCCAGGCGCCCCGACGATTTACTACGAATGCCGCCAGACCTCCGAGGCAGACAACCTCGCAAGCCTTTCCTCCCTTGCGGCCGATGCACTTGGGTTCCCGCCGCTCGCCTTCGCAAACATCCGCGAGCTCGTCGAGTTCTTGTTTTCCCAAGCCAAAGACAGAAACATCACCCTCGTCCTCGACGAATACCCCTATCTAAGAGACGCTGTGAAGGGTCTCGACAGCATCATGCAAACCTCGATCGACGCCCATCGGGAAAGCTCCCGTTTGAGCATCGTCCTGTGCGGCTCTTACGTTGAGATCATGAAATCGCTCATCGAACACGAAAGCCCGCTCTACGGGCGCATAGACTTGACGCTCGAGCTCAAACCCATGGACTACTACGATGCCGCGAAGTTCTACCCGGCTTTCTCGCCCGAGGACAAAGTGCGGCTCTACAGCGTCTTTGGGGGCATCCCCTACTACAACCGGCTCATCGACCAAACCCTGAGCGTGAAAGAGAACATCATCGGGCTCATGACGGAGCCGGGAGCCCGGCTCGAGAACGAGGTTCCTTCCTATCTTCGAGCCGAGATCTCGAAGCTGACCAACGCCAACGAAGTATTCAGCGCCCTTACGCAGGGATATTCGCGCTGGGGAGACGTGCTAGCGCAATCCCATGTGTCCAGCGGCCCCGCCATGGCCGATGTCCTGGACAAGCTCATATCGCTCGAGCTTGTCCAGAAGCGCGCGCCCATCAAC
>CAVCDT010000034.1:0-20517 GCA_963600995.1 Akkermansia muciniphila | reverse complement strand
CCTTGGCGGTGATGCGCATGGTCACCTCGCCCAAGGCGTCGATGCCGCGCGTGACGGACTGGACGGAGAACTCGGACAGGTCGCACTCCGCCTGGACGATCTTGTTGATCGCCTTGCAGAGGGCGTCGATGGGGCCTGTGCCAAAATCGCAGGCAGTGCGCTCGTTGCCGTAAGGATCGACCAATGTGACGGTTGCGGTGGGGCAAAGCGGCTGACCGCAGCTGATCTGCGTGCTCTTGAGGCGGTAGAGGGAATCGGAGTCGCGCTCTTGCTCGCCCATCAGGGAGTGCAGGTCCTCGTCCATGACCTCCTTCTTGCGGTCTGCGAGCTCGAGGAAGGCCTTGTGGATCTTCTCGAAGGCCTCGCCGTCTTTGATCTCGTAGCCCAGCTGCTCGAGGCGATGGCGCAAGGCGGCGTGGCCGGAGCGTGCGGTAAGCACGATGCTCGAGCCGGCGGCGCCCACAAGCGAGGGGTCGATGATCTCGTAGGTGGAGCGCTCCTTGATGACGCCGTCTTGGTGGATGCCGGAGCTGTGGGCGAAGGCGTTGGAGCCGACGATTGCCTTGTTGGCCTGGACGGGCAGGCCCGTGATGGAGCTCACCAGGCGGCTTGCCTGCAGGAACTCCGTGGGGTTGATGTCCGTGTGGGCGTCGAGCTCCTCCTCGTGCATCTTGATCGCCATGACGATCTCCTCCATGGCGGTGTTGCCTGCGCGCTCGCCCAAGCCGTTGATGGTGCACTCGACCTGCGTTGCGCCGTTGCGCACGCCTTCGAGTGCCAGCGCGGTAGCGCAGCCCAGGTCGTTGTGGCAGTGGACGGAGATGGTGACGTCCTCGATGCCCTTGACATGGTCGCAGAGGTACTTGATGCGCTCGCCGAAGTGCCAGGGCATGTTGTAGCCGGTGGTATCCGGGATGTTGACAACGGTGGCTCCTGCGGCGATGACGGCCTCGATCATCTTGGCGAGGTCCTCGAAGGATGCGCGGCCGGCGTCCTCTGCGTAGAACTCGACGTCTTCCACGTACTTGCGCGCATGCTTGACTGCGTGGACGCCGCGCTCAATGGCCTCGTCGAGGCTCATGCCGCGGAACTTGTATTTGAGATGCTCGGGGCTGACGCCGATGCCGGTGTGGATGCGTGGGCGCGGGCAGTCCTTGAGGGCGTCCGCGCAGACGTCGATATCCTTCTCTACTGCGCGGGTGAGGCCGCAGACCACGGCCTTGTCGCCCACGACCTCGGCGATCTGCTGGACGGATTTGAAGTCGCCCGGCGAGCTGATGGGAAACCCTGCCTCGATGACGTCGACACCCAGCCTGAGCAGCTGGCGCGTCACCGTGAGCTTCTCCTGGGTGTTCATCGAGGCGCCGGGGCTCTGCTCGCCGTCGCGCAGCGTGGTGTCGAAAATCTGAATCTTGCGAGACATCGGTTGGTCCTTCCCACATAAGCGATTTTTAGGGCAGGTCCTGATCGGGGCCTGCTCTTGTGTACAGCTTGCTAGTTTAGCTGTGGGCGCTATGAGGGTAAATAAGAACTTGCTGTATGATATGACTTATAAGACATAGAGAATTTGGTAGAAACGAGCAGCGCTTTGAGCAGGGCGGATATCATCAAGAAAGAGCAGGACCTAAGCTATCTCTCCTGGGATGAGCACCGATGCCCGAGCGGGCTTGGCGGCAAGCGACCCAAAGCGCGCGAGGGCTGCGGTGCCAATGCCGTCTATTACAAGCGCTCCCGTAACGCAAGCACGGCAAGCCCGGGGCAGGAGACGCTCGCACAACTCATGTGCTGCAGGCTGATGGACGCGCTGGGGATCGAGCACTCCCCCTTCACCTTGGTGCATGCGCGTCTCGCGGATGGCGCCAAACCCACATGGGTGGTCAAATCCAAAAGCTACCGCAAGGCAGGAGAGCGCGCGATAAGTCTCCCCTATTACTGGGAGCTCGCATCCCTGCCGCAGGAAAGCGCTTTGGATATGTGCGTGAGGCTCGGGTGGGGCAAAGAAATCGCCGAGTGTATGCTCGTCGACTACCTCGCCGCCGTGCGTGACAGGGACGAGACCTGCTTCGAGGTGCTCTTGGACAGCCAGGGTGCCTTGCGTCTGGTCCCTATACAGCCGCGTGGCTACAGCATGGCCAACGCCTTCGTGCTCGGCACTTGGAAACGCGACGCTCTCGCCGATTTGGGTACCTCCAACTACCTCGGCTCGCGCTCGCTCGAGGCTAACCTCCCCTTTGCGATAGACCAGCTGGGCTACGTGCCCATACCAAAGGGTCTCAAGAGCAAGATGCTCGCCAATCTCGAGGACGTCTGCGCAGATCCTGAGTTCCTCAAGGCGAGCTGGCATATCGTGAGCACGAGATGGGAGCGCTATGAGAGCCTTTGCCGTCTATAACCCCCTGGTGCGCCATAGGCGCGCCTGCGCCTGGGTGCTTTACGAGCCTGCAAGCGACGCATACGCGATAGAGATAGCACCGGATGCCAAGGCAGAGGAGCTCCCCTTGGGGCTCGCCCTCCTCTCACAGCGCTATGGCGCATCTATCGACGGCTACTGGGCTTGGAGATGGGTGCAAAGCCGCATCGTGCCATCGGAAAGAGACAACATCGACGAGGCCTTAGGTGCCTGCAAGCTCGACGAGTATTACGCAGCCACCCTGCTGGCAGCAGGGCAGGGCAGGTCGAGCCAAGACGACTTCCTGGTCGTCGAGGTCGACGGCGACGGCTACCAAAACTGCAACCTCGAGTACAAGCTCGAGTCGCCGCAGAGCTTCGGGACCCTGCTGAGCCGCGCCAGGCGTGCGGCGGGTCTCACGCAATCCCAGCTTGCGGAGGCAAGCGGCATCCAGCAGGCGCTCATAAGCCGCATCGAGGCCGGTCGATCCAACCCGACGCTTGCGACCATGGAGACCTTGGCCGCCGCCTGTGGTAGAAGCCTCCATATCGAGCTTTCCTAGGTGCGCATACCTTGCGCGCGCCTTGTTGAGGTTGCTTTGCAAGCCCTTGACAAAAGGCATGCCGCATGCTGACATGCGCTTTTCAATCCCCTTACATTGCCCATGTTTACTTGGGTGCAGGCCCTTTTGAGGGGATTGAGTGAAAGAAAGGATCGAAATGAAACGCAAAAACGTCGTCAAGGCCGTGCTGGGCATCGCCGCTGCGGCAGCTCTGGCATTCTCTTTGGCAGGCTGCGGCGGCCAGTCCTCGACATCTTCGAACTCTGACAGCGGCTCCGCTGCAAGCTCGGAGCTCTCCGGTACCATCTCCACCAACGGCTCCACCAGCATGGAGAAGGTCATCGGCTCTTTGTCCGAGGCGTTCATGAACGACAATAGCGGCGTCACCATCACCTACGACGCAACCGGGTCGGGCACGGGGGTCGAGGCTGCCAAGAACGGCTCTGCCGATATCGGCCTCGCCAGTCGCAACCTCAAGGAGGAGGAGACCGGTCTCACTACCAAGACCGTCGCCCTCGATGGCATCGCCATCGTCGTCAACGCCAACAACGGCGTGAAGAACCTCACTGTCAAGCAGGTCTCCGACATCTTCACCGGCAAGATCAAGAACTGGAAGGAAGTCGGTGGCAAGGACCTCGAGATCTCCTGCATCGGCCGCGAGAGCGGCTCGGGCACGCGCGATGGCTTCGAGTCCATCACCGAGACCGAGGGTACCTGCAAGCTTGCACAAGAGCTTACGAGCACCGGCGCGGTGATCACCGCAGTGGGCAGCAGCGACAACGCGATCGGCTACGCGTCCCTGTCTGCCGTCGAGGGCCAAGACGCCGTCAAGGCCGTGACCATCAACGGCGTCGAGTGCACCGAGGACACTGTCCAGGACGGCACCTACGTCATCCAACGTCCCTTCAACTTCGTGCTCAAAGACGGCGCCGAGCTCTCTGCCCAGGCGCAGGCCTTCGTCGACTTCGCAACGAGCGATGCCGCCGCACAGCTTATCCGCGATGCGGGTGCCGTGCCCCTGAGCAAGTAAGCAAAACCACGTCTCCAGACTGCGCCGCGCGCCTTGTCCAAAAGCGCGCGGCGCCTTTTGCTGGCCCCAAAGATTTAAGCGAAAGGAGCATAGGCGTCTTGAAAGCCAAAGCTAAACCCATCGAAACGCTCTTCCACGGCTTGTTCGGGACCTGCGGCCTGCTCTGCGTCGCCTTTGTCGCAGGCATCACTGCCTACCTCGTGGTGTCCGGCCTGCCTGCGATCGCGAGGATCGGGTTCTTGAACTTCATGTCCGGGCAGTTGTGGAACCCCAGTGCCGACCAGTACGGCATCTTGCCCTTCATCCTCACGAGCATCTACGGTACGGCCGGCGCCCTGGTCTTAGGGCTTCCCGCCGGCTTGTTCACGGCGATGTACCTCTCCAAGTACGCCCATCGCGCAAGCGGGCGCGTGATCCGCAGCGCCGTCGAGCTCTTGGCGGGCATACCGTCGGTCGTCTACGGTCTTGTGGGCATGATCGTCATCGTCCCGGCCATCCAGGCGCTCTTCGATCTGTCATCGGGTGCGACCTTGCTCGCCGCCATCCTGGTCCTGGCCGTCATGATCTTGCCCTACATCATCAACGTCTCGACCACGGCGCTCGACGCCGTCCCCAAGGAGTACGAGGAAGGCTCTCTGGCGCTTGGGGCTACCGAGACCGAGACCTACTTCAAGATCTCCATGCGCGCGGCCAAAAGCGGCATCGCCACGGCGATCATCCAAGGCGTAGGACGCGCTCTGGGCGAGGCTATGGCTATCATCATGGTCGCCGGCAACGTGGCCAACATGCCCGGTATCTTCACCTCCGTGCGCTTCCTCACCACGGCAATCGTCTCCGAGATGTCCTATGCGGCCTATGGCAGCCTCCATCGCGAGGCGCTCTTCTCCATAGGCTTGGTGCTCTTCGTCTTCATCATCTTGGTCAACGTCGTGCTCAACATCGTCGTGCGCAGAAAGGACAAGTAAATGCAGGCCAGTATCACCCCCGCTCGACGCGCCAAGGACACGGCGCTCAAGGCGGCAGTCTACAGCAGCGCTGGATTGGTCTGCCTTATCCTGCTCGCGCTCATCGGCTATATCTTCTACCGGGGGGTTCCCGGCATCACGGCGGAGTTTCTGTCCTCGCAGTCGAGCTACGTGCATGACACCATCGGCATCCTGCCCAATATTCTCAACACGCTCTACATCATCCTGGTCGCCATGGTCATCGTGGTCCCCTTGGGCGTGTGCGCGGCGGTGTATCTCAACGAGTATGCCAAGAACCGCAAGGTCGTGCGCTTGATCGGCTTTGCCGTAGAGACGCTCACGGGCATCCCCTCGGTTCTCTTCGGCCTGGTGGGCATGCTCTTCTTCATCCAGATGCTGGGTCTCAAGGCCGGTGTCCTGGCAGGCAGCCTCACCTTGGTGGTCATGGTGCTGCCGACGATCATCTCCAACACGCTCGAGAGCCTCAAGACCGTGCCGGACTCCTATCGCGAGGGAGCCTTGGCCTTGGGGAGCGGCAAATGGCACATGATCCGCACAGTGGTGCTGCCCAGCGCGATCGACGGCATCGTCACCGGCTGCATCCTGGCCGTGGGTCGCATCGTGGGCGAGAGCGCCGCGCTGCTCTATACGGCAGGGTTCGGGTTGATCCTCAACTCGTTCATGACAGCGTTGCAATCCTCTTCCGCGACGCTCACGGTGGCCCTCTACGTCTACGCCACCGAGCGCGGTGAGATCAACGTCGCCTTCTCTGTCGCAACCATCCTCATGATCATTACGCTGCTGCTCAACCTGGCAGCCAACCTATCGGCCGCAAAGCTCAAGAAGGCTAAGGAGAACTAGATGAACGCTTTCGAAATAGAGAAGCTCAACCTGTGGTACGGCGCGCATCACGCGCTCTTCGACGTGAGCATCGATATCCCGCAAAACCAGGTGACGGCGCTGATCGGGCCGTCCGGCTGCGGCAAGTCGACGTTTCTCAAGACGCTCAACCGCATGCAGGACCTCGTGGAAGGCGTGCGCATCGAGGGCAGGGTGATGTTCGGCGAGACCGATATCTACTCCCCCAAGACGGATGTCACGGCGCTGCGCAAGGACATCGGCATGGTATTCCAGAAGGCCAACCCCTTCCCCATGAGCATCTACGACAACGTCGCCTACGGCCCCAGGATCCATGGGGTGCGCAAGAAGGCGGAGCTCGACCAGATCGTGCAGGAGGCGCTCGAGGGCGCGGCGCTTTGGGCAGAGGTCAAGGACCGCTTGGACAAAAGCGCCCTGGGGCTTTCCGGCGGGCAGCAGCAGCGCCTCTGCATCGCGCGCGCCTTGGCGGTGAAGCCCCAGGTGCTCTTGCTCGACGAGTCGACCTCTGCGCTCGACCCTATCTCGACCGGGCAGATCGAGGAGCTCGTAGGCGAGCTCAAGCGCGACTACACCGTCATCATGGTGACGCACAACATGCAGCAGGCGGTGCGCGTGTCGGACAACGCGGCGTTCTTCCTCATGGGCGACCTCGTGGAGTTCGCCCCTACGCAGAGGCTCTTCAACAACCCCAAGGACCTCCGCACAGCAGACTACGTCTCCGGCAGGTTCGGCTAGGACGTAGCTGCGCCTCTCCGCATCCGGCCGCAACGCAAAAGGCACCGTGCCCATTCGTGCACGGTGCCTTTTGCTGCTGCAGCTTAAAGGCGAGCTGCAGGATCAGGTTATGAGGCTGGCCTTACCTGCTCTTCTTCTTGGCGATGTCGAGTGCGCGCGTCAGGAGCCTGACGACGATGCCCTCCTTGCTCTTCTTGGGGCGTGCGCTCTCGATGACGACGGGCGTGACCTCGATGACCTGGTTTGCCTTCTTTTGGGGGCGATCGTCGTGGGTGACGTCGGGCACGCTCGTGGCGGGGACCTTGTAGCGGTTCGCGCGCTCCTGCTCGCGTGCGTGGTCTGCCTCATAGATGTTGCGCCTCGCTAGGTCCATCAGGTACTCCTGGGAGTCGAACCTGTCCTCCCCCAAGGCCCCGAGCGCCGTGTAGCTGCCATCGGGCAGAAGCTCGCGCAGCTTGGCGGTGTCGCGTAGGCAGGTGTCGATGTAGCTCATCACCCTGTCGCGGATCTCCTCGTTGAGCACCGGCCAGGCGATCTCGACGCGCTTGCTCATGTTGCGCGTCATGAGGTCCGCGCTGGCAAGGTAGAGCTTCATGTCGTCATGCGGGCCGAAGCCGTAGATGCGGCTGTGCTCGAGCAGGCGCCCCACGATGGAGACGACGCGCACGTTGTCCGTATAACCCTCGACGCCCGGCAGCAGGCAGGAGATGCCGCGCACGAGCATGACGGTCTTGACGCCCGCCTGGGAGGCCTCGGCGATCTTGTTGATGATGTCTTTGTCCGTGACGGAGTTGGTCTTGAAGAACAGCCCGCAGGGCCTGCCTTGGCGCGCAAGATCGATCTGCTCGTCGATGCCGCGGATGATGTTGCGCTTCACCTGCAGGGGCGCGACCCACAGAATGTTGTAGTCGTCCGATGCGTTCTCGAGCGCCATGTTCCTGAAGAACATCACGGCATCGCGGCCGATGAGCGGGTCCGGTGTGATGATCGAGAGGTCCGTGTAGAGCTTCGCCGTCTTCTCGTTGTAGTTGCCCGTTCCCAGCTGCGTGATATGGCGCAGGCCGTCTTCCGTCTGCAGGGTGATGCTGCAGATCTTGCTGTGGACCTTGAAGTCGTGGAACCCGTAGATGACCTTGCAACCGGCCTGCTCGAAGCGCTGCGACCACTCGATGTTGTTGCTCTCGTCGAAGCGGGCGCGCAGCTCGAACAGGGCCGTGACCTCCTTGCCGTTTTCTGCCGCGTCGATGAGCGCCTCTGCCAGATGGGACTGACTCGCCAGACGGTACAAGGTGATCTTGATGGAGACGACGCGCGGGTCGTGGGCCGCCTCGCGCAAAAGCTGCACGAAGGGGTCCATTGACTGGTACGGGTAGGACAGCATGATGTCGCGCGAAAGGGCTTCCTCGATCATCGAGCAGCCGCGCTTGAGATAGCTCGGCCACTGCGGGGTGAACGGCGCGTAGTCGAGGGTCTCCTTGGCCGCTGCGGGGATCATGCTGCCCAAGCCCCAGGTGTAGCTCAGGTCAAGCGGCACGCTGGTGACGAACACCTGCGACTTCTTGAGCCCCAGCGCCTTGAGGAGCATGGGGTACAACGCGCTCGAGAGCTCGCGCTCGCACTCCAAGCGCACCGGTGCGAGCCTGCCGCGCTTCTTGAGGATGCGCTTCATGTGCTCGCGGTAGTCGTCGTCGTACTCGTCGGTTGATTCGATGACGTCGATATCCGCGTTGCGTGTCACGCAGATGACGTTGGTGTGCTTGACGGAGTACATCGAGAAGACCTCGCTTGCGAGCATCTCGATCACATGCTCGAGCAGGATGTAGCTCAAGCCGTCGCCGGGTAGCTTGATAACGCGCTTGCATTGGCGCGGCAGGGGGATCAGCCCGAGCATCGCGCCTTGGGCGCCCACATTGAGCGTCTCATGCGCGTCGCCCTTCTTTTCGCCCTTCTTTCCCTTGCGCTTGTCCTTGGCCTCGAGCTGCTGGGATGAGGCTTGCTCGTCGAGGCGCACGACGATGTAGAGCCCGCCGTTTTCCAGATGCGGGAAAGGATGACGCGAGTTGATGATCTGCGGGGACAAGAAGGGCAGGATGCTCGCCTGCGCGTACTCCTTGACGAAATCCGCCTGCTGGGCGCTCAGGTCCTCGGGTCGCAGATGGACCACGCCCTGCTTCTCGAGGAGCTTGCGTGTGGTCTCGAAGGTCTCCTCGTAGCGCGGGTAGATCTCATGGCATTTCTTGTAGATGGCCTTGAGCTGCTCGGCCGGGGTCATCTTGGACTTGTAGTCGATGATGGGCTTCTTTACGAGGCAGAGGTCCGTGAGGCTGCCGACGCGCACCATGAAGAACTCCTGGAGATTGCTCCAGAAGATCGACACGAAGTTGAGGCGCTGCAGCAAGGGGACGCTCTCGTCGGCGCCTTGGTCGAGCACGCGCAGGTCGAAGTCGAGCCATGACAGCTCGCGGTTCTGCATATACGGGATGGTCTCCAACGACGCTTTGTCAAGCGCCTTGGTTGCTTTGTCGCTCGTCATGTCTCGTCCTTCCCTGTACCTGGATTGCGCATGTTCCCTGCATGCTAACCAGATGCTATATCTATCTAGAGGCTAATTGTAGCCTTCCGAGTATAAGTTTCTATTTGTTAAGCATTCGCTCTATGAGATATCCCTCGCGCACGCCCCTCTTGCATAGCTCGAGGGTCTGCGCACCGAGCCTTGACATGAGCTCGCTTAGGATGATGCAGCCCGGTCCCACGGTGTGGATGCGCTCGGGCACTGCGCGACTTGCAAGGTGCGAGAAGAGCGCCGGGTCTGACAGCAATGTGTTGACCAGGTAGTTCAAGTGCGCTTGGGTGAGGATCTTGGGGCGCTCCGACAAGCCTTGCGCTGCCGCATAGAGCTTGGCCGCCGCGCGGGCGCTGCCGCCTACGGCATAGAGCCTTGGGCAGCTGAAGGCGTCGAAGTCCTCGACGTTGGCAGCGAGGTTCTCGAAGGAGGCGCGGATGGCAGCGGCTTCCGTTTTCTGGGGGATGACGAACTCGACGAACTGCGCATACGAGGAAAGCGACCCCTGCGGGATGGATATGCCCTCGAGGTCTGTGCCGCACTCGATGCGCACCAGCTCGAGCGAGCCTCCGCCCAAGTCGATCATCACGCCGTTGTCGATGGCCTTGTCGCAGCTCGCCCCCACGAAGCTCAGGTGGGCCTCCTCCTGTGCAGAGAGCAGGGTTATGCCTGCGTTGACAGAGCTCTCTATGACGGCGATCGCCGCCTTGGAGTTAAGGCAGTTCCTGAGCACGGCGGTGGCGAAGATGTCGATGCGCTCGCAGTCGAAGTAGCGCGCGCGTTTGAGATGTCCTTTGAGGACGTCGATGGCTTTGACGATGCCCTGCCCGGTGAACTCCCCTCCCTTGACATAGGCGGAAAGCCCGGCCATGACCTTGTCGTTCATGATGCTTCTGATGACCTTGCTGCTAACCGGGCGGCTGCCGTCCCAGTTGTCTTTGACATCGTAGACGACAAGGCGTATCGAGTTAGATCCCAAGTCTATAACGCCGTAGTTTGACATAGGCTCCATCCCCATCTCATGCGTACACAACAGCCTATCATCCTAGGCATTCGCGTATGCGCTGAGGCGATAGGGCTGCAGGCTTTGCAAAGACTTTGCATGGGCGGCGGCAGGATTTTGCAGTGAGGCCGCCTTCCGTCCTGCACGCCGCCTGTGATCGCTTGCGCAGGCTTAGAGATAGGGGTGCTTGCGCTTTGCGGGCTCCTTGCCGCAGTACAGCCCATAGGGGTCTGCGATCCAGTAGCTCTTGCCCACCTTCACGCGGCACCATTGGTGCGTCCATTGGTTCTCGTTCACATGCTCGAACTTGATCCCCAAGATATTGAGGGCAAGCCCCGTCGCACGCGCGCAGCCGGCGCATGATGCGCTGCGCTTGACAAAATAGCCGTAGGGGTCGTTGTAATGCGCGCTGCTCGTCGAGTACGAACCGCCGTTGTCGAAGTAGCTGCGCAAGGTCCAGGTGACGTAGTTGAGCTTGTTCTTCTTGCTCATATCCCCGGCGGGTCTCACGAGCTTGAGGGCCTTCTTGTAGGCTTTCTTGAACTGTGCTGCGCTCATGTATTTTGCGCGATAGCTCTTGTAGCAGGCGAGCTTTGTCATGGGGACGGGCTTGAAGTTGCTCTTCTTGACGGTGAGCTTGTAGGTGAGAAGCCTCGTGGCGCTTTTGTAGGTGATGGTCGCATTACCGCGTTTCTTCGCTGTGACCAGCCCGTCTTTGCTCACCTTGGCCACGCTTTTGTCGCTCGAGCGCCACTTGTGGCTCTCGACGATCTGGTAGCCCGTGCTCTTGTCGACGACCTCGATGCTTCTCACAGCGTTGACGTGCATGGTGATCGACTTGGTCTTGCGGATGATACCGTCATCGGTGCTCGCATCATCAGAGGAGCCATCGCTGTCACCTGCGTTATCGGCGGCGTCGCTCGCAGCCTGCTGAGTCTGGTCGCATTGCTGTGCGCTTGCGATTGCACCTGCTTCATCGCTTGCGAAAGCCGTACCCTGCCCTGCAGCGCACAGGCATATGGCCAACGCTACCGCTGCTGTTGCGTCTATCTTTCTCATAGGGGCATCCCTTCTCTTCTCCGGGGCTTCTATAGCATCTTGTCCCCGAGCTTCTTCCAAGCGTTTTCCCTGTTTGGGATTCTACCTAAAACCGCTGCTAGGTCGAAAACGGCTTACAGAGAACAGCTGGGCCTTCTACATCATTTAATGCGTTTCTAACGTAATAGAATGATCGAGGTCGGGGATTTGGGATTCTGCCTGCGCGCATAGCCCGACCGTTGGCTGCAATGGTTGCCGGACCCATCGCTTCTTTGAAAGAGGGACATTTTGGCTGCACCTGAGACAGGCGTCTACGTTATCGACAAAGACTACAGGATCGTCTCGTTCAACCGATCGGGCAAGGAGATGTATCCCAAGCTCGAGCTCGGAGCCGTGTGCTACGAATGTCTCATGGGGTTCGACCATCCCTGCCCACAGTGTCCCGTCGCAGCTGGCGTCTGCGGGCCCAACACCTATCTCGACCCTCAGCGCGGCATCTATGTCACTGTCGACGCCGTATCCATGCCGGTCCCCGGTCACGGCGACTGCCATGCCCTCAATTTCTCCATCGGAGCAGACTCTCCCAACAAGAGCCTGGCCGAGGCCTATCAGCGCACGACGGATCTGCTCGACTCGTTTGTCTCGAACCTCGCCTCTGCTTGCGTGGTAGACCTCGCTGCAGACACGCATGAGAACATCAAAGCCTCGCAGGACGGCGAGACGGGAGAGGGCATGTCGTACTCTTCCTACCTCAAAGGCTGTTTTGCCCCCTTGGTATGCGAGGACTCTCTCGAAGGGCTCAAGTACGCCGACCCTTCCCTCGTGGCCCGGCGCCTCGAGGAGTGCGAGGGCTTCTCATATGACTTCCATCTCAAGGACAACAGGTGGTGGCGCCTGTCGTGGAGGTCGTTTGCCCAGTTGTCCGGCAGCAAGGGCAAGTGCCTCATGCTCTGCACTGATATCACAGACGAGATCGCCGGGCGCATCGTCGTCCAGGATGCAGAGCAAACGCAGGTTTACGACGAAGCCAAGCTCAGAGAGCTCTTGGACAGGGCCAATACGCAGCTCGGCCTTGTAAGCGCCTTGTGCCGCAGCTATCTCAATGCCTACTACGTCGACTTGGATACCAAAGACCTCGCCGTCTTGAAGCTCGATGGCTACGCGCTGTCGGGGTTGGAGGGTTGGAGCTTCGACAAACGCTACAACTACGAGGACCTGGTCGACATCTACGTGCGCGATCGCGTGCATCCCCAGGACAAGGACATGGTCAGGGTCGCGCTATCCGTAGAGACCGTTATCGCCGCCTTGGACCAGGACGAGGAGTACGCGGGCCATTACCGCATCGTCCAAGATGGCGAGACGCACTACTACCAGTTCCGCTATGCTCCCTTGCCCATGTCGAGCCTTGCCGACCACAGACGCGTGGTCTGCGGCTTCCAGAACATCGACGTCGTCATAGCAGAGGAGACGGCCAACCGCCGCGCGCTCGCCGATGCTTTGGCTGCTGCAGAGCACTCCAACCGCGCCAAGACCACCTTCCTCAACAACATGAGCCACGACATCCGCACGCCTATGAACGCCATCATCGGCTTCACGTCGCTTGCAGCCACGCATTTGGACAACGCCGGCCAGGTGGCCTCCTATCTCCAGAAGATCCAGACCTCCTCCAGGCATCTGCTGTCGCTTATCAACGATGTCTTGGATATGAGCCGCATCGAGAGCGGCAAGATGCACATCGAGGAAAACGAGGCCAACCTCGCAAACGTCATGCACGACCTCAAGACCATCGTGCAGGCCGATATCACCTCCAAGCAGCTCGATTTCTTTATCGACACGGTGGATATAGAGAACGAGCATGTGATCTGCGACAGGCTGAGACTCAACCAGGTGCTCCTCAACCTGCTCTCCAACGCCGTCAAATTCACCGAGCCCGGCGGTTATGTGAGCCTGCGCATCACGCAGAAACCGGGGGCTCCGGCCGGGTTCGCCGATTACGAGTTCGTCGTCAAGGACAACGGCATCGGCATGTCCGCGGAGTTTCTGGACCATGTCTTCGAGGCGTTCGAGCGCGAGCGCAACTCCACGGTAGGCAAAACCCAGGGCACGGGCTTGGGCATGGCCATCACCAAGAACATCGTCGATATGATGGGCGGGACCATAGAAGTCGAAAGCGCTGTGGGCAAGGGCACGCAGTTCACGGTGAGCCTGCGCTTTGCCACGTGCGACAACCCCGTCAAGGTCGAGCCGCCCGCCGACCTGCAGGGCCTGCGCGCCCTCGTGGTGGACGACAGCCTGCATACGTGCACGAGCGTGACCAAGATGCTCACGCAGATAGGCATGAGGGCCGATTGGACCACATCAGGCAAGGAGGCTGTGTTCAGGGCAGCGTTTGCCACCGAGCAAAACGACGAGTACTACGCTTATATCATCGACTGGCTCATGCCGGATATGAACGGCATCGAGTGCGTGCGCCGCATCAGGTCTGCCGTGGGAAGCGACAAGCCCATCATCATCCTCACCGCCTACGACTGGGCCGATATCGAGCACGAGGCCCGAGAGGCGGGCGTCACGGCGTTTTGCTCCAAGCCGCTTTTCATGTCGGATCTGCGCGAGATGCTCGAGAAGCCCTTCAAAGCCGATGGCGCGTCATCCCTGGCTGCTGACATGCCGGACTTTGCCGGCAAGCGCGTGCTCGTGGTCGAGGACAACGCGCTCAACCGCGAGATCACGGTGCAGATCCTCGAATCCGTCGGCGTGAGGACCTTCGTCTCCGTCAACGGAGCCGACGCCGTAAGCGAGGTCGAGAGCCACCCAGCTGGTTTCTTCAGTCTGATCTTGATGGACGTCCAGATGCCCATCATGAACGGCTACGAGTCCACGCGCTGCATCAGGGCGCTGGCCGATGCCGGTAAGGCGAGCGTTCCCATCTACGCCATGACGGCCAATACCTTTGCCGAGGACAAGCAGGAGGCGATGCTCGCGGGGATGGACGGGCATCTGGCAAAGCCCATCGAGGTTCCCGTTCTCATCCAGACGCTGCAAGAGGTCCTGGGCTAGACCCCTTCCGCTTCGATTGCGTTTGCAGCCGGGGCCGCTGTCTGCCTTCAAGGCTGCAGTGGGGAGGCCTCATCGGCGCTTCATACAGACCTTCATGCAAAGTCTGGTCATAACCTGGCCTTAGACTGGCTTTGCCTAATTGCCGACTTCTGGTTATTTGCGCATGGTCATAACGCTCCTAAACTCCCTTATACCCACAAGGCAACTAGGAATAAAGGAGTTCTCCATGAGCAACAACCAAGAGCGCATCGACCTCAACAGGCAGCTCGCCCAGATGCTCAAGGGCGGCGTCATCATGGACGTGACCACGCCCGAGCAGGCACGTATCGCAGAGGCTGCCGGCGCGTGCGCGGTCATGGCCCTCGAGCGCATCCCGGCCGACATCCGCGCGGCGGGCGGCGTCTCGCGCATGAGCGACCCCAAGATGATCAAGGGCATCCAAGAGGCCGTCTCCATCCCCGTTATGGCAAAGGTGCGCATCGGCCATTTTGTCGAGGCTCAGATCCTCCAGGCGATAGAGATCGACTACATCGACGAGTCCGAGGTGCTCACCCCCGCCGACGACACGTTCCATATCGACAAGAGGGGCTTCGACGTACCCTTCGTATGCGGTGCGCGCGATTTGGGCGAGGCCTTGCGCCGCATCGCTGAGGGCGCGACGATGATCCGCACCAAGGGCGAGCCGGGCACAGGCGACGTCGTCCAGGCCGTGCGCCATATGCGCCTCATCAACCAGCAAATCTCCAAGGTGGCTTCCCTGCGTGGCGACGAGCTCTACGAGGAGGCGAAGCAGCTGGGCGTTCCCGTCGAGCTTTTGGCGCAGGTGCACGACAGCGGTCGTCTTCCTGTGGTGAACTTCGCCGCTGGCGGCATCGCGACGCCTGCGGACGCTGCGCTGATGATGCAGCTGGGTGCCGAGGGTGTCTTCGTGGGCAGCGGCATATTCAAGAGCGGCAACCCGCAAAAGCGCGCCGAGGCCATCGTCAAGGCTGTGGCCAACTACCAAGACGCCAAGCTCATCGCCGAGCTTTCCGAGGACCTGGGCGAGGCCATGGTCGGCATCAACGCCGACGAGATCGAGATCATCATGGAAGAGCGCGGCCGCTAATGGCGCTGCACAAGGTTGGCATACTCGCCGTGCAAGGGGCCTTTGCCGAGCACGAGGCCATGCTGCGAGGGCTTGGAGCCGATGTAGTCGAGCTGCGGCAGCTGTCGGACCTCGACCAAGACTTCGACAGGCTTGTGCTCCCGGGCGGCGAGAGCACGGCCCAAGGGCGCATCATCCGCGACTTGGGGATGCTCGTCCCCTTGCGCGAGCGCATCGAGGCGGGCATGCCCGTTCTTGCCACCTGCGCCGGATTGATCCTGCTCGCAAACTCGATCGACAGCGTCAACGGCGACGGCTCGAGCGTCGACGAGCAGCACAACTCGACGTGGATAGCCACGCTGCCGGTGACCGTGCGGCGCAACGCCTACGGCAGGCAGCTGGGAAGCTTCAAGACCCAGGCACCCTTTGGGGATGCGGGTGATATCCCCATGACCTTTATCCGCGCGCCGTTTGTGACGCAGGTGCAAGACGGAGTTGAGGTCCTCTCGCGTGTCGAGGGACAGACCGTCGCTGTGCGCTATGGAAACCAGCTGGGCCTGTCGTTTCACCCGGAGCTCGACAGCTCTGCTACCGTGCACGAGCTCTTCTTGAGCTTGTAGCCAAAAGGGCGGATAAAAGCGGGGTCCCAAGCGTCTCGTTGCGGTTCTACATGCGGTTCTTGGCGTCGATGGCGTCGTTCCAAGCCGGGACGTACTTGGGCATGGCAAGGCGCTCCATAGGGGCACCTTCGTGCTCAAGTAGCTTGACCTTGGTCTCGAGACCTCCGCCAAAGCCCGTGAGACTGCCGTTGGAGCCCACCACGCGATGACAGGGCACGATCAGGCACAGCGGGTTGTGCCCGACAGCGCCCCCCACCGCCCTTGCACTGCTCCTCTTGCCCGTAGACTCCTCGATGCTTGCGGCGATGCGCCCATAGGTACTCAGCTGGCCGTAGGGGATGTCAATCATCGCCTGCCTGACACGCATCTGGAAATCCGTACCTTGGGGTATGAGCAAAAGCTCGCGCGGAGATGGTTTCTCTCCTGCAAAGTACCTGTCGAGCCACTCGCGCACAGGCGCAAAGGCCGCAAGCTTGTCATCGCGCTTGCCGTTTTCGCTCACCTCACGGCTGAAATAGCGGTCGTGCTCGAAGTAGCAATCCCTGAGCCCCTCCCCCTCGCTTGCGAGGATAAGCTTGCCGATGATAGGCGTTTGGTACTCGGTGACGTACATGGCGGCCTCCTCCATATCTGGTTGTGCCTTGACCAGACTGTTTTCCCTCCAGTGCCATCTTGCTCGCAATGCGATAAGTTGGCGCACTACGCGTTTCTCATGTTACGAACAATTGTACGCTGTCCAGCGCACCGTGGCTAGCAGAAGCTTGTTCTATACTTTGCCGGGTTCAAGATTACGCGTTCGAAGCAAAGGTGCGACATGCTCTCTATAGGGATAGATATCGGCTCGAAGACCATCAAGGCCTGTGTTCTGCAGGATGCGGATGACAACGTGGCCGGTCAGGGCGTTGCCGCTTCCAAATCGCTTGCTCCGGTGCTTGAAAACTGCGAGGTTCACAGCTCGCGCATCTTTCAAGCGCTGGGGCGCCTCCTGGATATGCTCGAGGGGCGTTTTGGCGATGTTCCCTGCAAGCTCGCCTTCACCGGGTCCGGCGCCATGGGGCTTTCGGCGGCCTGCGGGATGACCTTCGTGCAGGAGGTTGCCGCCTTGCGTCGCGCCATCGCCTACAGGGGCTTTGTCGTAGATGCCGCTGTGGAGATGGGCGGAGAGGACTCCAAGGCGGTGTATTTCTCCGAGTCTCTCGAGCAGCGCATGAACACGAGCTGCGCAGGGGGCACGGGTTCTTTCTTGGAGGATGTGGCAGACCTGCTCGGCGTCAACATGGCTGGGCTGGATAAGCTCGCGGGTTCGGGCACTCCTCGGTATCAGGTTGCTTCGCGCTGCGCCGTGTTCGCCCTGCGCGACCTCAAACCGCTTGTCAACTCAGATGCCCGCCATGCTGATATCGCTGCCAGCGTTTACGCGGCTGTGGTGGACCAGACGCTTGCAACCTTGTGCTTGGGAAGGAAGCTCTCCGGCAGGGTGATGTTTCTGGGAGGCCCCTTCGAGCACCTGCCCAACCTGGTGGGGTATTTTGCGGAGAGACTCGGCCTCGCTGCCAATCAAGTGCTCAAGCCCGATGGCGCTCAACTCTTCTGCGCATACGGGGCTGCCCTTGCCGCATGCGATGCGCAAGAGAGCATGATCGCCTTATGCAGGGGTGCGTTGCAGGCCGCCATGGGAAGCTTCAACGGTGGAGCCAGCTCGCTTGATGCCCTGCCTCAAGTTGGCGCAACGTCTCAGGTCACCATACCTGCCGCATCTTTGCATGGGGCCGCTTTCCCGCTTTACGCTGGATTCGACTTGGGTTCGAGCTCCGCAAAACTCGCTGTAGTTGACTCCAGCTCGTGCCTCGTCTTCTCGCGCTACGAGCTTTCGCCCAAGCAACCGGCTCGAACGGCAGAACACTTTTGGCAAGAGCTTGCTGATGAGTTGCAGGCTTGCGGCAGGGGGATCGAAGACGTTGCCTCTGTCGTCTCATGCGGCTATGGGGAAGACGAGGTAACGGCCGTGTGTTCTTCGTACTCGGTCGTTCCCGAGACGAGCGCCCATCTGCGCGCGGCAGTCGAGCTGTGCCCTGATACGAGCTTCGTGCTCGATATCGGAGGGCAGGACATGAAGGCGATGTGGGTCAAGGACGCGAAGCTCGAAGACATCGCCGTGAACGAGTCCTGCTCCAGCGGATGCGGGGCGTTCATCGCCAACGCAGCAGCCGCCCTGCAAGTGCCGCTCGCTGATTTCGATGCCCTCGCTTGCGCCGCGCTGTCTCCTGTCGACCTGGGAACGCGCTGCACGGTCTTCATGAGGTCGCGCATACGCCAGGCTCAAGAGCAGGGCGCCAACCAAGGCGATATCGCCGCCGGAGCCGCGTATTCCGTTGCGCGAAACGCCTTGCTCAGGCTTATAGGCCCAAGGCGCATGGGTACTCTGGGAAACAGAATCGTCGTCCAGGGAGGGGCCTTCCAAAGCGATGCCGTGCTTGCTGCCTTCGAGGCAGAGCTAGGCCGCAGCGTGGTGCGCCCTGCCTGCTCCCAGCTCATGGGCGCCATAGGAGCGGCGCTTCTGGGTCTCGACGCTGCGCATGCCGCGCAGCTCGCCGGTGCAGGGCAAACAGGCGAGCTTGCAAAGGACTCGAAGACAGAATGCACCTTGGACTTTGCAGATTGCGGCGATGACAGGCAGGCTCCCAACACGGTCGCGTTCCAGCAGCGGCTGCTCGCCAGCTACAAGGGTGTTGCCGGCCGTGGGAAAAGAGCCTCGATCAAAGTTGGTATTGTCAACGCACTCAACGACTACGAGGCCCTCCCCTTCTGGCATACCTGCTTGGCTCATCTGGGCTTCGGGGTTGTCGTTGCCTCGGATTGCGCCAAGCCCGTCACCAGGAGCAGCGTTGCCCAGACGCTTGCCAGCGATACCGTCTGCTTGCCAGCACAGCTCGTGCACAAGCGCGTCTTGCAGGTGGCAGCAGCCGGAGCTACCTGCGTTTTATGCCCGAGCAGCGATGAGGCCGGCATGTGCACCGTTACGCGCGAGTACCAAGGGACCCTACCCGATGCGATGCGATCTGCTCTGAGCATCCCTGTTTTGGTGCCTAAGCTCGGCAATTTCTCACCGAGGGCCATGGGCGCGCGCCTCGTCTGTGCCGAATCCCTCAGGGGGTGTCTTGAAAACCTTCTCCCAGAAGGCGACCGGCTTTCCCAAGGGGAGCTCGAGGATGCTGTTCGCGCTGGCCAGGCTGCCTACAACGCCTTCGTGGCCCGTGTCGAGGGGGCGGCGCAAGATGCCCTCGACTGGGTCCATGCCACCCCCTCAAGGCACGGTATCGTCTTGTCGGGGCGCTCGTATCATACCGACCCCGAACTCTTGGGGGATATCGATGCTGTTCTAGCCGATGAGGGCTTTGCCGTGCTCGCCCCCTTGGGCGTGAGCCGCCTCGCGCGCAAGGCGCGCCGTCCCTTCATCGACCATACCGTCGACCGTCGCAGAACCTGGATGGCCGCCAAGCGTGTCTTGGGTTTTGCCGCGCTTGCGGCAAGCGACCCACAGCTCGACTGCGTCTTCTTGCAGAGCTTCGGCTGCGGGATGGACGCGGTGAGCCATGTCGACGCTCAGCGCATGCTCCAAAAGAACAACCGCCCCTTCACACTCATCAAACTTGATGAGAAAAGCGATGCACGTCATACGCGCTTGCGCGTGAGGGCTCTTGCCGACGCCATCAAGAACCGCCGTGCCGCAGAGCTCGCAGAGGAGGCTCCAAGCTGCGGCAAGGGCACGCATGTCCAAGCGAATGCCTGTGGTAGTTATGGGGCCGCAAAAGTAGATACTGCTGCAGGGCCACACGGAGCTAAGGTTTCTGCGGACGATGTGTCCCTGGCGCAGAGAGCGCAAGCCGATACCGCACAGAAAGACCGCGCCTTGACCAAGGCCCCCGTTCTCGAAGTCGACCTTGCGCCCTGCTATGACGCAAACGCTCCGTCAGTTGCCTTCGACGGACTCTCAGACGCCGATGTGGCGTCAGCGATGAGCGACTATCCCAGCGACCTCTGCTCGACGGCATGCCTGCTCGCGGCTTACGCAGTGCGCAAATCAAAGGAAAACCCTGCAGCGAGGATCGAGGTCCCGCTCCCTTGCGAGGGCTGTGTTCTCGAGTCAGTACAGCACTTCGTTACGCTCGCAGGATGCGACAACATCGTCGAGTGGGTAAGCGACTGGCCCGCTAGCCAGGAAGAGGCCAGTTCCCTGTTCGCTCTCGCAAACGACTGCGGTGCCTTCAACGCCGGCGTTGAGCACAGTGCTGCCAGCCAAGACACGCAGAGAATCGGCATCTGCGCTAACCCGCTTCTGCTCTTCGACCGCAGAGCCAACCAGGGCATATTCGATTTCGTGCGCTCTCGCGGCGTTAAACCGATACTCCCCGACCTCTATACCTGGTACAGCGATGTCGCGCATTATCTGCCGCAACTGGAAAACCTCGAGGCGAAAGGTGTCCGCAGCGTCCTTATCGTGCAGAGTTTCCTGTGCCTCAAGGGGCATGTGCATAACCGCGGCGCCCTCAAGAGCTTGCGCGAGAGATTTCCCCATATGAGCTTAGCCG